>NZ_CP026378.1:3077466-3385213 GCF_002953215.1 Mixta calida
ACGAAACTGGCGTACACCTTGCGCATCTCCGTCGCGTCTTTTTTCCCCGCCGGTGCGAGCTTAATCATGTGCGGCCTCCAGTTGGCGAATAGCTTCGTTAAGCGCCTGTCTTATCTCATCGGTCAGACGCAGGTGGTGAGAGTTGTTTAACTGCTCCAGATACGGCACGCCCTGCCCTTTCACGCTGTCAAGGATCACCACGCGCGGCCTGGCGTCTGCGGGCAACACCGGCTGCGCCGCCGCCAGCAGCCCGGCAATGTCGTCGCCCTTGACGGT
Organism: Mixta calida; assembly: GCF_002953215.1. Taxonomy (NCBI): domain Bacteria; kingdom Pseudomonadati; phylum Pseudomonadota; class Gammaproteobacteria; order Enterobacterales; family Erwiniaceae; genus Mixta; species Mixta calida. The sequence goes on from NZ_CP026378.1 coordinate 3,077,743, forward strand.
GACGGCCTCAAAACCGAAGGCGCGAAATTTTTGCTCCAGGTTGAAGGCGCAGATAATTTCGTCCAGCTCGCCGTCAAGCTGCTGTTTGTTCCAGTCAACGAAGATCGTCAGGTTATTCAGGCGGTGATGGGCGATAAACTGAAACGCCTCCCAGCACTGTCCCTCGTTAAGCTCACCGTCGCCGACGATGCAGAATACCCGGTTTGGCCGCCCTGCCAGCCGGTGCGACAGCGCCATGCCGCCTGCGATGGAAATCCCCTGTCCCAGCGAGCCGGTCGTGGCATCCACGCCGCGGGTTTTCAGCCGATCCGGGTGGCTTGGCAGACGAGTGCCGTTCTGGTTTAGTGTGTTCAGTTCTTCAAACGGGAAATAGCCTTTGATTGCCAGCGTACTGTAGAGCGCTGGCCCCGCGTGGCCTTTCGACAGTACGAAGTAATCGCGCTCCGGCCAGTCCGGGTCCGCCGGATCGATTTTCATTACGGCGCCATACAGCACCGCCAGCGTTTCCACCACCGACATGCTGCCGCCATAATGTCCGAAGCCAAGCTGCGTCAGCGTTTTAAGGGTGGCGAGGCGAATATCGCGCGCCAGTCGGGTAAGCTCTGGTAAATTCATGATTTGGCTCCGGTGTTTTCCTGCGCGCGACTGGCCGCAGATCTGTTTTTCGCGAAAATGTTGTACGCCACCAGCAGCGCGAACAACGCAATAACCAGCCCGGTAATGGCCAGCGGCGACAGGTAGCGCGCCAGATTGCCCAGCACAATGCCGATAACGCCGAAATCAGCGTCGGAGAAGGTCGTGTTGGCGAAGCCAATCGCGCCCAGCACCGGCAGCAGCAGCACCGGCAGGAAGGTAATCAGCAGGCCGTTGGCGAAAGCGCCGATCATCGCCCCGCGCCGTCCGCCGGTGGCGTTGCCGAATACGCCTGCGGTGGCGCCGGTAAAGAAGTGCGGCACCACGCCGGGCAGGATCAACACCAGCTTCATCTGCCCCAGCAGGAACAACCCCACCAGTCCGCCTAGGAAGCTGAACAGAAAGCCGATCAGCACCGCGTTCGGGGCATAGGGATAGACCACCGGACAGTCCAGCGCCGGACGTGCATTTGGCACCAGCTTTTCCGAAAAGCCGGTAAAGGCGGGCACGATTTCCGCCAGAATCAGACGCACACCCTGCAAGATGATAAACACGCCCGCCGCGAAGGTGATGGCCATGATGATGGCGTACACCAGATAGTGCTGGCCGCTGCTGAAGGCGCTTTCGACATATTCGCGTCCAGCGCTGACCGCCATAATCAGATAGATAATCATCATGGTCAGGGAGATAGAAATAGAGCTGTCGCGCAGGAAGCTGAGATTTTTCGGCAGATTCATCTCTTCTGTCGATCGCGAGCCTTTGCCGCACAGACTGCCAATCCAGCCTGCAAGCACGTAACCCAGCGTGCCGAAGTGGCCGAAGGCAATATCATCCGTCCCGGTGATGCGCTTCATATAGCGCTGCGCCAGCGCCGGGAAGAAGGCCATCACCAGGCCTAAGATCAACGAGCCGGTAAACACCAGGCTTACGCCGTCAAATCCGGCGACGGAGAGAATCACGCCGATCATGCAGGCCATATAAAAGGTGTGATGCCCGGTCAGAAAGATATATTTCAGGCGCGTAAAGCGGGCAACGATAATATTCGCCACCATGCCGAACGCCATAATCAGCGCGGTGGAGGCGCCATATTTTTCCAGCGCTATCGAGACAATGGCTTCGTTGTTAGGAATGATCCCCTGAATATTAAAGGCGTGTTCAAACATGCCGCCAAGCGGATTTAACGATCCCACCAGCACCGTCGCGCCGCCGCCTAATACAATAAAGCCGAGAATAGTTTTAATGGTGCCTTTCACCACATCTGAAAAAGCTTTTTTCTGGGCGACCAGGCCAATTAACGCAATTAAGCCGACCAGCACCGAGGGCACTTTAAGAATATCAACAATGAAATTTAGCGTTTCAAGGATAAACATATCCACCTCGCCACAGACGCGTCACAAGTCTGCTGTCTGACGGCGCGCTCTACGGCCGCCTGGGTGCAGCAGACATGACGTGAGTTATTGTTTGTCGAACCAGGCGCGCAGTTGCGTTTCCAGTTCATGGATGTCGATGATGTTGTTGATCACCACCAGCTGACTTGTCGGCACGCTGGCGCTGGCGGCGATATCCTTCGCCATCACAAACAGGTCCGCCGCGCCGGGCACTGCCGAAGAGAGATCGGAATGTTCGACCTCCGCCTCGATCTCAAGCTTTTTAAGCACCTTTTTAATATTCATCTCAACCATAAAACTGCTGCCCAGGCCGGAACCGCAAATAGCCATAATTTTCATTGCCATCACCTTTTTTAGATACAGTGCGTCCGCATCACGCTGGCGCGTAATGTGCCGAAAAACAGGTTTGCGAAATTAAATCAGAAGCGTTCGATAATCTTTCTAATCTCCTCTAACGTTCTTGCCTGGCGTAACTGCTGCATATCCTCATCGCTGGAAAATAACGCCGCCAGCGCAGAGATCATGTCGATATGGCTGTGCTTATCGGGCGCGGCGAGCATCACGATAATATCCACCGGGTCGAACTCATCGGCGCCGAACGCTACGCCGCGCTCCAGCTTGAGCAGCGTCAGCCCTAACCCTTTCGCCCCTTCTTCTGGCCGCGCATGGGGCATAGCCAGCCCCGGCGCCAGCACGTAATAGGGTCCCAGTCTGCGATGCTGTTCGACAATTGCCGTCACATAGTCAGGCGTGATAACGCCCGATGCCAGCAGCGGTCCGGCGCAGAGCTCCAGCGCCTGCGGCCATTCCTCCACGCTGTCGCGCAGCATGATGGTGGTATCATTCAGCCATTCTTTAAGCACTTTTCTCTCCTGCCCTGTCGTCAAGGTGCACAAACTTTATGCAAGAAAGCCGCGGTTAACCGTGATCTCAATTGCAAAGATAGCGCTACCAAAACGCCGAGATATGGAATTGTGATAGCGCTATCAAATTTCAATCATGGCGTGAATTCACAGAAAAAAAAGGGAGTTAGGGCGTATACTCCCTGTCTTGTAAAGCAAAGGAAGACAATCAGCGTCTGGTCAGCAGGAAAGTGTATGTCCCTAACCCGAAAACGACGTAGTACCGGTAAAGTCACGCTTGCCGATGTCGCGCAGCTTGCCGGTGTAGGCACGATGACCGTCTCCCGTGCGTTGCGCACGCCTGAACAGGTTTCCGATAAGCTGCGGGAAAAAATCGAGGCGGCGGTACAGGAGCTGGGCTATATGCCCAACCTTGCCGCCAGCGCGCTGGCGTCGGCCTCATCGTGGACCATCGCGATGGTGGTGCCGAACCTCGCCGAAGCGGGCTGTTCTGAAATGTTCGCTGGTCTTCAGCAGGTTTTGCAGCCCGCCGGTTACCAGATCATGCTGGCGGAATCGCAACATCGCATGGAACAGGAAGAGAAATTGCTGGAAACGCTGCTGGCCTCCAATATCGCCGCCGCCATTCTGCTCAGCGTTGACCACAGCGACACTGTGCGTCACTGGCTGCAAAACGCTTCGATTCCAGTGATGGAGATAGGCGCGGTGCGCGCCGATCCTATTGATATGAATATTGGCATCGACAACGTCGCCGCCATGTATGAACTCACCGAAATGCTTATCCAGCGCGGCTATGAGAATATCGGGCTTCTCTGCGCCAATCAAGAGCAGTGGATTTTTCAGCAGCATTTGCAAGGCTGGTATAAGGCGATGCTACGCCATCATCTGTCGCCTAACCGGGTGATCAACGCCGCGTTACCGCCTGGTTTCTCTACCGGCGCGTCGCAGCTGCCGGAATTTTTGCTGGCATGGCCGGAACTGGATGCGCTGGTCTGCGTGTCTGACGAACTGGCCTGCGGCGCGCTGTATGAATGTCAGCGCAGACGAATTAAGGTGCCGGACGATCTGGCGGTGGTGGGATTCGGCGACAGCGACGTCAGCCGGGTGTGTCAGCCGCCGTTAACCACAATGGCGGTGCCGCACCGTAAAATCGGCATTGAGGCTGGTCGCGCGCTGCTGGCGCGTCTGAATGACGGAGACTGGCGCGATCGCAAGCCGATCGCCTCCAGCCTCTGTTTGCGGGACAGCTGCTGAGACGTTATTCCGTCTCCTCCGGCTTTTTCTGCTTTGCCGGTTCGTTATTGGCGTTGCGGCTCATCCACAGCGACAGCGCCTTAAGCGAATCGGGCGTGAACTCGTCGCAGCGGGCGGTGATCTCCTCCGGCGTCAGCCAGAATACCTCATCCACCTCTTCCGGCTGCATGGCGAACGGGCCGTGCGACACACAGCTGAACAGCGCGCCCCAGACGCGGCAATGCTCATCTTCAAAGTAGAACTGGCCATGCTCGGCGAACGGCACGGCGGCAATGCCCAGCTCCTCTTCCGCTTCCCGTCGCGCGGAGTCCAGAATTGCCTCCCCGCTCTGCACCACGCCGCCTGCGGTGGCATCCAGCATGCCCGGCAGGAAATCTTTACTTTCGGTACGGCGCTGCACCAGAATTTTACCCATGCCGTCATGCACTACGATGTAGGTAGCGCGATGACGCAAACGTTGTGCCCGCATCTGGGCACGGCTGGACTGAGCGATAACCTCGTTATCTTCGCTAACGATGTCTACCCATTCAGTACCGGCATCCTGACTATGCTCCACCATCAGTAATCCTTTTCGTTCTGGCGCGAATTGCGCGATGAAATGCCACAGGTTTCGCGTTACGTTGACGCAAACCGCCATAAGTTAAAGACTTCATGAGCCAGACGCAATACAGAAGTCGTCAGTTACCTTTTTTTGCCTGATTCGCCCAGCCAGAGCTGGACAGAGGCGCGCTGCCACTGAAACCAGGCGTATTCCGCGAGGCTGTCAGGCAGCGCATCGCCGTGTAGGGCAAGACGATTGAGCATGACCGCCAAATCGGTGTCGGCTATCGACCATTCTCCAAACAGATTCTGTTGGCCTCCGCTCAGCAGACGCTGGGCGCCTTCAATCAGTTTAGCGGCGCTGTGACGGGCGTCTTCCGTCAGCGGCGAATATTTTTTTCCGGCGAACAATACCTCGGTGGGACGCTGCTGTCTGAGCGGCAGAAAGTCGCTGCGCAGCCAGGCCTGTAGCTCGCGCGCCCGCGCCCGTTTCTCTCTGTCGTGGGGATAAAGGCGCTCATAATCGGGCGCCGGAAAGCGTTCTTCCAGATATTCCGTAATCGCCGACGACTCGCTCAGCCGCATCTCATCCACCGCTAACAACGGCACGCGGCGAGTCAGCGAGAGCGCCGCGTACGCTTCCGTCTGCTGCTGCCGTTGCGCGAGATCGACCGGCCGCAGCGTAAACGGCAGCCCTTTTTCACGCAGCGCGACATAAACGGACATCGCATAAGGGCTGTAAAAATCAGCGTCTGTCCACAGCGTTATCTTGGGCCAGGGCATAGTGTCGATTCTCCTGCAAAGGTAGTCGTCGTTTGGGAAGGCGATAAGTGCCATCGCCGCCGCTCTCTGTTTAGCGGAAATTATCAGGATTAGCCATTGCGCCCGTTGATAATATCACCATTAATGAGGTTCTCTTCTATGCTGAATAAAGAGTAATAACACAGACATAGGGTTGCGCATGCAAATTCTGATTACCGGCGGCACCGGCCTGATTGGTCGTCATCTGGTGACGCGCCTGCTGGCGCGCGGCGATCGCGTCAGCGTGGTGTCGCGCAACGTCGAAGCGGCGCGCGACCTGCTTGGTTCAGAGGTCAGCATCTGGTCCGGTCTCGATCAGCAGCACGATTTAAACGGCATCGACGCGGTGATCAACCTTGCCGGCGAGCCGATTGCGGCGAAGCGCTGGACGCCGCAGCACAAACAGCTGCTGTGCGAAAGCCGCTGGCAAATGACCGAGCGAATCGCCTCGCTGATTAACGCCAGCAGCGAACCGCCCGCGGTGTTGATTTCCGGCTCGGCGACCGGCTACTACGGCGACAGCGGCGAAGCGGTGCTGACGGAAGAAGACGACGGTCACGATGAATTCACCCACCAGCTGTGCCAGCGCTGGGAAACGCTGGCGCTGGCCGCCGCCAGCGATCGCACCCGCGTATGCCTGCTGCGCACCGGCGTGGTGCTGGCAAAAGAAGGCGGCGCGCTGGCGCAGATGAAAAAGCCTTTTATGCTGGGCGTCGGCGGCCCGCTCGGCAACGGCCGACAATATATGCCCTGGATACATATTGAAGATATGCTGGGCGGCATTCTCTGGCTGCTGGATCACAACCTGAGCGGCCCATTTAATATGGTTTCGCCCTATGCGGTGCGCAATGAACAATTCGCCGCCACATTAGGAAAAGTGATGCGGCGTCCGTCGCTGGTGCGCACGCCCGCCACGGCAATCAAGCTGCTGATGGGCGAATCGGCGGTGCTGGTGCTGGGCGGCCAGCATGTGCTGCCCAAACGCCTGGAGGCGTCGGGCTTTCACTTCCGCTGGTACGATCTGCCAACCGCGCTGGCCAACGTGGTGTAGCGCGCGGCAGACAGAAAATCCTGTGCGGCTACGGCGCGCTTACTTCAGCGCGCCGGATAAAAATTGTTGCAGGCGCGCGCTTTTCGGTTGCAGGAACAGCGCCTCCGGCGGCCCCTCCTCTTCGATTTTCCCCTGATGCAGGAAAATCACATGGCTGGAGACGTGGCGGGCGAACTCCATCTCATGCGTTACCACCACCATGGTTTTGCCCTCTTCCGCCAGCTTCTGCATGATGCGCAGCACTTCGCCCACCAGTTCAGGATCGAGCGCCGAGGTTGGTTCATCAAACAGCAGCACGTCCGGCTCCATCGCCAGCGCGCGAGCGATGGAGACGCGCTGCTGTTGTCCGCCCGACAGGTGAACCGGATACTTCACGCTGGCGCGCTCGTCGATGCCCACCTTATTGAGATAGCGCAGCGCCCGTTCGCGCGCCTCAGCCTTGCTCAGCCCCAGCACCTGAATCGGCGCCTCCATTACGTTCTCCAGCACCGTCATATGGCTCCAGAGGTTAAAGTGCTGAAACACCATGGTCAGCCGCGTGCGCAGCAGACGCAGCTGCTCTTTATCCGCCACCTTCAGCTGGCCATCTTTATCACGCACCAGGCTAATCGCCTGATTATTTACTGCAATCGTTCCTTCGCTGGGCTTTTCAAGAAAGTTAATGCAGCGCAGGAAGGTGCTTTTGCCGGAGCCGGACGATCCGATAATGGTAATCACATCGCCAGCGTTCGCCCGCAGCGAAACGCCTTTCAGCACCTCATGTTCGCCATAACGCTTATGCAGCTCGGTTACGTTCAGTTTATTTTCAGCCATAGTGGTACTCAGTGCGACGAGGAAGGTTTGATATGCGCCAGCCAGCGTGCTTCCGCCTTACGGAACAGGCTAATCAACACATAAGAGATAATTAAATAGAGCAGCGCCGCGATGCCGAAAGCGGTAAACGGCTGATAGGTCGCCGCGTTGATATCACGCGCGATCTTCAGCAGATCCGGTACCGTGGCGGTAAACGCCAGCGCCGTCGAATGCAGCATCAAAATGACTTCGTTGCTGTAGGCGGGCAGCGCGATGCGCAGCGCCGCAGGCAGAATAATGCAGCGATAAAGCTTAAAGGTGGAAAAACCGTAGGCGCGCGCCGCCTCGATTTCGCCGTGCGGCACCGCGCGGATCGCCCCGGCGAAGATCTCCGTGGTATAAGCGCAGGTGTTGAGCGTAAACGCCAGCAGCGTACAGTTCAGACCACTGCGAAAAAAGGCGCTCAGCAGCTCCGATCCCTTCACCACCTCCAGCGTATACATACCGGAATAGATGATCAGCAGCTGCACGTAGAGCGGCGTGCCGCGAAACACCCAGGTAAACAGCCAGACCGGTGCGCTGATGGCGCGAATCGACGACACGCGGGCGATCGCCAGCACTATCGCCAGACAGCCGCCCACCGCCACGGAGAGAATCAGCAGCCACAGCGTGATCGCCACGCCGGTAAAGCGGTAGCCGTCGGTCCAGAGCAGCGCTTTCCAGTATTCATGAATGATGTCGATCATAGCTCGGCCTTTTTCACCCCAACAGAGTAGCGACGCTCCAGCCACCACAGTACGCCGCTCGACAGCGTGGTGAACAGCAGATAGATGATGCCAGCCACCACGGCGAACCAGAACGGCTGCCAGGTGCTTTTACCGGCCAGCTGAGTGGCTTTCACCACATCCTCCAGCCCAAGCAGCGAAACCAGCGCCGTCGCCTTCAGCACCACCTGCCAGTTATTGCCGATGCCCGGCAGGGCGAAACGCATCATGGCGGGGAACAGAATACGGCGGAACACCTGCGAGCCGGTAAAGCCGAAGGCGGTAGCCGCCTCGATCTGCCCTTTCGGCACCGCCATAAAGGCGCCGCGGAAGGTTTCGGTGAAGTAGGCGCCGTAGATAAAGCCGAGGGTGATAATGCCCGCCACCATCGGATCGATATCGAACTGCGCGATGCCCAGCGCCTCGGTGATCTGGTTCAGGACGATCTGCAGACCGTAAAAAATCAGCAGCATCAGCACCAGATCCGGCACGCCGCGAATCAGGGTGGTATAGGCTTCCGACAGCAGCGCCAGCGGACGGTAACGGGAGAGCCGGGCGCCTGCGCCCAGCAGGCCGAGGATGACCGCGAGCAGCACGGAACTGAGCGCCAGCTCCAGCGTCACCAGCGCCCCGCGAAAGATAACTTCAGAATAGCCATACAGCATGCATGAAATCCTGGCGTGACAAGACAGACAAAACGCCGCCCCGTGCTAAGGGGCGGCGATATAACGCACAGCGAATATTAAGGCTTAATCGCCATAGACGTTAAAATTGAAATATTTTTTCGCAATGCGGTCGTAGGTGCCATCTTTGCGCATCTCGGCGAAGGCTTTATCGATGGCTGCTTTCAGTTCGCTATCTTCCTTACGCAGCCCGATACCGGTGCCGACCCCGAAGATCTTGTCATCTTTTACCGCCGGACCGGCGAAGGCGTAATCTTTACCGACCGGCTGCTTCAGGAAGCCTTCGCTCGCCTGCACTTCATCCTGGAAAGCGGCGTCGATACGTCCCGCGCTCAGATCCTGATAAACCAGATCCTGGTTGGCGTAAGGAGTTACGGTGACGCCTTTCGGGCGCCAGTATTGGTTAGCGTAAGTTTCCTGGGTCGTGCCCTGCAACAGGCCGATATTTTTCCCGCGCAGCGATTCCGGCGTCGGCTCCAGTTTAGAGCCTTTCGGCGCCACTAAACGCGCGTTGGCCGCGTAGAGTTTTTCTGAGAAGGCGATCTCCTGCTGGCGTTTTTCCGTGATCGAGAGCGAAGAGATAATAAAATCGATTTTTTTCGCTTTCAGCGAAGGGATTAGCGCATCGAAATCGCTCTCTACATAGGTGCACTGCGCGGCGATGCGCTTACAGATTTCGTTCGCCAAATCGATATCGAAGCCCACCAGCTGGCCCTGAGCATTTTTCGATTCAAACGGCGGATAGGTTGGATCATTGCCGATGCGTAGCGTTTTCGGTACCGCAGCGCTGGCGACGCTGGAGAAAGCCAGCAGCAAAGAGAGAGCCAGAACTCGCTTTTTCATGGTTTATCCTCAAGTGAAGAGCTTATTGTTATGTGATGCGTGACAGGTTTGCGTTCAGGAAATTGCACTTTTCATGCCAGATTGGGCAACGGCGACGTGACGGGCTCAAAGCCTGAACGTGGGCCGTTAAACTGGCGTAAGCAGCTCGTTTGTGAAGGAAATATAGCAGGCTTGATAAGAGGAAAAAGGGATATTGTTACGTTTTGGTGCATGCGATGCACGAATAGTGATCCATGCCGGATTAATGCACCAAAACGGGTCAGTTAATGTGACTTACGCACCCTGCCAGCGCGTAAAGAGATCGTTCGGCAGGGTAATATCAAACTGATCCAACACCCGGTTCAGCGTCTGATCGACAATTTCCATAATCGACTGCGGGCGGTGGTAAAAGGCGGGCACCGGCGGCATCACGATGGCGCCCAGCTCGGCGGCGGTTGTCATCAGGCGCAGATGGCCAAGATGCAGCGGTGTTTCGCGCACGCACAGCACCAGCCGACGGCGCTCTTTTAACACCACGTCAGCGGCGCGCGTCAGCAGCCCGTCGCTGTAGCTGTTGACGATGCCGGAAAGGGTTTTCATCGAACAGGGCAGAATCGCCATCCCGGCGGTATGAAACGAACCGGACGAGATGCTGGCGGCGATATCGCGTACATCATGCACCACGTCCGCAAAACCCTGCACTTCGCGCAGCGTATAATCCGTTTCCAGCGCCAGCGTCTGGCGCGCGGCGTTACTCATCACCAGGTGCGTTTCAATCTCCGGCAGCGGTTGTAGCAGCTGCAGCATCCGTATGCCATAAATCACGCCACTGGCGCCGGAGATGCCGACGATCACTCTTTTCATGGTAAAGCCTTTATTATCCGTGGAAGGGTAATTTTGAACGTCCGGGCCAGAGATTACAACCACGCGCCGTGTCGCTCCGCCGCCGCCCCGTCAGCGGCATGCGCAGCGGGCTACGTCTCGCCCCTGAGCGCCGTCGCCTGGACGGTGAACAGTTCGATAAGGTGATCCGCCACTACCCTTACCCGCCGCGAATGCGCGAGATCGGCCTGCATGACCAGCCAGATCGGTTGATCGACGCCCAGCCCGCTCATCAGACAGCGCAGTCCCGCCTGCCGCGCCAGAAAATGGGGCAGCACTGCCAGCCCCGCTCCCGCTGACGCCGCCGCAAGCTGCGCTGACAGCGTATTGGTTTCCAGCCGACAGGGACGGCCACGCAGAATGCGCTGCACCCATTTCGCCGCCGGTAAATGATGATGCGTTTCCGCCCAGCCAATAAAATCGTCATCGACAAACGGCGCGCTGACACGGCGGGCGGAGAGATAGTCCGCCGAGCCGTAAAGCCCAAAACCCAGCGTGCCCAGCCGCTTTATCGTCAGGTTGCCCGCTTCGGGGCGCACCATTCTGACCGCCAGATCGGCGTCGCGCCGATGGAGGTTCACCGTATTCAGCCCGCTCACCACCTCAACCCGCAGCGCCGGATGTTGAGCAAACAGCGCGCCAAGCGAGGGCACGATCAGCGGGTTGGCGAGGTTTTCCGCCGTCGCCAGGCGTACCCGTCCCGTCACGCCGCTTTCCGCGCCCGACGTATCGCCAAAGGCCAGTCCCGCCTGCTCCAGCCGCTCGGCGCGCTCCAGCAGCGCTTCGCCATCGTCCGTCAGGCGATAGCCGGTTTGATGGCGTGTAAACAGCGGCACGCCGAGCGCGCCTTCAAGCCGATCCAGACGCCGCGACAGCGTGGCGATGCCGATTTTCAACGATTCCGCCGCGCCGCTCAGGGTGCCGCAACGCGCCACCGCAAGAAAAATGCGTGCGTCATCCCAGTGAACGAATGATGACATTGGATTTTTCAAAAATGGAAAATGGGGTTCCGATTCTAGCGCTACTTTCCGTATACGGAAAAGAACATACTGCGTTCAACATTACGGAGGGCTAACAATGCAACAACGAACGCTGACACACGATCTCCAGGTTTCCGCGCTGGGTTTGGGCTGTATGGGAATGAGCGAGTTTTATGGGCCGCGCGACGACGACGCTTCTCTGCTGGCGCTGGATCATGCGCTGGCAAGCGGCATTAACTTTTTCGATACCGCCGATATGTACGGCCCTTACCATAATGAGGAGCTGCTGGGTCATTTTCTCAGGACGCGTAAGCCGTCCGTTAAGATTGCCACCAAGTTCGGCATCGTGCGCCAACCGGGCGAGTATCGCCGCGGTATCGATAACAGCGCCGACTATGCGCGCCGCAGCTGCGAAGACTCTCTGCGGCGGCTGGGCGTAGAGCAGATCGATCTCTATTATGTTCACCGCATCGACGCCGCAAGGCCAATCGAGGAGACGATGGAGACGCTGGCGCAGCTGGTGCGTAACGGGAAAATCGCCCATGTCGGCCTGTGCGAAGTCAGCGCGGCGACCCTGAAGCGCGCCCATGCGGTGCATCCGGTAGCAGCAGTGCAGACCGAATATTCGCTCTGGACGCGCGAGGTGGAACAGGCGGTGCTGCCTACCTGCCGCGAGTTGGGTATTGGCCTGGTGGCTTACTCTCCGCTGGGACGTGGCTTTCTGACAGGTCGCTTCCAGCAGTCGGCCACCTTCGCGCCCGGCGATTTTCGCGCCAGCCTGCCGCGCTTTCAGGAAGATAACCTGACCCACAATCGTCTGCTGATGGATGAGATCGCCGCGCTGGCGGCGGAAAAAGGCTGCACGTCGGCGCAGGTCACCCTCGCCTGGCTTCTGGCGCAGGGCAACGATATCGTCCCAATCCCCGGCACCTGCAATCCTGTTCATCTGCGGGAAAACTGTGACGCGCTGGCGATAATGCTGACGCCGCAGGAAGAAATCCGCCTGCGTCAGGCGGCAGAGAGGCTGCCCGCCGCCGGAGCGCGCTATACAGCCGAAGGCATGAAAGGGCTTGATGCATGATGTGATAAGCAGCGCAACATTTGCGCTGCTCGTTGACGAAAGGACGCCGGCACGCCCCTATGACAGGTTTGCGTCGGCAGAGGGGGCTCCGAATCCCACCGAAGCATTACCCTTCGTTATGCATTTCGAGGCTTTCTACCTCGTTCTGCCGCGCCATCGCTTTCGCGTCGTCGTTGCGCAGCGACTGCAAATACCCCAGGTATTGCTGGCTTTTAACTGCTCAACCTCGCCATAAAATTACTGTTAATGCTAAAAATCCAGCCTGGACAAAGATAACCCCTTTGTTTAGTCTCATATCTTCCGTCTACTGAAAATAAACAGCTTTCATTTTCTAAAATACTAAAACCTTCATTTCCACATTCAAAATAAATCCCGATACTCCCATCCTCAATCTCTTCCATTTTATATTCATATATTCCGGTGATTTTCTTGCCAACATAGTGAGCTAATTCCGCAGCGGCTTGCACTGGATAAGCAAAATCATCATTAATATTATCAATATCCAGAAGCTCAGGCTCCGAACTCTCTAAAGACAATTTTGAAACGCCCTCACCTATTGTTAAAGACAGCCAACCAGAAACAGATGTCTGAAAAAACAGTACAAGCATTCGGCAAACTAATTTCTTTTCTATAAAAAAAGAACGAAGCCTAAAATCTTTAAAATACTCATTAACTAACATCATCATACTCCTTAAAATTTCGAGGACTTTTCTGGGATGAGTGTATCAAATTCATATTTTTCATCACTCAAAATCCTCAAACTCACTGTACTGTTCGTTTTTTAGCTATACACATGAATAAGATCATACTTGCCCCGAACAGAAGTATTTGGAATTATTGAGCTAATCTGTGTTGCCGTTTCTAAAGTTTCTTTTATCGTTGCTTTTGCCTGCTCAATTCCAGCCTTACTGGCTTCGTAAGGTAAGCGCCCTTGTCCAATCTTCACACCTAACTTTCTGTTGATATGAGCTGACTGTGAAGAAAGGAAATCATTAACGTTACCCAGATTCTTGACTTGTAGCCTGCTCTTCCCGACGGCAGCTCTCACCGTTTCCACAGAACCTTGATTACCAGCCCCAATATTGATCCGTCCCATTGTCAGGCCCGCCGCCACGGAAGCGCCTGCAATGATCAACCCTTTGGTCTGGTCATTCATAATCTGATTATAACCAACGGGCGCCTCGCCGCCGAGCTGTTCGGCTGTCTTTCGGAACCCGTCAATATTGCCATTGTAAATCCCATCGGCGGCCAGCAGGCATCCCGCGGCTTTGCTATTAATAACTTCGAGCGAAGCGGGCTTGTTTATTTCAGCCGAACGGGCAGGCACAACAGTAGGTCGCGGCTTTCCACCGCTGTTGCTATAAACTCTACGGGCAACCGATCTTTTATATTCCTGAATTACCCGCTGCGCTCTGTCAAACTTAAAGCTCAGCGGATCGCAGCAAATCAGTTCACCATTATCGTCAATATAAAACAACCAGCCCGGCGAGGCAGAAAAACCGCTGAGCATTACCACTTCACCACAGAACAGCATGCTTTTCAGCTTTTCCTGCTCTCGCGCGCCGTGCGGCGGCAGCTGGTTAGTATAGCCATGAAAATCACGTCTGCGCATATTGATAAGCTGAAAACCTGGCATCAGGCTATCGTCAAAGACATATTCACTCTTAATCTGCGGCCAGGCGGAAAGAGGATTAACTATCTCTTCATATTTTTCCGGCGCAAGATTATCGCGTGGCAAATAATAAAGGTTATTCCCAGGCAGGCTTAAGCTCATACATCATATCCTTATGATGAAAACTATCGCCTTACCTTCGCATATCGTTATTCAGCGGGCAAGCCGAGTGCTGTTGCCGGTAATCAATAGTGAATTCAAGCTTATTAGCAAAACGCTTAATACGCCCAGCGTTACAGGAAGATCGAATGAAAACAGGGGGATTTTTACGGCATTGTCATGGCAAAACTAACAGCAAACCGTTATTCGAAGCGAGATCGAGACAAAGGTTCGATAAAGGCTGAACATTCTTACGCGGTGGGGAAAACCGAGGGGGAAAAGGCGGAAAAGCAGCGGGCCGGATAGCCGGCCCGCAGAAAAATTACCCTTCGTTATGCATTTCGAGGCTTTCTACCTCGTTCTGCCGCGCCATCGCTTTCGCGTCGTCGTTGCGCAGCGACTGCAAATATTCCAGATATTGCTGATCGACATCTTTCGTAACGTAAACGCCGTTAAACACCGAACATTCAAACTGAACGATGTCGGGATTCTCTTCGCGCACCGCTTCGATCAGATCATCGAGATCCTGGAAGATCAGTGCGTCAGCTTTGATCAGTTGGCAGATCTCTTCTACTTCACGACCGTGAGCGATCAGTTCGGTGGCGCTCGGCATATCGATGCCGTAAACGTTCGGGAAACGAATCTCCGGCGCAGCCGAAGCCAGATAGACCTTTTTCGCGCCCGCTTCGCGCGCCATCTCAATGATCTGCTCTGAGGTGGTGCCGCGCACGATAGAATCGTCCACCAGCAGCACGTTTTTATCACGGAATTCGGCGCGGTTGGCGTTGAGCTTGCGGCGCACCGCATTCCGGCGCAGCTGCTGGCCCGGCATGATAAAGGTACGGCCAACATAGCGGTTTTTCACAAAGCCCTGACGATAGGGTTTGTTCAGAATGCGCGCGATTTCCAGCGCCACGTCGGTAGAGGTTTCCGGGATCGGGATCACTACATCGATATCCAGGTCTTCCCACTCGCGCGCAATTTTTTCGCCCAGCTTGGTGCCCATGCGGACGCGGGCGCTGTAGACAGAAATCTTGTCGAGGAACGAATCCGGGCGGGCAAAATAGACATACTCGAACAGGCACGGATTGTTGCGCGGGTTCTCGGCGCACTGGCGGGTATAGAGCTGCCCTTTCACCGTGATATAGACCGCTTCGCCCGGCGCGACATCGCGCAGGAACTCAAAGCCCAGCGTATCGAGCGCCACGCTTTCGGAAGCCACCATATATTCGGTGCGTCCGCCGTCCAGCTCGCGTTTCCCCATCACCAGTGGACGAATGCCGTTAGGATCGCGGAAGGCGACCATGCCGTGGCCGATAATCATCGCCACGCAGGCGTAGGCGCCGCGCACCTGCTGATGAACCGCAGCGACGGCGGCGAAAATGTCATCCGCCTCCAGCGGGTGATGCGGGCAGCGATCCAGTTCCTGCGCGAAAATATTCAGCAGGATTTCGGAATCGGAAGTGGTGTTCACATGGCGGCGACCGCTTTCAAACAACTGCTTGCGCAGCTCGTGCGCGTTGGTCAGGTTGCCGTTGTGGGCCAGGGTAATGCCATATGGGGAGTTGACGTAGAAAGGCTGCGCTTCGGAGGCGCTGGAGCTACCAGCGGTCGGGTAACGCACGTGACCGATGCCTATATTGCCCTGCAAACGCTGCATATGGCGAGCTTCGAACACATCGTTGACCAGCCCGTTCGCCTTACGCAGACGGAAACAGTTCAGCGCATCGATGGTACAAATGCCTGCGGCATCCTGCCCACGGTGCTGGAGCACCGTTAACGCGTCATAAATCGACTGGTTGACCGGCATAAAACCGGTGATACCGACAATACCGCACATGTTGTCATATCCTCATTGGCCGCACACCCGGCGCGATTACCGGGGTAAAAAACTCGACGTGCTTTGCAGATAGTCAAAAAACCATCTGATGATGTAACTGAACTCAGGGATCAACTGAGACTGCTGCCAGTCCGGACTTTTAGAAAAGCCGGTAAAGGTATCGAGGAAGAACAGCATCGCCGACACGATTAACACGCCGCGCAGCGCCCCGAAGCAGACCCCCAGTACTCTGTCCGTTCCTGACAAACCCGTTTTTTCGACCAGCGAGCCAATCACATAGTTCACTATCGCCCCGACAATCAGGGTGGCGATAAACAGAACGGCGATAGCGATGCCGTTGCGCACCAGCTGATCGTTAAATCCGGTGAACCAGACAGCAAGGAAGGGATAGTAATGACTGGCAACAAAGAATGCGCATCCCCAGGTGATAAGCGATAAAGCTTCCCGAACAAACCCACGGATCAGGCTGACAAGAGCAGAAAAACCAACAATCCCAATGATGACGTAATCTATCCAGACCATGAACTCTTCCAGCGACAGCGCCCCTGCATCCAGTTCGGGGCGCATTCTAACAGAAAAAGAAAACGTTTGCGTAGGGTTTTCCCTGCCCCTTACAAATAAAAAAACCGGCGCAAAAAAGCGCAGCGCGGGCTGACGAGGGGCAACCCTGCGGCCGTAAATGACGCAGGGCCGACCACCAGAACAAGACTGTCGCGCCTTAGCGCGCGCTGTACGGTTTCACCACGCCGCTGAGACCGGAAACGCTTTTCAGCTCGCCGATCGCCGCCTGCATTTTCGCTTTCGAGGCGTCCGGTCCCACGTAAATACGGGTGATCTGCCCCTGTACCGGCGTGGAAGGCACGGTGAAGGCGCGATAGCCGGAAAGACGCAGCTGCGCCACGATCTCATTTACCTTCGCGGCGTTTTTCAACGCGCCCAGCTGCACCACGTACGCCTGACCCGTCGGCGCGGTTTGCTCCGCTGGTTTCGGCTGCCCAACCGGCTTCGGCTGTTCAACCGGTTTAGGCTGCTCCGCCGGCTTCGGTTTCGGCTGTTCGACCGGCTTCGGCTTCGGTTTCGGCGTTTCCACCGTCTGCGGCCGGGTCTGCTCCGCGCGCGGCTTCAGCGGCGGCGCGGACTGCACCGGCGGCGGCGTCACTACCGTCGGCGCGCTGTTCTGCTGCGGCACGGTCGATCCGCTATCCGCCGATTGCGACGGATGGCTGTTGCCGCCGCCTATCGCCGCGACAGCGCCTTCCGGCGGCTGCGTCGGCAGAGACTGCGTCACCGGCGGCACCATATCGCTGTCCTGCTGATCGTCCGGCTTCGGCACCAGCGGGATCGCGGCGAATTCTTCCTTATAATGCTTCTTTTTGCCATCAAGCAGGCCTGGCAAGACAATGACGCCAACGGCGACCAGAATTACCGTGCCGACTAAGCGGTTCTGAAACTTACTTGCCACTGCCCTTCTCCGTTTCCATCGCTTCCATGACGTGCGCTACCGTATGGAATGAACCACACACCAGCACAATATCCTGCTTATCCGCCTGCTGCATGGCGGCCTGCCAGGCGGCGGCGACCGAGGCGAAGGACTGCGCCCGATCGGTTTTCAGCTCGGCCAGCAGCTGTTCCGCGCTGGCACCGCGTGGCCCTTCCAGCGGCGCGAGATACCAACAATCCACCTGCGGCGCGAGAGCGGCCAGCGTGCCGGCGATATCTTTATCGTGCAGCATGCCTACCACCGCGCGCACCACGCCCCGCTTCGGCAGCTGCGCCAGGCGACTGGCGAGATAAGCTGCCGCATGCGGGTTATGCGCCACGTCCAAAATCACCTGCGGCGACTGCGCCACGGTCTGAAAACGTCCCGGCAGGATGGCTTTATCCAGATGCTCACGGATCACCGTTTCACTGACGTTCAGGCCCGAGGCGCTAAGCGCAGCCAGCGCTGTCGCCGCGTTAGGCAGCGGCACCTGCGGCTGCGGCAGGTTTTCCAGGGTGATGCGGCTATCGCTGAAGCGCCAGCCGCTCTCCTGCGCCTGCCAGTGCCAGTCGCGGCCCAGCTGTAACAGCTGAGCGCTTTTCTCCTGCGCTACCTGGGCAATAGTGTGCGGCATATCGGGCTCCCCCACTACCGCCGGTTTTCCGGCGCGGAAGACGCCCGCCTTTTCACGGCCAATGCTTTCCCGATCCGGGCCCAGCCAGTCGGTATGATCCAGCGCGATGCTGGTGATCACCGCGACGTCGGCGTCGACGATGTTGGTGGCGTCAAGGCGTCCGCCAAGGCCAACCTCCAGGATCACCACGTCCAGCGCCGCCTGCTTAAACAGTTGCAGCGCCGACAGGGTGCTGAATTCAAAATAGGTTAGCGAGGTGTCGCCGCGTCCCGCCTCGATAGCGGCGAAGCTGGCGGTGTGCGCCGCTTCCGGCAGTTCATCGCCCTGTACGCGCACCCGTTCGGTATAGCGCAGCAGATGCGGCGAACTGTAGACGCCGACGCGGTAGCCAGCGGCCATCAGCAGCGTTTCCAGCGTGCGGCAGGTGGTGCCTTTGCCGTTGGTGCCGGCGACAGTGAAGACGAAAGGCGCGGGTTTTAACAGATCAAGCGTGCGGGCGACGTGTTCGATACGCGTCAGTCCCAGATCGATCGCCTGCGTGTGCAGACGCTCAAGATAATAAAGCCACGTGGCCAGAGGCGACGTGGCTTGAGGAAGGTGAAGATTTTCCATGGATCCCGTTCACAAGGTTACGGTTCATTGGCGAAAGGCGCCGCGGGCGACGCCTTTCCATCATCTGTCAGGCCTCGTGGCTTTCCGCTTCCGGCTGCTCAGGACGGTCTTCGCTGTCCTGCAGCGGCGCAGGCAGATTTTGCAGCTTCGCCAGCAGGCTTGCCAGTTTAAAGCGCATTTCCGGGCGGCGGATAATCATATCGATCGCGCCTTTTTCAATCAGGAATTCGCTGCGCTGGAAGCCCGGCGGCAGTTTTTCGCGCACCGTCTGTTCGATAACGCGCGGGCCGGCAAAGCCGATTAGCGCCTTCGGCTCCGCCACGTTCAGATCGCCCAGCATGGCGAAACTGGCGGAGACGCCGCCCATGGTCGGGTCGGTCAGCACGGAGATGTACGGCAGACCGCGCTCGCGCATTTTAGCCAGCGCGGCGCTGGTTTTCGCCATCTGCATCAGCGACATCAGCGCTTCCTGCATACGGGCGCCGCCGCTGGCGGAGAAACAGATCAGCGGACAGTTGTCTTCCAGCGCCTGCTCGACGGCGCGAACGAAACGCGCGCCTACCACCGAGCCCATCGAGCCGCCCATAAAGGCGAATTCAAACGCGGCGGCGACGACCGGCATGCTGTGCAGCGTGCCCTTCATCACGATCAGCGCGTCTTTTTCTTCGGTCTCTTTCTGCGCGGCAGCCAGACGATCCTTATACTTTTTGGAATCGCGGAACTTGAGCACATCTTTCGGCTCCAGTTCGCTGCCCAGTTCCACCAGCGTGCCCTGATCTAACAGGCTGTGCAGGCGCTCGCGCGCATGCATACGCATGTGATGGTCGCATTTTGGACAAACTTCCAGGTTGCGTTCCAGCTCAGCACGGTAAAGCACCTGCCCGCAGCTGTCGCATTTTGTCCAGACCCCTTCAGGAATGTTTGCTCTGCGCGATGGGGTGATTGTGCTCTTATTGAGAATTCGTTCAATCCAGCTCATTGATGACCTTTCTGTTTGAACCTGGTGAAACCAGTTTTTCTTGTTGCTGCTGAAGCCGTCTTCAGCAGACCATAAATGTCGCCCATTAAACCATAACCATTTCGCGCTGTGGATAAAAATCTGGTCGTACCCGTCAGCGCTGATGGTTTAGGGCTGTTTTTGCTGCCGCGCCGCACGGCGATGGCGCCACACTTCAATAACGCCTGGCAGTATCGAAACCACAATAATCGCCACGATCAGCAGCTTCAGGTTTTCCTGCACCATCGGCAGCGCGCCGAAGAAATATCCCGCGTAGGAGAACAGCAGCACCCATAGCAGCGCGCCAGCCACGTTAAACAGCGCGAAGTGGCGATAGGACATATGCCCCATCCCGGCGACAAACGGCGCGAAGGTGCGGACGATCGGCACAAAGCGCGCCAGAATAATCGTTTTTCCGCCGTGGCGCTCGTAAAAAGCGTGGGTTTTATCGAGATAGCTGCGGCGGAAAATGCGCGAATTGGGGTTGCTGAACAGCTTTTCGCCGAACAGACGTCCAATCATATAGTTGACCGCATCGCCCAGCACCGCCGCGATCGTCAACAGCGTCACCATCACATGCACATTAAGATCGTTGGTCGGCAGCGCGGCCAGCGCGCCAGCGACGAACAGCAGCGAATCGCCCGGCAGAAACGGCGTGACCACCAGGCCCGTTTCGCAAAACAGGATCAGAAACAGAATGGCGTAGACCCAGATGCCATACTGCGCCACCAGCTCGGCGAGATGAACATCGATATGCAGGATAAAATCGACAACAAAACGGATTAGATCCATAACTCTTCCTTAGCGAGCGGCAGCGCCTGAATATTAGTCTTCGAGAAATAATGGCCCCATCGGCGGGGTCGGTAAGGCGAAACGCGCCGGATAGTCAACGGAGACCAGATAAAGGCCCTCCGCTTTCGCCGTCGCGGCCGCCAGCTTGCGGTCTTTCGCCGCCAGCAGTTCAGCCATCCAGCTTTCGGGCTGGTTGCCGCAGCCGATTTCCATCAGGCTGCCGACGATATTGCGCACCATATGGTGCACGAACGCATTGGCTTTAATATCCACCACCACGTACGCACCGTGACGGCTGACGTTCAGATGCATCACGTTGCGCCACGGGGTGCGCGACTGGCACTGCACGGCGCGAAACGAGGTAAAGTCGTTTTCACCCAGCAGGCATTGCCCGGCGCGATGCATTCTTTCCGCATCCAGCGGCTGATGATAGTGCGTCACGCCGCCGTTCAGGATCGCCGGGCGCAGCCGGTGATTGTAGATCACGTAACGGTAACGTCGCGCCGTGGCGCTGAAACGCGCGTGAAACTCCTCCGGCACCGCTTTAACCCAGCGCACGGCGATATCGTCCGGCAGGTTGGCGTTCACGCCCAGCGTCCAGGCCGCATCCTTACGCGCCGAGGTGGTTTCAAAATGCACCACCTGTCCGGTGCCGTGCACGCCAGCGTCGGTACGTCCGGCGCAAAATACCGTTACCTCGTGGTTCGCTACCTGCGACAGCGCCTGCTCCAGCCGCGCCTGCACGCTGCGCACTTCCTGCTGCCGCTGCCAGCCGTAATAACGGCTGCCGTCATATTCAATGCCAAGCGCCAGTTTACAGACGCCGTTTACCGCCTCGGTCATCAGTACAGATACTCCTGCACCAGCTTCTCGGCGGTTTTTATCGCCATCAACGCGCCGCCGAAGCGGATGTTGTCAGCGACCGACCAGAATTGCAGCAGCTCCGGGATGCCGTAGTCGTTGCGCAGACAGCCGACGTTCAGGTTGCTGTTGTCGGAGGCGTCGGTGACCTGGGTCGGGTAATCATTTTCATCCGACAGCACGATCTCATCCATCCGCGACAGCTCGTCGCGCGCCTCTTCCGCCGATAGCGGACGCAGGCTTTCCAGATGCACAATCTGCGCATTGCCGTAAAACACCGGCGCCTGCACGCTGCTGACGGCGATCGGCAGGCCTTCGTCCTGTAGTACCTTGCGCACCTGATCGACCAGGCGACGCTCGCTGGCGACGCTGCCCGCGCTGTCCGGCAACTGCGGCAACATGTTGAACGCCAGCTGGCGGCCAAAATAGTGTTCTTCCGCCGGCACGCCGTTCAGCAAACGCGCGCTTTCGCCCGCCAGCGAATCGACCGCCGCTTTGCCCTGCGCCGATACCGACAGCAGATTGGTCACCTGCAGACGCGCCAGGCCCGCCTGTTCAACCAGCGGCTTGATGGCGCACAGCAGCTGACTGGTCAGGCTGTCGGCCACGGTAATAATATTGCGGTTGCGGTAATCCGCCAGCACCTGCGGGTTGACGTCCGGCACCACCAGCGGCACATCCGGCTCCAACGCGAAGAGATCGCTGCTGTCGATCACCAGGCAACCGGCGCTCGCCGCGTCTTCAGCGTAGCGTGCCGAGGCGTCGCGGCCTGCGGCGAAAAACGCCAGCTGCGCCTGCGACCAGTCGAATTCGTCGGCATTCTGCACGCGCAGCGATTTCCCGTCGAAACGCACGCTCTCTCCGGCGCTGCGCTCGCTCGCCAGCAGATACAACTCACCCACCGGGAACTGGCGTTCCGCCAGCAGTTCCAGTAAAGCGTTCCCTACTGCGCCTGTCGCGCCTAAAAGCGCAATATTCCAGCCGTCAGACATGGTGGTTTACTCCAGACAATGACATAAAAACAGAAGGCGGTGATATTCACCGCCCGTTGATTCAGATTATTCCCCTGCCGCCTGAGGCGTGGCGGCAGACGCAATAACGTGGGTTATGCGGGTTGATGAACCGCATTGAAGCCCAGCTTGCTCAGCAACGCGGCGGCGGCGGCGTCATCGCACTGCACATAGAGCGACGACCATTCGCGGCGCTCCTGATACTGCTTGCGCAGGCGGTCGAATTCGCCGGGCTGACCGGCGACTTTGCGCAGCGGCGCATCGTCGCGGCGCACATCATACACCAGATGTGCCAGACGTTTTAGCGTTGCCTGATCGAGCGGGCCGTGCAGAGTGATGCGGCCAAACTCCGGCGCCGGCAGCAGCGTCTCCAGCGACACCTGCTGCGCCTGACCGAGAAAGCGGGTCCAGGCCTCGAATACCTGAGTCGTGCCGCGCGCTTTGCCTTCCAGCGTATAGCCCGCGATATGCGCGGTGCCGATATCGACGCGCGCCAGCAGCTCTACGTTAAGATCCGGCTCCGGCTCCCAGACATCCAGCACCACGCTAAGATCGTCGCGCTGTTGCAGCACCCGCAGCAGCGCCGCGTTATCCACCACCGGCCCGCGGCAGGCGTTGATGACGATCGCGTTGGGCTTCAGCGCGCGCAGCAGCGCTTCATCCGCCATATGCAGCGTTTGATAGCGGCCCGCTTTAAACAGCGGCGTATGGAAGGTTAGCACGTCCGCCTGCGCCGCCACCGTTTCCAGCGGCAGGAAATCGCCCGCGTCGCCGCGATCGGCGCGCGGCGGATCGCACAGCAGGGTTTTCACGCCCAGCGCTTCCAGCCGCTTTTGCAGGCGGCCGCCGACGTTGCCGACGCCGACAATGCCGACGGTGCGATCGGTAAGCTGAAAGCCGTCGCGCTCCGCCAGCATCAGCAGCGCGGAGAAGACATATTCGACAACCGCAATAGCGTTGCAGCCCGGCGCGGCGGAGAAGCCGATGCCCTGGCGCGCCAGAAAATCCTCATCAATATGGTCGGTGCCCGCGGTGGCGGTGCCGACGAATTTAATCGCCTTGCCGCCCAGCAGCGCTTCGTTCACCTTCGTGACGGATCGCACCATCAGCGCATCGGCGTCATCCAGCGCCGCCGCTGGAATCGGGCGGCCCGGCACCGCGATCACCTCACCCGTGCGGCTGAACAACTCGCGGGCGTAGGGCATATTTTCATCTACCAGAATTTTCACTACGGCTTTCCTGCATCGACTGAAAAGAGGAGTATGTTGCCATACTCATCGCGGAAATTCATGCCGCAACGTGCCGCCGCCCGGCGCGGTAGCGCTCCGGCGTGGTGCCCGCCTGCTGCTGAAACATTACGATCAGCGCAGAGGCGGAACTGTACCCCAGCTCAAGCGCGATATCCTGCACCGAGCGCCCCTGCTCCAGCAGCGAAATGGCGTGGAGAAAGCGCAGCCGCTGCCGCCATTCGCTGAGCGACATGCCCAGCTGCGCCTGACAGCGGCGCGCCAGCGTGCGTTCGGTAGTGTAGACGCGTTGCGCCCACTGCGCGATAGTGGTGCTGTCGCCGGGATGGTTTTCCAGCGCCTGCAGAATCGGCGCCAGGTATTTATCCGTCGACCGCGGCAGATAGCTCTCCTGGGTCGGCGCCAGCAGCAGCCGGTCGCGCACCACCTCGCACAGGCGTAAATCGGCCTCGGTCTGCGGCAGATGCAGCTGACGCGCGGCGAAGTCATCCATAATCGCCTTCACGATCGGTCCGGCCTGGATCAGGCAGGGCTGCGGCGGCATGCCGTCACAGAGCCCGGCGGCGATGTTAAAGGTCAGCAGCCTGGTATCCTTATGGTTATAGCTGGCATGTTCGCGCTGCGGCGGGATCCAAACCGGAAACGCCGCCGGGGTCAGCAGCCGTTTGCCCTCGACCTCAATTTGCAGCACGTTGCCCTCGACGAAGATCAGTTGACCCCAGCGATGGATATGCGGCAGATACTCCGTGCGGGCGTTGGTCTGCTCGTAGCGCACAAAGAAACGAAAGTCGTCGGCGTGCGACGGCTCCTGATAAACAAGCTGAACCATCCGTTCTCCGAAAAAAGGCGCGGCGATCTGTCCGGTCGGTGAATCATTTTGTCAGATTTTAATTATCTGTCTGAAAACGGACAAGCGTACACTGCCCGCAATCCGCCAAGAGGTGCATAATCACGATGAGCTTTCTTTTTCCCCTTTTTGCCGTGCTGATCTGGTCGGTTAACGCCATTGTCAGCAAACTTTCCGCCGGCGCTATCGATCCGGCGGCGATCTCTTTCTATCGCTGGCTGCTGGCGTTGCTGGCGCTGACGCCCTTTGTGCTGCCCGCCGTCTGGCGCAACCGCCGCGAGGTGGCGAAGGCCTGGTGGAAACTGCTGGTGCTGGGTCTGCTGGGCATGGTGCTCTACCAGTGCCTGACCTATTATGCGGCGCACAGCGTCACCGCGCTGTTTATGGGCATACTGAACGCGCTGATCCCGCTGCTGACGGTGCTGCTGAGCGTAGTGATTTTACGGGTCGCGCCGACGCTCGGCATTCTGCTCGGCACGCTGTTTTCGTTTTGCGGGCTGATCTGGCTGGTAAGCCAGGGGAATCCCGCGCAGCTGCTGACGCATGGACTGGGAACCGGCGAGCTGATGATGTTCGCCGCGTCGACCTCCTATGCGCTCTACGGCGTGCTGACCAAACGCTGGGCGATCGCCCTGCCGGGCTGGCAGAGTCTCTATATGCAGATTTTCTTCGGCGTGCTGCTGCTGACGCCCAACTTTCTGCACGCGCCGGATATCAGCCTGAACGCCGCGAATATTCCGCTGGTGCTGTTCGCCGGCATTCCCGCCTCGATTATCGCGCCGTTTTTATGGATTCAGGGCGTACTGCGCATGGGCGCCAGCACCACCAGCATTTTTATGAATCTGGTGCCGATTTTTACTGCCGTTATCGCCGTGCTGTTTCTGCATGAAACGCTGCACAGCTATCACTTTATCGGCGGCGGCGTCACGCTGCTGGGCGTGATTATCGCGCAGCGTCTGCGCACGCCGCTTTTTAACCGCCGCGCAGTTTCGGCAGCGGAAAAAGACGCCGCCGCCTGAGCCCGCGACGCTGTGATTTTTCTCCCGACGCGGCTGGCGGCCGCTGCGTCGGCGAGAAGCTGACCCGTCAGGGAAAAATCACGCCGCGACACCCGCCTCGCCCCTGGATTTTTCTGTGTCAGGATTGGTATCATAGCGCCCTACTCCACTTTTCCGGCGCGCCCCGGATTTTGACCCGCCGTTTTAAGGATTCCGCCATGCAACCTCTTACTGGCCCCGGCGCGCCCCAGGGCGATCGCACAACTGTACCTGGCCAGCCTCCTCGCGGCGGCACGCCTGGCGAACAACCGCTTTCTCCGGCGCAGCGCACCACGCTGGAACGTCTGGTGGTGCGCATTATGTCGCTCAGCGCCTTAAAAGCGCCTGAGCTGTGGGCGGGATTGCGCCATGAGGTCGGCGTAAAAAACGATGCCGAGCTACAGTCGCGCCACTTTCCCGCCGCGGAAAACTTCCTGAACGGCAGGCTGTCGCAGGTGCAGAACAGCCACGCCACGCGCCAGCTGTTGCAGCAGTTGACCGAGCTGTTGCCGCAGGGCAACAACCGTCAGGCGGTGAGCGACTTTATCCGTCAGCAGTTTGGCCACACGGTGCTCAGTTCGCTGTCGCAGGATCAGCTGCGTCAGGTGCTGACCATGCTGCAAAACGGTCAGATGACTATTCCGCAGCCGCAGCTGAGCCGCAACAGCGATCGCACCCTGCTGCCGGCTGAGCATCAAACGCTGAATCAGCAGGTGGTAAAACTGGCTGCCGCCACCGGCGAGCAGTCTACATCGGTATGGAACGCCGCTCTGAAGCTGGTGGGTCTGAAAAGCGGCGATCCGATCCCGTCACGTCATTTCCCGCTGCTGACGCAGTATCTGCAGGTGCGTCAGACTCTGAGCCAGCAGCATGCGCCAACGCTGCAAATGCTGGAGGCGGCGCTGAAGCATCCGCCGGATCGCGCCGAGCAGCAAATGCTGGAAGATTACAGCCAGCAGCGTTTTCAGGCGACGCCGCAAACAGTGCTGACTTCAGCGCAGGCGCAGGATCTGCTGAACCTGCTCTTTTCCCGTCGCGCCGAGCGGGTCAGTGAGAGCGAAACCCTACGCGCCGACAGCGAGATCAACCCGCAGCCGATCTATAACCCGCTGATTCCGTGGCTGCCAGCGCCGTTGCAGCCGCTGGCTGGCCGTCCGGTGCTGGCGACCTTTATCGCCCTGCTGGTGGTCGCGCTGCTGCTGTATCTGCTGTTCTGATCGGGCAGCGCGCCAGCTAGCAGCCGCAGTCGCTGCGCCCTGTCCTCTGCGGCCATTCGCCCGACGCGTCTCCTTCGACGACCGGGTGCTGGTCGCGCCGCCAGAAATCGAGCCCGCCGATTAACTCTTTAACGTGCAGCCCGGCGCTGGCCAGTTTCCACGCCGCCTTTGTCGAGCCGTTGCAGCCGATGCCGTCGCAGTAGGTCACGTAAACTTTCGTGCGATCGAGCTGCGCCAGGCGTTCCGGCGTCATGTCACGGTGAGGAAAGTTGATAGCTCCGCAGATATGGCCTGCGCGCCAGGCCTGCGGCGATCGCGCGTCGATCACCACAATATCCTCAATGCCGTTGGCTAAATCTTCGGCGACATCCCAGGCATCGGCGTAGTAAGCGAGCTTGCGCGCCAGCCATGCCGCGCTGTCAGCGGCGTCAGGCGGTGGAAAAGCGAGTACGGCGGAAGCGTGGGTCATGATTTTTTCTCCTGTGGTTTTTCTTTCATCATAACGGCGCATCGGTATGATGCGAGATACCCATTTCGCTTTATTGATAAGACCTATTATGGCCGCCCTCACCGCACGTCTTCTAATGCTTTATTCAGCGCAAAGCAGCGCTACCCGTCGCGATCGCCTCTGTAACGCGCTGCGTCAGGCGATCGGCGAAGGCAGCCTGACGGCGGGCAATCGTCTGCCCTCCTCGCGCTTGCTGGCCGTTGATCTGCAACTTTCGCGCGTAACGGTAGAGGCCGCCTACAGCCAACTGGAGAGCGAAGGTTATCTGACGCGAAAAACCGGCAAGGGCACCTTTGTCGCGATTACCCTGCGCGCGCCGGGCGCTAAAGATGTCGTTACGCATGCGCCGCGGACGGTGACGCTCTCACGCCGCGCGGCCAGAGTGGTGGCTGGCGGAGGCTGTCAGGACCCGCTTTATCCGTGGGCTTTCGCGGCGGGATCGCCGGAGCTACGCGCTTTTCCTCATGAGCTGTGGCGTCGCCTTACCGCCCGGCAGCAGAGGCAGGGCAGCGTGCTGATGCGCTACGGCGATCCGCAGGGCTGGCTGCCGCTGCGTCAGGCGCTCGCCGCTTATCTGGCGCAGGCGCGCGGCGTGCGCTGCGCACCTGAGCAGATTATTGTGCTGACCAGTTCGCAGCAGGCGTTGCAGATGCTGTCGCTGCTGTTGCTGGATAATGGCGAAGAAGTGTGGATGGAAAACCCCGGCTATCCGGGCGCGCATCACGCTTTTCTCAACGCCGGCGCGCGCATTACCGGCGTGACGGTCGACGAGCAGGGAGCGGTGCCGCCTGCCGACGGCGCGCCGCGGCTTATTTACCTGACCCCTTCGCACCAGTATCCCACCGGCGCGCCGCTCAGCCTGGAAAGGCGGCTGGCGTGGCTGACGCTGGCGGAGCAGCGGCAGAGCTGGATCGTGGAGGATGATTACGACAGCGAATTCTGGTACGACGCGCAGCCGATGCCCGCCATGCAGGGGCTTCGGCCCGACGGTAGGGTGATTTATCTCGGCACCTTTTCTAAATCGCTGTTTCCCTCGCTGCGGCTGGCGTGGATGGTAGCGCCGGATGCCTTTATCGAACCGCTGCTGCGTCTGCGCAGCGTGATGGATGGACACAGCGCGCTGCTGCCGCAGTCGGTGACCGCCGCCTTTATCGAACAGGGCCACTATGCGGCGCACCTGCGTCTGATGCGCCAGCTTTACCAGAGCCGCCGCGATCTGCTGTTGGAGCAGCTGAGCGCGCGCCTGCCCGACCAATTGCAGCTGCTGCCCTGTCGCGGCGGTTTACAGCTGACCGCCCTGCTGCGTCAGGGAGACGAGGCAAAGCTGACAGAGTGCGCGGCGCGGCAACAGCTGCTGCTGCCGCGTCTCGCTCCCTGCTGGCTCGACGCCGAACGCCCGGCTCAGCAGGGATGGCTGCTTGGCTTTGCCGCGCTGGAGCGTGCGGAGATCGTCGCTGGCGTCAATAAGCTGGCCGCCCTTTTCTAAGGCTGACGCCTAATCGAGAGCGAGAGCATCATGCCGAGCGCGGCGCAGACGGCGGCGGCGAAATAGACTGCGCCGTAGCCGAACGATGTCGCCAGCAGGCCGGTCAACGGCCCGGTGATGCCATAAGCGATATCCTGAAAGGCGGCGAAACCGCCCAGCGCCGTGCCGCGCACCTGCGGCGCGACCCGTTTCACCACCTCAACGCCAAGCGCCGGGAAGACCAGCGAACAGCCGCAGCCGGTCAGCGCGGCGCCCGCCAGCGCCATTGTTCCGCTGGTAGAGAACCCCATCAGCAGCAGTCCCGCCACCTCAATCGCCAGCGACGCCACCGCCACGCGGCGGCCGCCCAGACGGTCCGGCAACGTGCCGAAAAAGATACGCACCAGCACAAAAGCGCAGCCAAAAGCGCTCAGGGCGAAACCGGCATTGCCCCAGTTGCGTTCCGCAAACCAGAGCGAAGTGAAGGTGCCGATGGCGGCAAAGCCCACGCCCTGTAGCGCCAGCGCGCAGCCCGGCGAGAAAATCTGCCCAATCACGCGCCACAGCGAAGGGCGTTCCCCGCCCTGCACCGGCACCGAACGAATCCAGACGTTAATCGCCAGCGAGAACAGCGGCAACAGCAGCGCCACTACGCCTAACCCGCTAAAGCCACAGCGCGCATGGATCCACAGCCCCAGCGGCGCTCCTGCCGCCAGCGCGCCGTAAATGGCCATGCCGTTCCAGGACATGACCAGCCCGGAACGTTTCGGCCCCACCAGCCCCAGCCCCCAGGTCATATTGCCGGTCAGCAGCAGACTTTCGCCAAAGCCCAGCAGCAAACGCCCCACCACCAGCAACGCGAATTTTCCGGCGGCGGCCAGCGGCAGCTGGGCGGCGAGCAGATAGGCCGCGCCGACCAGCGCGATCGCCAGCATGCCCTGTTGGGTGGTGATTTTCGCGCCGTGCCGGTCAGCGCGCCTGCCGGCGAAGCTGCGCGTCAGCAGCGTGGCGAAAAATTGCACGCCTACCGCCACGCCCACCATCAGGTTGCTGTAGCCCAGCTCCTGATGCACAAACAGCGGGATCACCGGCAGCGCCAGCCCGGCGGTCAGATAGGTTAAGAAGACGGCGAAAGAGGTGCAGGCGATTAACGCCTTGCCTGTTGAAGTGTGGATTGTCGTCTCGGACATTCGTCACGGTTCTCCTGAGTATTGCAGGCGCATGTCGGCCACGCGCGCCCTTATGACCGGCGTCAAATGCCGGAGCGGGTGCGTTGGTTAACGTGAACGCTTACGCAATATCATGACGATATTGTTAACTGAAAAAAGGCGCGACGCGGATGCGTTGAACGCTGGCAGGGAGTGTAATAGAGATATCCGCGCGGCACCAACCGGCGCGTTCAGCTTTTTTCACCCTTGACGCCGGAATTCGCGCCGTCTCGCAAAAAGCGTCCTGGCGACAGGGAGATCGCAGGCAAAAAAAAGCCCGGCGGATGCCGGGCTGATGATAACGCGTCGCTTACTGATATTTACGCATGGTCAGCGTAGCGTTGGTACCGCCAAAGCCAAAGCTGTTGGACATCACCGTCGTCAGCTTACGTTCGGTCGGCTCGGTGATGATGTTCATTCCTTCCGCCGCCGGATCGCGCTCTTCCACGTTGATACTCGGCGCGATAAAGCCGTGCTCCAGCATCAGCAGGGTGTAGATCGCTTCCTGCACGCCCGCAGCGCCCAGCGAATGGCCGGTCATTGCTTTGGTGGCGGAGATAGCAGGCTGCTGTTCGCCGAATACTTCGCGGATCGCGCCCAGCTCTTTCACATCGCCGACCGGCGTGGAGGTGCCGTGGGTGTTCAGGTAGTCGATCGGGGTATCGAGTCCCTGCATCGCCATCTTCATGCAGCGCACCGCGCCTTCGCCTGAAGGGGCAACCATATCCGCGCCGTCAGAGGTCGCGCCGTAGCCGACGATCTCCGCATAGATATGTGCGCCGCGCGCCAGAGCATGTTCCAGCTCCTCAACCACCACCATGCCGCCGCCGCCGGCGATGACGAAACCATCACGGTTGGCGTCATAGGTGCGGGACGCTTTTTCCGGGGTTTCGTTATATTTAGTGGAGAGCGCGCCCATCGCATCAAACTCGCAGGCCATTTCCCAGCTCAGCTCCTCGCCGCCGCCAGCAAAAACGATGTCCTGTTTGCCCAGCTGAATCTGCTCTACCGCGTTGCCGATGCAGTGCGCGGAGGTAGCGCAGGCGGAGCTGATAGAGTAGTTCACGCCGTGGATTTTAAACGGCGTCGCCAGGCAGGCGGAAACGCCGGAGCCCATCGCTTTGGTGACCACGTACGGGCCCACCGCTTTCAGGCCGCGCGGGCTACGCATCGCGTCAGCGCCGAACACCTGATAGCGCGGAGAGCCGCCGCCGGAACCGGCGATCAGGCCAACACGCGGGTTATTCTGGTAAACCTCGTCGCTCAGGCCGGCGTCTTTAATCGCTTCAGCCATAGAGAGATAAGCATAAATGGACGCGTCACTCATAAAGCGCACAATTTTGCGGTCAATGAGGCCTGTGGTATCAAGTTTAACGTTACCCCAGACGTGACTACGCATGCCGGAATCTTTCATCTCCTGTGAGAAAGTGATGCCAGAGCGGCCTTCACGCAGAGATGCCAGGACTTCCTCCTGGTTGTTACCAATGCTGGAAACGATCCCCAGGCCAGTAATCACAGCACGTTTCATTAAAATACCTCTTCCATATCACTATTAGGATTTGACACGCACTTTAGCGTACACTTGTACGCCGAACAAGTCCGATCAGCGAAATTATTGCATAAATTTGCGCGATATGACCGGGCTCGATAAAATCCCGCCATTGCCTGATAAATGAGCCATTCCCGTTGAACAACGCACCGATAGAACACGCAAAACTGGACTGGAACGACCAGGGTACACCTGTATCCCGAGAATTTGACGACGTCTATTTTTCTAATCAGAACGGTCTGGAAGAGACTGAATATGTCTTTTTGGGCGGCAACGGTTTGCCCGACCGTTTCACCACGCATCCGCGCGCGCTGTTTGTCGCTGCGGAAACCGGCTTCGGCACCGGCCTGAATTTTCTTACGCTGTGGCGCACCTTCGATCGCTTCCACCAGGCGCAGCCGCAGGCGGCCTTGCAGCGACTGCACTTCATCAGCATGGAAAAATTTCCGCTGGCGCAGGCGGATCTCGCCGCCGCCCACGCGCGCTGGCCCGAACTGGCGCCCTGGGCCGATGCGCTGCGCCGCCAGTGGCCGCTGCCGTTGCCGGGCTGCCATCGTTTGCTGCTGGACGGCGGGCGCGTCACGCTGGATCTGTGGTTTGGCGATGTTAATACGCTTATCCACCATTTTGATGACAGCCTGGGACGCAGCGTAGACGCCTGGTTTCTGGACGGCTTCGCACCGTCGAAAAACCCCGATATGTGGACGCCAGCGCTGTTTGACGCTATGGCGCGTCTGGCGCGGCCCGACGGCACTTTCGCCACCTTTACCGCAGCGGGCTTTGTGCGTCGCGGCCTGCAACAGGCGGGCTTCGATGCGGTCAAACGCAAAGGTTACGGCCACAAGCGCGAGATGCTGTGCGGCGCGCTGGCGCAGGCGCCTGAGCTGCCTCACTCCGCGCCCTGGTATGCGCGCTCCGCCGCCGAAGACGACGATATCGCGATCATCGGCGGCGGCGTCGCCAGCGCGCTGTTGTCGCTGGCGCTGCTGCGACGCGGCAAACGGGTCACGCTTTACTGCGCCGACGACGCGCCGGCGCAGAACGCGTCCGGCAACCGTCAGGGCGCGCTCTATCCTTTACTGAATCAGCACGATCCGGCGCTGGCGCAGTTCTTCCCTGCTGCCTTCGGCTTTGCGCGGCGGCTTTACGATGCGCTGCCGGTCGATTTTGCCCACGACTGGTGCGGCGTTACCCAGCTCGGCTGGGATGATAAAAGCGCGGAGAAGATCCAGCAGATGCTGGCGATGGAGCTGCCGGAAGCGCTGGCGCAAGGCGTGGACGTGGAACAGGCGGAGCGACTGGCGGGCGTGCCGCTCGGCTGCGGCGGCATCCACTATCCTGCCGGCGGCTGGCTGGCGCCGGGCGAATTGACCGCCGCGCTGTTTCAGCTGGCTCAGCAGCAGGGATTGCAGATTCACTGGCGGCACCGACTGGAAAAGCTGGAGGCTAACGACAGCGGCTGGCGGCTCTGCTTCGCCGACGGCGCGACGGCGCAGTATAAGAACGTGGTGCTGGCTAACGGCCACGCCATCACCTCGCTGGCGCAAAGCGAAAAGCTGCCTGCCTATCCAGTCAGCGGCCAGGTGAGCCATGTTCCTTCCCGCGCCGGGCTGGCGCCTTTGAAGCAGGTGTTGTGTTATGAGGGCTATCTGACGCCGGTCAGCCCGGCGTTTGGCACCCACTGCATCGGCGCCAGCTACCACCGCGGCGATATCTCTGTGGCGTATCGTGAAGACGATCAACAGGAGAACCGCGAACGCCTGTTGCGCTGTCTGCCGCAGTGCGACTGGACGCAGGCAGTCGACGTCAGCGCTGGCGAGGCGCGTAACGGCGTGCGATGCGCTACGCGCGATCATCTGCCGTTTGTCGGCAACCTGCCCGACTATGCCGCCACGCTGGAGCGCTATCAGGATCTGCCGCGCCAGCGCGCGCAGCAGACGGAGATCGCCCCGGCTCCGGTATGGCCGGGCCTGTTTGTGCTGGGCGCGCTGGGATCGCGCGGCCTGTGCAGCGGTCCGCTGGCGGCCGAGGTGCTGGCGGCGCAGCTTTGCGCCGAGCCTTTACCGCTGGATCGCGCCACGCTGGCCGCGCTAAGCCCGAATCGTTACTGGGTGCGTAAGCTGCTGAAAGGAAAGGCGGTAAAGTAAAGGGGAACGAGGCAGGTCGCCTCCCCCTGCGTTAACGCGCTTTTCATACAATAAAAAAGCGGCCCGCAGGCCGCTTTTTTATATTTCAGTCCGGTTCAGGCGGGCTGACGCGCCTGCAGGAACAGGTTATCCCACATGCCGATCACCAGCGCCTGGTCGCGCGGCGAGAGTTCACCGGCGGCGATAGCGTTTTGCAGGCTGTTCTGTACATGGATCTGCAACGCTTCCGCGGTATGTTCGCCGCTCTGCTCCAGCTCGGCAACCGCCAGAGTGAGGTGACCGCGCAGGTAGCCGCTGGCGAATAGCTCATCATCACTGGCGTGCTCGACCATATCGTCAATCAGGGCCAGAATACGCGTTTCAAATTCTGCGATCATCTCAATTCCTCATTAAGTCGCGCCTCCGTTCAGCGCAGATCTTCCGGCCAGGGAAACTGCGCCGCCGTCAGCGGGGGCGTATGATAAAAACGCTGTAGTTCAGCGATAAAACGGGCCGGGCGCGCCGGAATGCCGTTTTCAAGGTAGTGCATCACCTGAGCATGAACCTGACGCTGAAAAGCGATGCGATCCGGCTCATAATCTCCATTGAGATTGTCACAACTCACGTTGAAGGGGAAGCCCGCCGCAACGCTGAACATCCACTCCAGCGCCTGCGGTTTGATTTCAACTGACTCAAACTGATGCTGGGTATCGGCGTCGCGTCCGTCCGGGCAATACCAGTAGCCGAAGTCCACCAGCTTGCGGCGCTCGGCGCCAGCGATGCACCAGTGCGAGATCTCATGCAGCGCGCTGGCGTAATAACCATGCGCAAATACCACGCGATGCCAGGGCGACGTTTCGTCCGCCGGCAGGTAGATCGGCTCATCGTCGCCCTTGATTAAACGGGTCTGAAAATCGTCCTGAAAGCAGCGATCGAATAGCGTAATCAGGTCCTGATAGCGGTGCGTTGTACTCATATCCATAACTGTCGGCTGAAAAAAACGCGCAATTGTCGCATTTAGCGCGCGGGTTGACGAGCATTATCACCAGAGGTGGGTCAGCCAGTGGCCGATGGCGGCGCCGTAATCTTCATACAGCAGCTTGCTGCTCATCACCACCGAAACGATCACCACCATCGGGCGAATCAGCTTCTGCCCGCGCGACAGCACCATGCGCGCGCCGAGACGCGCGCCGCAGACCGACCCTACCAGCATCACCAGGCCGACGCCCCACACCACCTTGCCGCCAAGGATAAAAAACAGCAGGCTGGTGAGGTTAGAGGTGAAATTCAGCACCTTGGCGTGCGCGGTAGATTTCGCCAGGTTGAAGCCAGCCAGCGTCACGAACGCCAGCGCATAGAAAGAGCCGGCGCCCGGACCGAAAAAACCGTCGTAAAAGCCGACCGCCCCGCCCGCCACCAGCGCAAAGGCGATGCCGTCCAGCCGCCGCTGACGATCGTCCTCGCCCAGGCGCGGCATCAGCAGAAAATAGAGGCCGATGCCGATAATCAGCAGCGGCAGCACCTGCCGCAGAAAGCCGGACTGGATATGCTGCACCAGCAGCGTGCCGCTGACCGCGCCGATAAAGGTCATGGCGATATTCAGCCGCTGCTCGCGCAGCTTCACCGCGCCGCGCCGCACGAAATAGAGGCTGGCGGAAAAAGAGCCGCCTACCGCCTGTAATTTGTTCGTCGCCAGCACCTGCGCGGGCGACAGCCCGGCGGAAAGCAGCGCGGGCACGGTCAGCAGCCCGCCGCCGCCGGCGATCGAATCGATAAACGACGCCAGCATAGCGACGAAAAACAGCACCCCCAGCATCGCCGGGGAGACAACCCACCAGTCCATGTAAGATCCTAAAGTAGATGTTTATCCAGCAGCGCCTGACAGGATGGCGGCAGCGGCGGCGGTTCGCGTTTCACCGGCGATCCGCCGCCCGGTTTTTTCGGCAGGAACCAGCTTTCCAGCTCGGCGCCGCAGCCGTCGCCCGGCGGCGGCGGGGCCTGATCTTCACATTCCAGACTCTCCGGCGGACAGCGCAGGCGCACATGCATATGGGCGCGATGGCCGAACCACGGGCGCACTTTGCGCAGCCAGTCGCGATCGCTGCCGGCGTCGGCGCACAATTGCTTTTTGATCGCCGGATTGACGAAGATGCGCGTAACCTGCTCATCTTTCGCCGCCAGCTTGATCAGGCTGTCGATTTCCGGCTGCCAGTGGCGCGCCACGACGCGCTTGCCGTCGGCGCTGACCAGATCGAGCGGCTGCGGCTTCAGCAACATCTGCGGCGTCCAGCGCTTTTTCGGCAGCTGAAGCCAGATATCGACATCCAGCCCGCTCTGATGGCTGGCGTGGCCGCTGCTGAAGCGCCCGCCCGCCGCCATGCCCATATCGCCAATCAGCACCTGACCCAGCCCCAGGTTATGCACCTGCGTCGTCAGACGCTGAATAAACAGGATCAGATCGGGATGGCCGAAATAGCGACGCTGATCCTGACGCATCACCTGATAAGCCGGATTATTCAACGGCAGCGCTTCGGCGCCGACAATGCAGCCGTTAGCGAAAGCGCCAATCGCCTGCGGCGCCCCGGCGATGGGATGAGTGATGTTTTGCCACGGCGTCGCCGCCAGCGCCGGAGAACTCAGCAGCAGCGCGGCCAGCAGGGAGAGCGTTTTTCTCATACGTCACCAGCGTGGAATGGTGGTGGAAACGTCCGCGCACTGGGCGCGATGGCGCAGCAGATGATCCATCAGCACAATCGCCATCATCGCCTCGGCGATCGGCACCGCGCGGATCCCGACGCAGGGATCGTGACGGCCTTTGGTAATCATCTCCACCTCTTCGCCGTCGCGGGTGATGGTTTTTCCCGGCACGGTAATGCTGGAGGTGGGCTTCATCGCCAGGTGGGCGATCAGCGGCTGGCCGCTGCTGATGCCGCCGAGAATGCCGCCAGCGTGGTTGCTCTGAAAGCCGCTGGCGCGGATCTCATCACGATGCTGGCTGCCGCGCTGGTTAACCACCGCGAAGCCATCGCCGATTTCGATCCCTTTTACCGCGTTGATGCTCATCAGCGCGTGCGCCAGATCGGCGTCCAGACGATCGAACACCGGCTCGCCGAGGCCCACCGGCACATTTTCCGCGATAACCGTGACCTTCGCGCCGATAGAGTCGCCCTCTTTCTTCAGCGCGCGCATCAGCGCGTCCAGCGCCTCCAGCTTGTCGGGATCGGGGCAGAAAAACGGATTCTGTTCGACCTGATTCCAGTCTTTCAGCTCGCAGGCGACGTCGCCGATCTGCGCCAGATAGCCGCGTACCTGCACGCCGAATTTCATCTGCAGATATTTTTTGGCGATGGCGCCCGCCGCCACGCGCATCGCCGTTTCGCGCGCCGAGGAGCGGCCGCCGCCGCGGTAGTCGCGCACGCCATATTTTTGTTCGTAGGTGTAATCGGCATGGCCGGGACGAAACAGATCTTTGATGGCGCCGTAATCCTGCGAGCGCTGATCGGTGTTTTCAATCAGCAGCCCGATGCTGGTGCCGGTAGTGACGCCTTCAAACACGCCGGACAGAATGCGCACCCGATCCGGCTCGCGGCGTTGAGTGGTATAGCGCGAGGTGCCCGGACGGCGCCGGTCGAGATCGTGCTGCAAATCCGCTTCGGTGAGCGGCATGCCCGGCGGCACGCCGTCGACAATACAGCCCAGCGCAATGCCATGCGATTCACCAAAGGTGGTGACGCGAAAAATCTGTCCAATCGTGTTGCCTGCCATCTCGGCTCCGTTATTGTGCGATTAATCTTTGAAGTATTTGAAATGATGTTGTGCGTCGACAATTTGCTGACGGGTCAGCATAAATACGCCGTCGCCGCCGTTATCAAATTCCAGCCAGGTGAACGGCACGTCGGGGTATTGCTCGATCATATGCACCATACTGTTGCCGACTTCGCAAATCAGCACGCCCTCTTCCTGCAGGTAATCAGGCGCGCAGGCCAGAATGCGGCGCACCAGCTTCAGACCGTCGCTGCCCGCCGCCAGGCCAGTTCCGGCTCATGGCGATATTCACTCGGCAGGTCGTCCATATCATCCGCGTCGACGTAGGGCGGATTGGTGACGATCAGATCGTATTGCACCTTCGGCAGATCGCGGAACAGATCGGAGCGAATCGGAGTAACCTGATGAATCAGGCCATGCTCTTCAATGTTCTGCTCGGCAACCGCCAGCGCGTCGAGAGAAAGATCGACCGCGTCCACTTCCGCTTCCGGGAAGGCCCAGGCGCAGGCGATGGCGATGCAGGCGCTGCCGGTGCACATATCCAGGATGTGCCGCGGCGAGTCGTTCAGCAGTCCGGCGAAGCGGCTGTTGATCAGCTCGCCAATCGGCGAACGCGGCACCAGCACGCGTTCATCGACGTAGAACTCATGGCCGCAAAACCAGGCTTTGTTAGTGAGATAGGCAACCGGAATGCGCTCGTTGACGCGGCGAATCACGCGCTCGACGATACGGTGGCGCTCGCTGGAGGTCAGACGCGCATTGCGCATCTCTTCAGGAATATCCAGCGGCAGATAAAGGGTTGGCAAAACCAGCTGAACAGCTTCGTCCCAGGGATTATCCGTGCCGTGGCCATACCAGATATTGGCCGCCGCGAAACGGCTCACCGCCCAGCGCAGCATATCCTGAATGGTGTGCAGTTCATTGACTGCTTCATCGACGAAAATTTTGTCCACGTTGCCCTCCACAGGCCGTTCCGTAATTACGGCGGTTAGTTTGCCATGAAGCGGACGAGAATTCAGCGCAGCGACGTGAAAAAGCTGACTTTTGTTTACAATGCGGGTTATCGTAGCCCTCAGGCCACGCGGCCTGCGCCACTTAACTGAAAGAAATCAGGCATTATGAAGAAAAAAGAGCAGCTCAGCGCAGAAGATAAGGCGCTGTTTCGTCAGTTGATGACCGGCACCCGCAAACTGAAGCAGGATACGCTGGTGCATCAGCCGCCGCGCAAAAAAGCGCAGGTGTCGCTGAAGCGTCAGCTGTCGGAGCAGGCGGACAACAGTCACTACTTTTCCGATGAGTTCCAGCCGCTGCTGGCGGAGGATGGCCCGGTGCGCTATGTGCGCAGCGATGTCAGCCATTACGAGCTGAAGAAACTGCGGCGCGGCGACTACACGCCTGAAATATTTCTCGATCTGCACGGACTGACGCAGCAACAGGCCAAACAGGAGCTGGGCGCGCTGATCGCCGCCTGTCGACGCGAGCATATTTTTTGCGCCAGCGTGATGCACGGACACGGCAAACATATTCTTAAGCAGCAAACGCCGCTATGGCTGGCTCAGCATCCGTACGTAATGGCGTTTCATCAGGCGCCGAAAGCGTTTGGCGGCGATGCGGCCCTGCTGGTGCTGATCGAAGTGGAAGAGTGGCAGCCGCCAGAATTACCCTGACGGCCTGAGGCGTTACATCGCTTTGGCGAGCCTGGAAGGGCTGACCTGCCACTTTAAGGTACCTTCGCTTTTATCGGCGTCGAAATCGATGCAGGCAATCGCGGAAGTGGCGAACATCGGCGGCGGCTCTTGCGGACAGAGTTCCGACACCAGATAACCGACCAAAGGAAGGTGGGAGATGACCAGAACGGAGGCGACGCCCTCCTTCGCCAGCGCCTGAATATAGCAGGCGACCTGCGCCGGATCCCCGCCGGGCGTCAGCTCCGGCAGCACTTCCTGCTCCTGCGGCAGCCGCAGGGCTTCACGTACTGTGGCAAGTGTCTGCTCCGCCCGCAGATAGGGGCTGACCAGTACCCGTTCAATATCCAGTGTCTGGCTGTTAAGCCAGCTCGCCATCTGGCGTGATTCATCACAACCACAATGGGTCAAAGGCCGCACAGAATCACTGGCTGCCTCGAGTGCAGCGTCGCCGTGACGCATAATAAAAACTTGCATAAAGCACCGCTGTTGTTTAACAAAATCGTCGGATCATCAGGCTGCCCGACGCGTCATTCTGCGAATGAACGCTGTGTTGTAACCTAATGGCCTGAGTATAGTCAACCGATTGTTTAATAAACGAGCTATTGGCGGAACTTGCCACCGGGCGCGGCAAAAATCGTCTTTGCTAAGCCGCTGAATCATTATGGGTATTCGCATCGTCTGGAGAATTGTAAAAGTTCTCTCCCCGCTCGGCGCGTTGACGCAGCGCTTCACATGGCGCGAAGCGATCGCCATATTGATGCATCAGGTTGGCTAATGTGTTTACAACGTTAGCGGCGCCGAGGCTATCCATGTAACGGAAAGGTCCGCCGAGGAAAGGCGGAAAGCCGATGCCGAAAACCGCGCCAATATCGCCGTCGCGCGGACTGCGAATAATGCCCTCATCGAGACAGCGCGCCGCTTCGTTCAGCATTAACATTACACAGCGCTGGGCGATAAGCGCCCCGTCAAGCCGATGCTGCGGCTGGATATGCAGCAGCGAATAGAGAGTTTTATCGGGCCGTTTCGTTTTGCCGCGCCCATCGTAGCGGTAAAATCCGCGTCCATTTTTGCGCCCTTTGCGATTGTCCTCCAGCACGGCGGCGAACGCCTCCGGCGCGGCGAAGCGCGCTCCCCAGGCCTGCTCCAGAATCGGCAGAATTTTGGTGCCTGTGTCAATGCCGACCTCATCCAGCAGCTGCACCGGTCCCAGCGGAAAGCCGAATTTCACCAGCGCCCCGTCGATATTTTCCATCGGCTCGCCCTCCAGCAGACAGCGCATCGCCTCATTCATATAAGGCGCCAGAATGCGGTTGACGTAAAAGCCAGGGCGATCGGCCACCACGATCGGCGTTTTCCCCTGCCGTTTAGCCAGCGCCACCGTGGTAGCAATCGTCGTTTCTGAGGTGTGCTGATGCGGGATCACTTCGACCAGCATCATCTTATCCACCGGACTGAAGTAGTGCAGGCCGATCACCTGCTCTGGCCGCTGCGCCCGCGCGGCGATCTGCGCGATCGGCAACGAGGAGGTGTTAGAGGCGAAAAGGGTATGCGGCGCGCAGTGCTGCTCCACCTCCGCCACCATCTGCTGCTTAAGCGTCAAATCCTCAAACACTGCCTCAATCACCACGTCGCGCTGAGCAAAGCCGCTATAGTCGGTGGCGCCGGAAATCAGCGCCATCTGCCGCTGACGCGCGGCGGCCGTCATATGTCGACGCCTGACCTTTTTACTCAGCAGATCCCAGCTGTACTTCATCGCATGATTGATACCTTCCACGCTGATATCTTTAATCCGCACCGGCAGCCCCGCTTTGGTGGCGGTAACGGCGGCGATACCGCCGCCCATCAGCCCGCCGCCCAACACGCCAACCGAACGTAGCGGCAACGGCTGCGCAACGGCGCCGCGCTCTTTTTTCATGGCGGTAGTGGCGAAGAAGAGATGGCGCAGCGCGGCGGATTGCGGCGTCATGGTCAGCTCGCCAAAGGCGAGCGCCTCCGCCTCATGACCTGCGCGCATACCCTGCTCCAGGCCGATGCGCACCGCTTCGAGAATACGGCGCGTCGCCGGGTAGT
Organism: Mixta calida; assembly: GCF_002953215.1. Lineage (NCBI taxonomy): Bacteria > Pseudomonadati > Pseudomonadota > Gammaproteobacteria > Enterobacterales > Erwiniaceae > Mixta > Mixta calida. Next base: position 3,119,001 of record NZ_CP026378.1, read on the forward strand.
TGCCGCGGGTTTTCGCTTCGCTTTGTCGCGCCGCCAGCTTAAACAGCACGGCGCGTCCTGCCGGCCCGTTCATCAACCGTTCGCGCAATGGCAGCGGACGGCGTTGGCCTTTGCCCTTTAGCGCCAGCGCCACCGCCGTTTCCAGCAGAATGGCGTGCGGCACCGCATCATCCACCAGCCCCAGCTTCAGCGCCTGCTTCGCCCGCAGGCTTTTACCGGTCAGAATCAGGTTCAGCGCCTGCGAGGCGCCAATCAGACGCGGCAGACGCTGCGTGCCGCCGCTGCCGGGCAGCAGGCCCAGCTGCACTTCCGGCAGCCCCAGCAGGGTTTTCTCATCCAGTGTACAGACGCGCCTGTCGCAGGCCAGCGCCAGCTCCAGGCCGCCGCCGAGACAAGGACCGTGAATGGCCGCCACGACCGTCACCGGCAGCGCGGCGATCTCCGACATAATGCGCTGCCCCTGCTCCGCCAGCTGGCGCGCCTCGTCGGCGCTGCGGCAGGCATCGATCATGCTGATATCCGCGCCGGCGATAAAGGAGTCAGGTTTGCCGGAGATAAACACCAGCCCGGCCAGCGCCTGATGCTGACGCGCCTCGGTAATCACCGCGCGGATCTGTTCAATAAACGCCGCGCGCAGCGTATTCATTTTTTCACCGGGGAGATCGATGGTGATGACGCCGACGTTGTCGCTGCGAACGTTAAACTGAAATGCAGATTGCTGTTCCATAACCTTATTCAACCTCCAGTACCATCGCCGCTCCCAGGCCGCCCGCCGCACAGGCGGTCACCAGCCCCAGCCCGCCGCCGCGACGGCGCAGTTCGTTCAGCGTTTGGGTAATCATGCGCGCGCCGGTAGCGGCGAAGGGATGCCCGTAGGCGATAGAGCCGCCAAGCACGTTAAATTTCTCTTCATCTACTTCGCCTAACGCCTGCGAACGATTCAGCATATCGCGGGCGAAGCGCTCGTCGCGGAACAGTTTCAGGTTCGTCAGCGTCTGCGCGGCGAACGCCTCGTGCATATCAATCAGCGTCAGGTCACGCAGCGCAATGCCCGCGCGATCCAGCGCCAGCGGCGTCGCATAGACCGGCCCAGCAGCATATCCTGCCAGACATCGGTGGCGGTAAAGGCGTAGCTGCGCAGATAGCCCAGCGGCGTGACGTCCAGTTCGCGCGCCCGCGATTCGGTCATCAGGATCACAGCGGCGGCGCCGTCGGTAAGCGGCGTGCTGTTGGCGGCCGTCACGCTGCCGTGGCGACGATCGAACGCGGGACGCAAACGGGCGTAATCGCTGAGAACGCTGTTTTCACGCACGTTGTTATCCTGACGGAAGGCGGCGCGCCACGGCGGCACCCAGGCGGTCATGACTTCATTATGTAAATGGCCTTCGCGCCACGCCTGGGCGGCGCGCTGATGGGATCGATGCGCCAGCGCATCCTGCTGTTCGCGGCTGATGCCGTGGCTTTTCGCCATCTGCTCGGCGGTGTCGCCCATGCGCAGGCCGGTAGAGTACTCCGCCACCGCGGGCGGCACCGGCAGCAGATCGCGCGGGCGCAGCGCGCTGAACAACTTGAGTTTTTTACCTAAGGTGCGCGCCTTGCTAAGATCGACCAACGTTCGGCCCAGCTTTTTGCTGACGCCGATCGGCAAAACGGAGGAGGAGTCGGCGCCGCCAGCGATGCCGGCACTGACGTTGCCTGCCAGCAGGCTTTCCGCCAGGCTGGCGACCGCCTGAAAGCTGGTAGCGCAGGCACGGCTGATGCTGTAAGCGTCGGTGCGGACGCTCAGTCCGCTGCTAAGGACGATTTCGCGCGCGATATTCGGCGCCTCCGGCATTTGTATCACCTGGCCGAACACCAGCTGTTCGATAATATCCACCGGAAGTTCGCTGCGGGCCATTAATTCGCTAACCACCATGCGCCCCAGCTCAATCGCCGGAATGCCGTGCAGCGCCGTCGCCTGGCGGGCGAAAGGCGTACGCAGCCCGTGGGTTATGGCGATGCGATCGCCCTGACGCGTCAGCAAAGGAAGCGCTCTGCTCATTATTCTCACCTGTTAACCGCGACCGCAGCATCATTGCCAAAGAGGTCAGACCTGGCCAGTGTTAACCAGTTTGTTACAAGGCGCCAGCGAGGGGCACGGAAAATGAGAGCGGCGGCACAGTTGCCGCTGGAGAAGGAAAAAGAGATGTTAGGGAAGGTAACATCAGGATAAGAGCGGCGCTGCGTTTTCAGCGCCGCGAGCGGGATTTTAGCGCAGGCCGAGCTGGAAAATCAGGGTCTCCGCCTGGCAGCTGAAGGTAAAATCAACATCCAGCTGCACGCCTTCCGCTACATCGGTAAAGCGTGGGGTAATTACGCACGGCTCTGACTCTACACCGTGCGCTTTTTCGGTCAACGTCGCCAGCATCGCTTCCGCCTGCTGGCGATCGCTAAACACACGGGACCAGGAGGCGGTGCAGTCGCTGTTATCCATCACGGTGCCGACATCCACACAGCAGCAGGCCGCGGTTTCATTCGCGCTGCATTTATTTAAAGCATCACTCATTTTTATCTCCCACTATTTCGCTTTAAACGATTAAACAGATTGCGGGCTATTTTACGCCTCCCCTTTGGCTGCCACGAAATAGTGTGAGGACTATCACTAACATTATTGATCTGGCGCAGGAATAACGCGGCTATTCAGGCAGCGACGCGGCAAATTTGCTACGTGGATCTTATTTCATGGATCATATTTGAAATATTTAAAAAACAATATTGCAACATATACACAGGTCAGACCTATACTGTGCGCACTGGTCTGATTTGTGCGTTGTATTTCAGCCCCTACAATCCCCGATCCCTTGTTACTTCATGTAACATAATTTATAAAAATCACATAATGAGGTTGTGGTCATGAACCATAAAAACCTGTGTGCAAAGTCAGCTTTGGCGGCGGCAGTGGCAATTGCTTCCTCAAATCTTTACGCAGCGGGCTTCCAGCTCAATGAGTTCTCCTCGGTTGGTTTGGGCCGCGCCTATTCCGGCGAAGGCGCCATGGGCGATACGGCAGCTTCCGCCAGTCGTAATCCGGCGACGATGGCATTAATGGATCGCCCCATGTTTTCCATCGGCGCGGTATTTATCGATCCCGATGTGAATATTGACGGCGACAGCGGCTCCGGCAACAGCCTGAAGGCTGACAATATTGCGCCGACGCAGTGGGTACCCAACATTCATTATGTGCAGCCGATTAACGATCAATGGTGGATCGGCGCTTCCGCCACCACCAATTACGGTCTGGCTACCGAATTTAATAATAACTACGCGGGCGGCGCCTACGGCGGCAAAACCGACCTGATAACCTCCAACCTGAATTTAAGCACCGCCTGGCGCATGAACCAGCACTTCAGCTTCGGCGTGGGCTTTGACGCGGTTTACGCGCGCGCCAAGATTGAACGCTATCTGGGTGAATATGGCGGCGTGCTGCCTGCCTATGGTCTGCCTGCCGCGCCTGCGGACACGCAAATCGCGCATCTGAAAGGCGACGAGTGGGGCTTTGGCTGGAATGCCGGCATTCTGTATGAGGTGGATGAAAACAACCGCTTCGGCTTTACCTATCGTTCTGAAGTGAAGATCGACTTTGACGGCGATTATAAGAGCTCGATTCCATCACAGGCGAACCCTATCACCGGTCTGATTGGCCTGCCTTACGGCACCAACGGCAACACCATTCCAGGCGCGCTGACGCTGAACCTGCCGGAGATGTGGGAAGTCTCCGGCTATCATAAGGTCGCGCCGCAGTGGGCGGTTCACTACAGCCTGGCCTATACCAGCTGGAGTCAGTTCCAGGAGCTGAAAGCGACCGGCAGCAACGGACAGCAGCTGTTCTATAAAGATGAAAGCTATAAAGACGCTTACCGCATCGCGCTGGGCACCACTTACTTTTACGATCAAAACTGGACCTTCCGCGCCGGTATCGCCTTTGATGACAGCCCGGTTCCGGCTGACAAACGTTCTATCTCCATTCCCGATCAGGATCGCCTGTGGCTGAGCGCCGGCGCCTCTTACGCCTTTAACGATAACGCCTCGGTGGACGTCGGCGTATCCTGGATGCACGGCCAGAAAGTGACGGTGCGCGAAGGGGTAGACCCGGTCGCTACCGCGCGTAACGGCGCTGTGACGCCCTATGAGTTCAATTCGGAAGGCAAAGCCTGGCTCTACGGCGCCAACTTTAACTACCGTTTCTGATGGCGCGGTTGAAAGCAAAAAAGGCGGGAGATTCCCGCCTTAAAAACAGGTCCGGCGCCTGCGCAGAGCGTCCGGGCCGATCGTAAAGACGCCAGTGCGTCATCCATGACGGCTCGGCCCGCGCCTTCCCTGGCGCGGGACGCTTTACTCTTCTGCCCGGACGCCCTGCGCTTTGAGTTCGGTGCCACATAAAAAAGGCGGGAATCTCCCGCCTTTTTTCTTGCCGCTTATTCCGCGGCGTCAATATCGTCCAGATCGCCCTCAATCGCCTGCGCGTTGGGGTTCTCCTGCGGCTTCAGCTTGCCGCCGTTCGCCAGAAAATCGTGGCGCTGGAAATAGGCGTTACGTACAAAGGCGTAAGGGTCGTTGGAGCTGCGCAGAATCGCGTCGGAATCCAGCAGCTGCGCGCGCGTTTCCACGCCCTCCAGCGCCCATTTACCAGCGGTCAGCGGCCAGCTCAGCCAGCTCAGCACCGGATAGAGCGTATCCAGATAGTCGCCGCCATCTTCGCGCGGCGTAAAGCTGCCGTAGCCGGGCAGCACCACATACGGACCGTAGCCGACGCCCCAGGTGCCGAGCGTGCCGCCAAAGCGCGGTGGCTCCTCACGCGCCAGCTTGTCGTTCGCCATGCCCGCCACGTCGATAAAACCGCCCAGGCCCAGCACGGTATTCAGGAAGAAGCGGTTAAAGTGGATCATGCCGCGATAGGGATCGCCACGCAGGAAGGAGTTCACCATCGCTGCGGGCTCATTCAGGTTGCCAAGAAAATTACTGACGCCGGTACGCGCGGGAACCGGCACATAGTCCCGCCACGCCACCGCTACCGGACGCAACACATACGGATCCAGCACGTTATAGTTGAAGTCAAACATCGTGCGGTTAAAACCTTCCAGCGGATCGGAACGCCCCTGCGGTTCGTTATTATCGTGAGAGCTGGCGCAGCCCACTAACAAAACGCTTGCCAGCGCCAACCCCGTCAGGCGGTAGTTCATAATCTTCTCCCTGTATTGATTGAGTGCGTACCGCTTCAGGGCTGCTGTTGATTGATTTCAACAGTAAGATGCTGATGACCATCAAAAGGCGTTAACGCGCTTTCGCCAAACCAGTCGCCGGTTTGCGGAGCGGCGCTGCCGTCACGCGCGATACGCACGCGCACCTTCACCTGATGCTGCGCCGAAAGCAGGCGTTCCGGCATCATGGCGTTACTGTCATCCAGCGTCAGCGATAGCGGAAAATGACTCAGCGGCAGTCTCTTCACTGCCACCGGAACCGGTGAAACACCGTCAGAAACAGAAATATACAACACTCCGCCCTGCGGTAACATTTTTTCTACCTTCGATCCCAGCGTCACGTTCAGCGTCAACTGACTGGTTTGCAGCCCGGCGGAAGCCTTCGCCTGCTCAATATCGCGCCTTACCTGTGCGATACGCGCATCGTTTGGCGGCAGCAGCGTCAGCATCGTTTGCCAAACGCCGATCGCCTTCTCGTACTGTTGCTGCTCAAAGGCATTAAATGCCGACAGGCTAAGTATGCGCACATTATCCGGTTCCTGCTTTAACATCGCATCCAGCAGCGCCTGCGCCTCACGATTGTCCTGCGCGTCGCTGGAGCGCGTAAGCACTTCCGCGTAGTTGAGTTTGATTTCACTGTTGTTCGGCGCCAGCTGCAGGGCGCGCTGAAACGCCTGAATCGCCGTATCGCGATTATTCAGCACCATGCCGATGCGGCCCAGCATCAGCCAGTCATGCAATCCGCCATCGTGCTGTTGCAGCGAAGTGCGCAGCCCCAGCCCCAGACGCGCCAGCTCCTCCAGCGTCAGCGGCTTCGCCTGCGGGTCCAGCAGGCGCGCGCGCAACGCCGGATACTCATTCTCTACCTGTTTCCAGGCGATCAGTCCCGGCAGACCGCCGGTTTTCAGATAACAGCCAAGGCTCACCAGCACCAGCAGCAGCGCCCCCGGCAGCAGCACCCAGCGGCTCAGCGGGCGCGCGGGCGCATCGTCAGACGCGGCGGGAATATCGCTCAGCAGCGTTTGTTGCAGCTCCTGCACCATCGGCTGACGCGCGTCGATAACGCCCTGCGCCTCATCCTGTTCCAGCTCCGCCAGACGCTGCTGGTAAAACACTTTGTTCAGCGCGTCCCGGTCGAGCGCCGCTGAACGATCGCTGCGCCAGCCCGCTGCCAGAAACAGCAGCAGCGCCGCCGCCAGCAGCGCGGTCAATACTATCCAGAAAAGAGTCATTCAGATTTCCTGTCGCTTTCCAGCAGCGCCGCCAGACGCTTTTGCTCCGCCTCGTCCAACCGCTCGATCTCCGGCGGCAGACGACGGCTGCGTAAAAATATTACCAGGCCGCCGGCCACGATAAACAGCAGCGGACCGGCCCACAGGATCAGCGTCGAGGGGATTACCGGCGGCTGATAGGTCACAAAATTACCGTAGCGCGCCACCATATATTGCGTAATCTGCTTCCCGCTCTGCCCCTGCTTCAACAGCTGATAGACCTTCAGACGCATATCGGCGGCGATCATGGCGTTGGAGTCGGCGATGCTGTTGTTCTGGCACTTAGGGCAGCGCAGCGAGGCGGTCAGCTCGCGATATTGCTGCTCCTGCTCTGCGGAGTCGAACTGCCAGGTCTCAATGGTCGCCAGCGCGCTCAGGCTGAACAGCAGCCCCGCCAGCAGAAGGATCAACGCTCTCATTTTTCCGCCTCCCTACTGTATTTTTCCCACAGCGGCCGCACTTCCTGCTGCCAGACGCGCGCGTTGAGATCGCCCGCATGGCGATAGCGGATAATGCCCTTACCGTCGATCAAAAAGGTTTCCGGCGCGCCGTACACGCCCAGATCGAGGCCGAGCATGCCGCTGCCGTCATACAGGCTGAGCGCGTAAGGATTGCCCAGCGTATTGAGCCAGTTAATCGCTTTTGCGCGATCGTCTTTGTAATTGAGACCGACCACGCGCACGCCCTGCTCCGCCAGCGTATTAAGATACTGATGTTCGGCGCGGCAGGTAGGACACCAGGTGGCCCAGACGTTCAGCAGCAGCGGCTTGCCGTCCGCCAGCACCGACTGATCCCATGTTTTACCCGGCGTATCCAGCGCCTCCAGCGTAAACAGCGGCACCGGTTTGCCGATCAGCGCCGACTCCAGCCGCGTGGGATCGTCGCCATCGGCGTTGCGCGACAGCTGCCACATCAGCGCGACCGCCAGCAGCAGAAACAGCACCAGCGGAATATAGAGGATCTTCTTATTCATACCAGCTCCCGTTGCGCCTTTTTACGGCTGCGATAACGCGGGTCGAGCAGACAGAGCAGGCCGCCGAACGCCATAAACAGGCCGCCGTACCATATCCAGCGCACAAAAGGTTTGTAATAAATCCGCACCGCCCAGGCGCCGCCGTCCAGTTCTTCGCCGAGCGCCGCATAGAGATCGCGCGTCAGGCCGCCGTCGATGGCCGCCTCGGTCATCATGCTACGCGCCACGCTGTAGTAGCGCTTTTCCGCCCGCAGCGTCGCTTCCGGCCTGCCGTCGCGCGTCACATCGATAATCGCCGCGCCGCCGCTGTAGTTGGGGCCATTCACGGCGCGCACGTCGCGGAAGACAAAGTGGTAACGGTGAATATCGACGCTGTCACCCGCTTTCATGCGCACGTCGCGCTCGACGCTGTAGTTCTGACTGAAAGCGATGCCGATTACCGTCACAGCAACACCCAGATGGCCGAACACCATGCCCCAGTGACTACGAGACAGGCGCGTCAGGCCGCGCAGCAGGCTGTGACGATGGGTGGCGCGCTCGTGCAGCTCCAGCAGCGTCAGCATAATGACCCACAGCGCCATCATCAGCCCGACTGCCGTCATCGCCTCGATGCGGTCCTGCATCAGCCACGGCAGCAGCAGCGACAGTAGCAGCGTCGCCAGCAGCGCCAGCGCCAGCCGTTTCCAGAGTTTCTGCGGCTCGTCGCGGCGCCAGCGCACCAGCGGCCCTATGCCCAGCAGCAGCGCGAACGGCGCCATCAGCGCGCTGAACATGGTGTTAAAGAAAGGTTCGCCAATGGAAATGGTGCCCAACCCCAGCTGTTTATGCACCAGCGGCAGCAGCGTGCCCAACAGCACCACCAGCATGCCGGCAATCAGCAGGACATTGTTGCCGAGCAAAAAGGATTCGCGCGACCAAAAATCATTCTGCACCCGGCTGCGCACCCGTCCGCCTTTGACTGCATAAAGCAGCAGCGAGCTGCCGATCACAATCACCAGGAAAGCGAGAATAAACATGCCGCGCGCCGGATCGGAGGCGAAGGCATGCACCGAGACCAGCACGCCGGAACGCACCAGGAAGGTGCCGAGCAAGCTGAGCGAAAAGGCGGTGATCGCCAGCAGCACCGTCCAGGCTTTAAAGGTGCCGCGCTTTTCCGTCACCGCCAGCGAGTGAATCAGCGCGGTGCCCGCCAGCCACGGCATAAAGGAGGCGTTCTCCACCGGGTCCCAGAACCACCAGCCTCCCCAGCCGAGCTCATAATAGGCCCAGGCGGAACCCAGTACGATGCCAACGGTGAGAAACAGCCAGGCCGCGATGGTCCAGGGGCGTGACCAGCGCGCCCAGGCGGTGTCCAGCCGTCCCGCCATCAGCGAGGCGATGGCGAAGGCGAAGGCGACAGAAAAGCCGACATAACCCATATAAAGCAGCGGCGGATGGAAGATCAGCCCGATATCCTGCAACATCGGATTCAGATCGTGCCCGTCAATGGGATAAGCGGGCAGCGTGCGGGTAAAAGGGTTGGAGGTGAAAATAATAAACAGCAGAAAGCCGAAGTTGATCATCCCCATTACCGCCAGCACGCGCGCCACCGCATCCTGCGGCATGCCGCGACTGAAGATCGCCACTGCCAGCGTCCAGCCGCTGAGCATCAAAACCCACAGCAGCAGCGAACCTTCATGCGCCCCCAGGTGGCGGCGATGCGGTAGTAGATCGGCAGCTGGCTGTTAGCGTTGCTGACCACGTAAGCCACGGTAAAATCGTTAACGATAAAGGCGTGCACCAGTACGCCAAAGCTGCCCGCCACGCAAAGAAACAGCCCAACGGCAAGCGGACGCGCCAGTCCGGTGAGACGGCTGTCCTGCCGCGCCGCGCCCCACAGCGGATAAACGCTGAGCAGTAGCGCTAACGCCAGTCCAAGGCAGAGCAGATAGTGTCCGATTTCCGGCATCATGAGCGATTGCCCTCGCTGTGCCGATGATTTTGCTTCATCGCGTCGGCGATCTCCGGCGGCGTATATTTCTCATCATGCTTCGCCAGCACCTCCTTCGCCCGGATCAGGTTGCCCGCCTGAAGCTCGCCCTGCGCCACGACGCCCTGCCCTTCGCGGAACAGATCGGGCAGGATGCCCTCATAGCTGACATTGACCACCCCGTTAGCGTCATAGAGTTTAAAAGAGACCTGTAACGTTTTTTCATCACGCTTCACGCTGCCAGGCATCACCATGCCGCCGACGCGCAGCCGCTGTCCCGGCTCCGGTTTGGCATGCTCTTCGCCCTTGCCGTAGAGAATTTCGCTGGGCGTATAGAAAAGATCGATATTGGAACGCAGCGCGTACATCACCAGCGCGGTCGCCAGGCTCAGCCCAACCAGGATCGCCACGACCACGTAGAGGCGGTTTTTACGACGGGTATTCACATTATTCTCCTGCCGCCTGGCTTGCGGCCTGTTTCATTTTTGCCGCCCTGATGCGGCGCTCACGAGCCTGATGCTGACGAACGCTTTTAAGCAGTTGACGACGCTGCCATGCGGTATGCGCCACCAGAATCATCAGCGAGCCCAGGGTAAAACAGACGGCCAGCCAGACGTAAAAGCCGTAGCCGCCCATGGCGAAAAAGTCGTACCAGGAAGAAAAAGCGGGTCTCATGCGGCGCGCCCTCCTTTATTAACCAGCGCGGCCACCCAGGGACGATGGCGCTCGGTCAGCAGAATAAGATTGCGCAGACGCATCAGCGTTAAGGTGATAAACAGCAGCAGATAACCAAGAATCGACCAGCGCAGCGGCGTGCGCATGCTCGGCGCGATCGCCTGTTGCAGCATGCCGGACGAGCCCTGATGCAGCGTGTTCCACCACTGTACCGAGAAGTGGATAACGGGAATATTGACCACGCCGACGAGGATTAAAATGCTGGCGGCGCGGCCCGCCATGCGCCGGTCGTCAAAGGCGTTGTACAGGGCGATGACGCCCAGATAGAGAAACAGCAACACCAGCTCCGAGGTCAGACGCGCGTCCCAGATCCACCAGGTGCCCCACATCGGTTTACCCCAGGCGGAGCCTGTGATCAGGGCGATAAAAGTGAAAGTCGCGCCCACCGGCGCCATCGCGGCGGCGGCCAGATCGGCCATTTTCATCTGCCATACCAGGCCAGTGAAGGCGGCGACGGCCATCGCGCTGTAAATGCCCATCGACCAGATGGCGGCCGGCACATGCAGATAGATGATGCGGTAGCTCTCCCCCTGCTGGTAATCCGCCGGCGCGAAGCCGAAGCCCCATCCCCAGCCGGTCAGCAACGTCAGTGCCGCCAGCAGCGCGCACCCGGGGACCAGTCGGCCGCTAAACTGATAGAGCCGTTCCGGCTTCGCCAGCTGATGTATCCATTTCCACATTGTTATTGCTCACGGTAAAAAATATAAATCGGTTCATCTCTTAATGGAGGCTGATACGCAGCGCCGCCGCCGTTGCGAACGGCGCCAGGCAGGCGCTGGCCGCCAGCATGGCGCCCAAAATCGCCAGGTAGCCGCCAATCGGCAGCCCCATGCCAGCCGCGTCAATCGCCGCGCTGGCAAAAATTAACACCGGCACCGCCAGCGGCAGCACCAGCAGGCTTAGCAGCACCCCGCCCCGCCGCAGCCCGACGGTTAACGCCACGCCGATAGCCCCCAGCAGGCTGAGCGTCGGCGTGCCGAGCAGGATCGTCAGCGCCAGCGCGCGCCAGCCGGCGACGTTAAGCGACAGCAGCAACGCCGCCAGCGGCGACAGCAGCAGCAGCGGCAGTCCGGTAATCAGCCAGTGCGCGATCACTTTGCCCAGCACGGTAACCGGCAGAGGCGTCGGCAGCAGCAATAGCTGTTCCAGCGATCCGTCGGCGAAGTCGTCGCGAAACAGCCGTTCCAGCGCCAGTAGCGACGAGAGCAGCGCGGCCACCCACGCCACGCCCGACGCAATGCGCGCCAGCAGCTGCGGCTCAGGGCCGATGCCCAGCGGGAACAGCGTGATCACGATTAAAAAAAACCACAGCGGGTTAATCACTTCCACGCCGCTGCGAAAAGCGATGCGCAGCTCGCGCTGTATGACGCGCCCCAGCATCAGAAAGGCTCTCCCGTCGTCAGGCTGATTTTGCGCAGCGGACAAGCGGCGGAAGGCAACGGCTGATGCGTGGTTAATATCACCATGCCGCCGTTTTGCGCATGGCGTACAAACAGCGCCATCAGTTTTTTTACGCCGTCGACGTCGATGGCCGTCAGGGGCTCATCCAGAATCCAGACCGGCGCCTTGCTAAGCCAGAGCCGCGCCAGCGCAACGCGTCGCTGCTGCCCGGCCGACAGCTGCGCCGTCGCCATCTCTTCAAAACCGAGCAGATCAACTGCCTCAAGCGCGGCGAAGCGCTGCGCTTCGTCGCAGTCGGCATGATAAAAGGCGAGATTTTCCAGCGGCGAAAGCACGGTTTTCACGCCGGGATGATGACCGAGAAACAGCAGGTCGCGATGCCACTGCGCGCGCTGTCGGGAAAGCGGCTCTCCCTGCCAGCGCACTTCGCCGCGTTCCGCGCTGCTAAGCCCCGCCAGCAGCCGCAGCAGCGAGGTTTTACCTGCGCCGTTAGGCCCTTCGATCTGAACGATATCGCCGTGATTAACCGCGAAACTGAGATCGCTGAACAGTACGCGTTCATCGCGTATGCAGGTCAGATTGGTGGCTTCCAGCATGAGAGGAAAATGTCGCACTATTGAATCGGGCCGCGATAATAACATAAGTCAGTATTACCCCGTAGCCTGACCACTGCTCAGGAAACCCTGGATCTGGTCAAATAACCTGCATCAGATCAATCTTTTGCCTAAAAAAACAACAGCATTAAAGCTTTGTTACTTTTTACCTAAAGTTACGTCACATTTTACTTACTTTAAAACTGGCTACGCTTAAAGGATTGTTCAACACCACTGGGGTTTATATGACGTCACAACAGCAGCAAGATAATGAAATCGAAGTTGAAAGCGAAGAGAAGGATCAGGGTGAGGAAATTGAGGTAGACGAGGAGCAGCTTCCTTCACGCGCAGCGGCGATTCATGAACAGATCCGCCAAGATGGCGAAAAGGAGCTGGAGCGTGACAGTCTGGCGCTACTGTGGTCGGCGGTCGCCGCCGGACTCTCTATGGGCGCGTCGCTGATGGCGAAAGGAATTTTTCAGGTGCATCTGGCGGGCGTGCCGGGCGCGTTTCTGCTGGAGAATCTGGGCTATACCTTTGGTTTTATCATCGTGATTATGGCGCGTCAGCAGCTGTTTACCGAAAACACGGTTACCGCCGTGTTGCCGATCATGCATAAACCCACCGGCGGTAATTTCCTTCTGCTGCTGCGCCTGTGGGGCATGGTGCTGTTAGGCAACCTGATCGGCACCGGGCTGGCCGCGCTGGCGTTCACCTGGATGCCGATATTTGATGAGCCGACGCGCCTCGCCTTTACCCATATCAGCGAAAAAGTCATGGAGAACTCGCCGGGAGAGATGTTCGCTAACGCGGTTATAGCGGGCTGGATTATCGCCACTATGGTGTGGATGTTCCCCTCATCAGGGGCGGCGAAACTGCTGGTGATCGTGCTGATGACCTGGCTGGTGGCGCTGGGCGACCTGTCGCACATCGTCGTGGGTTCGGTAGAAGTCTGGTATCTGGTGTTTACCGGCGCGCTGCCGTGGCAGGAGTTTATCTGGCCTTTCGCCCTGCCTACGCTGGCCGGCAATATTATCGGCGGCACCTTTATCTTCGCCCTGCTCAGCCATGCGCAGATCCGCAACGATATGAGCAATAAAGCAAAAGCACAGGCAGAAGCGGATCGGAAAAAAGAGACGCGCCAGCAGAAAAAAGCACAGGAAAACCGCAATCCACGGTAAAAATTGTCGAGAGAATAAGCAGTCAGGCGGGCAAGTGGTTAATTCGCGGAAGAAATTGCGCTATACTGCCCGCCGCCGTCCCCTTAGTTAAATGGATATAACGAGCCCCTCCTAAGGGCTAGTTGTAGGTTCGATTCCTGCAGGGGACGCCATCTCACCGTTCGCCACCTTCCGTTAAAGTTCACAAAACCCTTCTCCCATGGTGATGCTGCCAACTTACTGATTTAGTGTATGATGGTGTTTTTGAGGTGCTCCAGTGGCTTCTGTTTCTATCACCTGTCCCTCCTGTTCAGCTACTGACGGGGTGGTGCGTAACGGCAAAAGCACTGCCGGACATCAGCGCTATCTCTGCTCTCACTGCCGTAAAACGTGGCAACTGCAGTTCACTTACACCGCTTCTCAACCCGGTACGCACCAGAAAATCATTGATATGGCCATGAATGGCGTTGGATGCCGGGCAACCGCCCGCATTATGGGCGTTGGCCTCAACACGATTTTACGTCACTTAAAAAACTCAGGCCGCAGTCGGTAACCTCGCGCATACAGCCGGGCAGTGACGTCATCGTCTGCGCGGAAATGGACGAACAGTGGGGCTATGTCGGGGCTAAATCGCGCCAGCGCTGGCTGTTTTACGCGTATGACAGGCTCCGGAAGACGGTTGTTGCGCACGTATTCGGTGAACGCACTATGGCGACGCTGGGTCGTCTTATGAGCCTGCTGTCACCCTTTGACGTGGTGATATGGATGACGGATGGCTGGCCGCTGTATGAATCCCGCCTGAAGGGAAAGCTGCACGTAATCAGCAAGCGATATACGCAGCGAATTGAGCGGCATAACCTGAATCTGAGGCAGCACCTGGCACGGCTGGGACGGAAGTCGCTGTCGTTCTCAAAATCGGTGGAGCTGCATGACAAAGTCATCGGGCATTATCTGAACATAAAACACTATCAATAAGTTGGAGTCATTACCGCAGACGTAAACACCGCTTTCTGGCAGGCCGTCCAGGCCTGCCGATGTGACTTAGCGTGTCTGACGCCAGGCGTTCAGATTAACACGCTGTGGCTGGTTTATCGCTTTCCTTGCCAGCCAGTAAAGCAGTACTCTGTCATCATCTCCCTCATGATCGGCCATCGAAAGCAGTTTTAGCGAGAGGGTAGATTTGTTCACCGGTTGACTGGCTTCACTCAGTTCAACAACAGCCCGACCGATTAGACAGCAAACCTCATCCTCTTTTTGGAAAGTGGATTCATATGCTCGGTCTTTCATATTTCCTCCTCTGTGTAAATATCAAGTCTGGCACAGAGAATGCTTTCATGCCTAAACCATCTCGCCTGTGAAATATATCGCAACGCTTATTGAGGTTTGCTTGCGATTTCCTGCGGTGATTAGGCAAAACAGCGTGCGCTATGGCGCTAAAGGAGGGGCAATGTCGCTATGTTTCTACCGCCTGCCGCTGCTGGCGAGTTTATTATTCGGGTTGGCTTTCCCGCTTTATGCCGATCCGCTTACGCAGAGCAACCCAATGACCGACTGCCTGAACAGCCATATTCTGCCGCAGATGGGCAGCAACGCCACGCCGGAATCAGTGGTTAACCAGGCGTTTTTGCTCTGTAAACCTTTTACCGACGGCTGGCTGAGCGCTTATCCACCACCGCGTCGCCAGCAGCTTGAGCACGCGCTGCGTCAGTTTTACCTCGATAGGCTTAATGCCGCGCTGATGCGGCGCTGATCTTTTACCGGTCGCGCCACGCCCGCAACAACATTGAATTTATTTACCTTCTTTACCTGAAAGCTGCACTTCTCTAACCTGACCTCCTTGTTTTTAACACATTTTTTCTTTTAATTGTCTGCGCGCGTTAGCGTCGTCATGCCATTCATGCAGGCTCAGATGCAGTTCATTCCCTGTTAAAGGCCATTCATGTCGTTTTAACCCGCCGCTTTCCCGGCGCGCTTTATGATCGGCTTAATTCGATATTCCCCTGTGGGAGAGAAATGATGAGCAGAGCAACCCCGTCACACCCTAATCATCGCGTTCGCTGGCTAACCTTAGCCGGCACCATTATCACCCAGTTTGCGCTGGGATCGGTCTACACCTGGAGTCTGTTTAACGGCCAGCTGGCGCATAAGCTGGAGGCGCCGATCAGTCAGGTCGCGTTCTCTTTCGGCCTGCTGAGCCTGGGACTTGCGCTCTCCTCGTCGGTGGCCGGTAAGCTGCAGGAACGTTTTGGCGTGCGCAACGTTGCTATCGGCGCAGGGCTGCTGATGGCGATCGGATTTTATCTTACTTCGCAGGCCGATTCGCTGCTGATGCTGTGGCTCAGCGCGGGCGTGCTGGTCGGTCTGGCGGACGGCGCGGGTTATCTGATGACGCTCTCTAACTGCGTAAAATGGTTCCCGGAGCGCAAAGGCGTGATCTCCGCCTGCGCCATTGGCGCCTACGGTCTGGGCAGTCTTGGCTTTAAGTTTATTTGCAGCGCGCTGCTGGCCCGCTTCAGCCTGGAAACCACTTTTTTAATCTGGGGGGCGCTGGCGATGAGCATGGTGATCCTCGGCGCGCTGATGATGAAGGACGCGCCGCGTCAGCAGCCTGCGCAGCGCAACGGCGAATCCGCCGCGCGTGATTACAGCCTGGCGGAGTCGATGCGTATGCCGCAGTACTGGATGCTGGCGCTGATGTTTTTGACCGCCTGCATGAGCGGTCTGTATGTGATCGGCGTGGCGAAGGATATTGGCGAAGGTCTGGTGCATCTCAGTACCCAGACCGCGGCCAGCGCGGTAACGGTGATTGCTATCGCTAACCTGAGCGGTCGTCTGGTGCTGGGCGTGCTGTCAGACAAAATTGCGCGCATTCGGGCAATTACGCTGGCGCAGCTTGTCTCACTGCTGGGTATGAGCATTCTGCTGTTTACCCATATGAGCGAAACGACCTTCTTTATCTCTGTTGCCTGTATCGCCTTCAGCTTCGGCGGCACCATCACCGTTTACCCTTCGCTGGTGAGCGATTTCTTCGGTCTGAATAACCTGACGAAAAACTACGGCGTGATTTACCTGGGTTTCGGTATCGGCAGCGTGCTGGGATCGCTTATCGCTTCGCTGTTCGGCGGCTTTACCG
The DNA here is from genome assembly GCF_002953215.1 of Mixta calida. Lineage (NCBI taxonomy): Bacteria > Pseudomonadati > Pseudomonadota > Gammaproteobacteria > Enterobacterales > Erwiniaceae > Mixta > Mixta calida. The sequence goes on from NZ_CP026378.1 coordinate 3,135,473, forward strand.
TGACTTTTAGCCTGATTATGACCCTGCTGGTGGTTTCGTTGATTATGTCGATCATTATCCGCATGCCGCATAAACCTCAGGCTCTGCCGCAGGTATGGCAGCGCAGCTAAGCGACAGAAAAGCAGATTATTCATCATCGGGCGAGCCAGCGGCTCGCCCGATGTCGTTTAACCAAACAGCGGCTCCGGCTGGCCTGCCACCGGCATTCGCACGGCAAGCACGCTGCCTGACCAGGGATACTGCGCCAGCTCCTCTGCGGTACGATTCTCGCGCGAGCTGGTAATATAAAGAGTTTTCAGATCTTCGCCGCCGAAGGCCACCATTGTCGGCCAGCGTACCGGCAGCGGGATCTCATCCACGATTTCCGCCGTATGCGGATCGATGCGCACGATGCGCCCGCCGTCGAACAGCGCCGACCAGTAAAAGCCTTCTGCATCCACCGCCGCGCCATCCGGCATCAGGCCGTCGCTGAAACGACGGAACGCCTCCCGTTTGCCGATAGCGCCGGTAACAGGATCGAGTGAGTAGCGCCAGATGACGTGATGCGGCGTATCGCTGTGGTAAACCCAACGGCGATCGGGCGAAAAAGCCAGCCCGTTTGAAATTTGCACATCATCATCAACCACATGAAGCTGCAAATCTTTATCCAACAGACAAAGCTTGCCGCCGTTACGATCCTGCGGTTCCCACAGGCTGCCGCACCAGAAGCGGCCGAAAGGATCGACGCGCCCGTCGTTGAAACGGCTTTTGCTCGCCTCGCCGGGATTGTCGGCGATTTTGCGCTGCGGCTTCCCCTGCGCATCCAGGAACCAGATGCCGCTGCGCAACGCCGCCACCAGCCCGCCCTCGCGGCGCAGGCCGATACAGCCGACCTCTTCATGTTGCGGAAAAACCTGATGATCGCCGCTTTTTGGATCGAAACGATGGATGGCCGGCGCCAGAATATCCACAAACCATAATACCTGCTCTGCCGATGACCAGAGCGGGCATTCGCCCAGCTCGGCCTCAATGGGTAATACGCGCTCTACCTGCCAGTTCATTATGCTTCCTTTTTGCTAGCGGATTCGTGCATAAACTGTAGCGGAAATTAGCGCGGCGCGTCTTATCCCGCCAGAGAAAATCGGCCCTTTTCAGGGCGTCAGGCTGGCGCCGCCGCTGGCGATTACCTGCTGGTACCAGAAGAAACTTTTCTTGCGGCTGCGCACCAGCGTGCCTTCGCCCTGGTCGTCGCGATCGACATAGATAAAGCCGTAGCGCTTGGCGATCTCCGCCTTCGAGGCGCTAATCAGGTCAATCGGCCCCCAGCTGGTGTAGCCCATCACCTCAACGCCATCTTTCAGCGCCTCGGCGACCTGCATCAGGTGGTCGTTAAGGTAGCGGATGCGGTAATCATCTTCGATGCTGCCGTCCGCCTGCGGCTTGTCCTTTGCGCCCAGCCCGTTCTCCACGATAAACAGCGGCTTTTGATAGCGATCCCACAGCATATTCAGCAGCGTGCGCAGGCCGATGGGATCGATTTGCCAGCCCCATTCCGAACTGGGCAGATGCGGATTGGGCACCATGCTCAGGATATTGCCGCGCGCCTGCTGATTCAGCGCTTCGTCCGCCGTGACGCAGCCGCTCATGTAGTAACTGAAAGAGATAAAATCGACGGTTTCACGCAGCGCAAGGCGATCCGTGTCGGTAATGTCGATCTCGATGCCCTGCTCGCGCAGAAAGCGCAGCATATAGCCCGGCCAGGCGCCGCGACACTGCACATCGCCGAAGAAAAGCCAGCTGCGGTTCTGCTGGAGCGTTTCAAACACATCTTCCGGCTTGCAGCTCAGCGGATACATCAGGCCGCCCAGCAGCATATTGCCGATTTTAGCGTCGGGAATGATTTCGTGACACGCTTTTACCGCCAGCGCGCTGGCCACCAGCTGATGATGGATTGCCTGATAGATCTCCGCCTTGCTGCTCTCTGTGGGCAGTCCGACGCCGGTAAAAGGCGCATGCAGCGACATATTGATCTCGTTGAACGTCAGCCACAGTTTGACCTTGTGCTGATAACGCTGAAAAACGACGCGCGCATAACGCTGGAAAAAATCAATTACCTGACGGTTTCCCCAGCCGCCGTAGTTCTGCACCAGCCCCAGCGGCATTTCATAATGGGACAGGGTGACCAGCGGCTGAATGCCATGCAGCGCCAGCTCATCGAACAGACGGTCATAGTAAGCCAGCCCCGCCTCGTTCGGCTGTGTTTCATCGCCCTGCGGGAAGATGCGCGTCCAGGCAACAGAGACGCGCAGGCAGCGGAAACCCATTTCGGCAAACAGCGCGATATCCTGCGGGTAGCGATGATAAAAATCGATGGCGACATCCTTCAGCGACCAGTCGCCCTCGACGCGATCCACTACCGGCCCGAAAATCCCCTGCGGCTGCACGTCGGATGTCGATAATCCTTTGCCATCCTCCCGCCATGCGCCTTCAACCTGATTCGCGGCGATGGCGCCGCCCCATAAAAAATCATCCGGGAAACGTTTCATTGTGACTCCTCTGGCTCTTGATGCACGCCAAGAAAAGGCGCGCCTGCGTGAATCGTATCGCTGTCGGTCAGCGTAACGACCTGACTAAAATCTTCGCTGTTGCTGATCATCACCGGCGTGGTGAGATCGAAACCGGCATTAATGATCGCCTTACGATCGAAGGTCAGCAGCAGATCCCCTGGCTTAATCCGCTCGCCCGGCTTAACGTGTGCGGTAAAGTACTGCCCGTTGAGTTTGACGGTATCGAGGCCGACATGAATCAACACCTCAATGCCGCTATCGCTTATCAGGCCCAGAGCGTGGCGCGTGACGAACAGCGAGGCGACCTCGCCGTGAAACGGCGCCAGCACCGCCTCATCGCAGGGAACGATCGCCGCGCCGCTGCCTAACAACCCGCTGGCGAAGGTGGCATCGGCCACCTTATCCAGCGCCACAACCTTGCCGCTTAGCGGCGCGAGCAAGATATCGCTGCGGCCTGCTTCGGACGCAGTCGGCCTCTGCGCAGGTGAAAAGGCAATTAACGGATCTTCGGACGCCGTAGACGCAGAGGAAGGAGGAGAGATCTTATCAGACGTCGCGACGGGCAGTCCGGCGATAAAGGTCAATGCCAAACTAACCAGCAGCGCCAGCAGAACGCCGAGCGCCGCGCCCCAGACAGTGCTGTCGATGCCCGCTGGCGGGATAAACTGCGCCAGGCTGAAGATGCTGGCGAGGCCGAAAGAGTAACCGCTGGCACCGCAGAACCCCGTGACCGCGCTGCCCAGCGCGCCGCCGACGCAGCCGAAGATAAAAGGCCGTCGGTGAGGCAGCGTCACGCCATAGACCGCCGGTTCGGTAATACCGAACAGCCCCGCCGTGGTGCCCGATCCCGCCAGCACTTTTAGCTGGGCGTCACGGGTGCGCAGCATCACGCCGAGGCTGGCGCCCACCTGCCCCATCACCGCCGGCAGCACCAGCGGCATCAACGTGTCATAGCCCAGCACCGCCAGATTATTGATCATCAACGGCACCAGCCCCCAGTGCAGACCGAAAATCACGCACGCCTGCCAGATGCCGCCGATTACCGCACCGGCCAGCCAGGGCGCGAGCGTATAAATCGCCTGATAGCCGTGAGCCAGCGCCTGACTCAACCAGGTGGCGGCCGGGCCGATCAGCAGAAAGGTCAACGGAACGGTGATCATCAGGCAGATCAACGGCGTGAAGAAGTTCTTCACCGCGCCGGGCAATATTTTTCCGCATCGTTTCTCCAGCCAGCAGCTGACCCAGGCGGCAAAGATAATCGGCATTACCGAAGCGCTGTAGTTCAGAAAGGTCACGGGAATGCCGAGAAACCAGACGGTCGACGCATCCGTCTGCTGGCTGGCGTTGAACGCCTCGATCATCAGCGGATGCGCCAGCGCGCCGCCAATCGCCATAGTCAAGAAAGGGCTGCCGCCGAACTTTTTCCCGGCGGTATAGCCCAACACCAACGGGAAGAAGTAGAAAAGCGCATCGCTGGCGGCATACCAGATTTTGTAGGTTCCGCTGTCGGATTGCAGCCAGCCGCATGTTACGCACAGCGCCAGCAAGCCTTTAAGTATTCCCGATCCCGCCATAACGCCGAGAAACGGGGTAAATATGCCGGAAATGATATCGATCAGGCGGTTAAACAGATTCTCTGAGGGCGGGTTTTCCATCGGGGCGGAACGGACCTCACGACCGCCTTGCTGCTGGCGTACCGCCTGCCAGACCTCATTGACGTGATTGCCGATCACCACCTGAAACTGGCCGCCGCTGACAACGACCATAATCACGCCGGAATGCGCTTTCAGCACTTCGCTGTCAGCCAGTGCGAGGTCTTTCAGTTTAAAACGTAGCCGGGTGGCGCAGTGAACGACGCTGACGATATTTTCGCTTCCGCCCACCCCCTGATAATGTCCCTGGCGAGTTGTTGATACGGCATATTCCATTCCTCTGTGACAGCTGCTTGCGGGCAGCGGAATCCAAAAAAAAACCTGAAGGCAAACCCGGTCATCGGGGTTTGTCTTCAGGTTTTGCCTGCCGAAGCAGTAACAATCCGAATAGCGTTTTATCGGGCGCCTGGCTGATGGCTCTCTTTACGCACCCGTTCGATATGAATGGTCAAAAACATCTTCTCTTCATTGCTTAACGCACATTGATACTGCTGACGCAGGTGCTGCTCTACCTTTTCCGCGCAGCGCCAGGCGCTGGCATAATTCTCTTTAACGGAACGATAGAGCATCACATCGTCATCGTTAACCAGAACGCGGCCCAGCATACGCTGCGCGAAAAATTTCAGGTGCGTCACCAGTCGCTGGTAGCTAAGCGCTTGCTGGTCATACTCCAGCCGCAGCTGATATTTCACAATATGCAGAATATCCTGCATGACACGCGTGATATGCATGACTTCAGGCATTTCGCCGTTCAACTGCGCATTAACCAGATGCAGTGCAATAAAGCCTGCCTCATCTTCCGGCAGCACCACGCCGAGCCGCTGATGCAGAATATCCAGCGCTTCCAGGCCGATGCTGAACTCCCGCGGGTAGAGCTGTTTTATTTCCCACAGCAGCGCGTTCGGCAATGGAATGTTTTCTTTATGCCTTTCGATGGCGAAAAAGCAGTGATCGGCCAGCGCGATACAGAGATTGTCCTGTAGCCTGCCGAGGCGCTGACGCGCAAGTTCCGTAATGCGATCGCAGGCGGTCAGCACGTCCGGCGGGATCTGACTCATCAATTCCGTCATACGGGCGACCAGCGCATCATCCTGGCGGGCGAAAATTTTTTCAATTTTGCCCTTATCGACGCGATCGCCAGTCCGCTTCTGGAAGCCGAGACCGCGTCCCATAACGACCTGCTCGCGTTGCTGTTCATCCAGAACGATCACTACGTTGTTATTCAGCACTTTAGCGATCTTCATACTGTCCTTAAAAACAAAAAAACCTGACCTCCGGCACAGGCCAGAAGATCAGGTTTTGCCTGCGGGTGCAGTAACAATCCAGCGCCTTTACTCTACCCGCTTTGTCCTGTCGCTCAATACGCTAATGGTAAAAACGTGAAGCCGATCGCCAGCAGGCAATAAATAGCATTGCCTCGCGGGCGCACGTCAGCGCGTTCTTTTAATGTTCGCCGGTACGCAATAAAAAAACAGAATCGGTCACGCAATAATAAGATGAAGCCGTTCAGCCTCAGGACGTTAAAGATAAAGTTTACGCTGCCCGGCGATGTACAGGGCGGCACAATCATGTCGGGACGAGCGAGGGTTACCCGAACATGAAAATGACAAACGTTGATTAATAACAACTAAAGCCAAATAGATGGCGATAATCACCAACCACAGAAAACTGACAGCAGTAAATTCCATTGCATCTATACCCGTCATACTTCACGTTGCATGTGCGTTGGCTGCGCTCGTTCACCCCAGTCACTTACTTTAATAAGCGCCTGGGGATTCGCTCCCTTGCCGCCTTCCTGCGACACGAATTATTTAGGGTATAAAGCCAACGTGGAATAAATAGTTATAAATAAGTTAATTTTCATGATGTTAAAATAAATCGGCAACTTATAACCAACGATTTCTCGCCTTACGTCAGGGATGTAACATCATAGTCTGTTGAAGGGATGCAGAATTTTCTTAAGCGTGTACAGATGATGCTTTAATATTCCCATAACGCAGAGGCGCAGCGATAAAGGCGGGTAGTAAATAGCGATAGAATAATTTGGACATCAAATGAGAATGAGAATATCAGATATATTGCCTTTCAGATAATTCTTGCCATTATGAGCGGGCATTCGGCTGATTCCTATATTTTCCTTTGGCACTTATCCTCTACTCTTATTCGCAATGAAACATTTGTAAATAATTGCCTAATTAACTCTACAATGGTGACGTTATTCCTTCACTTTTAGATCGTAATGTTACGTTCATTAAGAGAAAGAAGGATTTCATGATGAGAATAATGATAAAAAGTGCTTCTGTTCTGGCCATTGTCAGCATGCTAAGCGGTTGTATAATTGCTCACGACCGCGGGCCCGGTCCGGGCTGGCATCACGATCGCGGGAATCATCACGGCTGGCACCATCACCATCGCGGATGGTAAAAATTCTAAACAGGCGCGTCACAGCAATGCGTCTCGCGGGCAAAGCCTGCACACAGCAATATAATAAATATAAAGCAAGAAAAGTTGGGCGAGAATATTCTCGCCCTTTTCTTTTATCAGCCTTTCAATGCGTAATTACATTGATACCAGGCGGTTTTCAGCCCGGGGATATTGCTGTCTTTCGGAGGCAGCGGATCGACCAGGTCAAAGCCTTTTGCTTCGCAATAGCGCGCCACATCGAGCTCCATGGCCGTTTTATCCACTTTCTGCGGTTGATAACGATACTGCACGGTATGCGAAACGGGATCTTCGTCAACACGCTCAAAGGCGCCTGGTTTGTTGGACGTACAGCCTGCTAATAAAAACAGCGCCAGAGCGCCGTAAATTTTACTCTTCATTTATCTTCCTTATGCTGGTGCGGCATCTTAACAGGCAGGCATGAACGTACAATCGGAATCTCCCTCAAAGCGGCACGGCTTAGGGCGGTTTTGCCAATTGAATCGATTCAGATTAACAGTTAGTGCTGTTACCGCTAAGGTGCGATTATCTCTTCAGACGCCACAATGTCTGTGCCATACACCAGGTTTATTACTATAAATATCAATAATCTGCTTATTCAACGCCCGCGCATTGCGGGCATTTTTTTATCTGTTATCCGGCGTTGGCGCTAAGCATCATACGCAGAATATTGGCGGATTGTTTGTGCGGAAGTGCGAGGATAGCGCGGTAGAGATCGATGGTCATATCACACATCTTTTGCCGGTTGACATGGGCGTCAGCAGGCGCGTTCAGCCATTGCAAATCGCTGCCCCACTTCAGGTAAAGTTGCTGCACGACATCGTTAAGATGCTGGTGAGCGGCGCGTAAATCAACAGGCCGCTCCGGTCCGACGCTGTCCCGCAGCAGCTGCTCTATTCCATTCAGATCGTCCTGGACCAGACTTTCCGGCAGTGCATCATTCAGGTTAACGCCGCCTCCGACCTGCGGAAAAAGAAAGCGAAAGCAGAGCTGTACATCACGGGCGCGCAGGCTTTCCATCTGTCGGAGCGATACGCTGATATAGTGATTGATCGCCTCATCGCCGGCGTGGCCAATACGCTGATTAAGGAGATCGGCCAGCATGGCGCGTGATGCGCCCGTGGCCTGGGAGGGCGAAGCGCCAGCACGGATCTCCGTCGCCAGCTCCGCGTTTAGCTGACGCCACAGCGCCGGTTCCTGCTGCTGTACAATACGGTAGCCCGGCAGACGCCGCATCTGCTGCTGCGCCGCATCAATCCGCGCCTGCAGAAGCCGCTCCGGCAATATCACGTAACGGTAAAGTCCCAGCGCGCCGCCGAGGGCCAGGGCGCCAAAAAGAATGAGCAGCAGGACAGTCCGCCCGGCAAGCCGCTTCTGTCGGAATAAACGCCACAGCGACAACAGCAGCGCCGCCAGTAAAACGGCGGCGATAATAAAATAATGCGTCAACATTGGCTTCCCGCGCGATGGCGTTTACTGAGCGCGCACGTCGACCAGCACCGGACAATGCGCGCGCTCAATGACCGCCGCGCTGACCGATCCCTTTAACAGGCGATTAAACGGCGAAAGATGACGCCGTCCCATAATGATCATCTGCGCGTCCAGCGCGGCGGCCTGCGCGACGATCGTTTCCGCCGATTCGCCTGCTATCACGCGTCCGCGCGCTTCAATGCCTGCGCCCAGCAGCTGCGCCAGCGCATGACGGATCACCAGCTCGGCGGTGTTCTGTTCATCCAGCGCCGCGCCAAAATCAGCCGGATCTTCTCCCGCGGTAATTTCCAGCGGCTCGCCGTAGGTGGCGTAGGCGGGATCGATGCAGCAGAGCACCATGACCTGCGTTTTTAACGCCCGCGCCTGCTCCGCCGCCAGCGACACCACTTTTCGGGAGACGTCCGAATTATCAATTGCCACCAGTATCATTGCCATATTGTCTGTTCCTCAGTCATGCGCCAGATGTTTGCCGATTTCGCGCGTCATCGCTTCTTTACATTTTAGTATTTCATGGCGATAGAGCGCCTCATTCTTCTGGAAGCGCGCCGCCGGCACCAGCAGCGAAACAGCAAAACGGCCCAGCAGGGTATCGATCGCTACGCCCATGGTGGAGATGCCTTCCAGCGTTTCACCGCGATCGAAGGAAACGCCGGTTTGTCGGATCGCTTTCAGTTGCCGCAGCAGCTCCGGCAGCGTTTTAATGGTGTTCTCTGTGATGGCGTCCCAGGATTCGCCTACCAGCGTGCGCACATCCTCATCGCATTCCAGCGCCAGCAGCGCGCGTCCGCCGGAGGTGCTGTAGAGCGGCAGGTTCAGCCCCATTCTCGGCACCACCCGCAGCTCGCGGTCGGCCACGATAAAATGCACGATCGCCAGCTGCGTGCCGCTGGCGCGCGCCAGCGAGACCGTTTCGCCGGTGGCGTCGCTCAACGCCTGCAACGCCGGACGCGTCACCTCCACCACATCCGTATGCACGCTGGAGATCAGACGCAGCAGCGCCGGCCCCAGACGCACGCCGCCTGCGCCATGGCTGCGCACCATTTGGGCGGCATCCAGCGCCGCCACGATACGCTGCACGGTAGAGCGCGGCAGCTCGACCGCCTGCGCAATCTCGCCCAGGCTCATGCCGCCGGGGTGTTCTCCCAATGCGTTAAGAATATTGGCTGCGCGTGCAATAACCTGGATGCCGCCCGTTTTTTCATCGTCACGATGATGCGGTTTTTCAGACATGATCTTCTCTTTCCATGAAAGGCGCCGATACTGTAGCGCGTTTTATCGCGCTTTCCCACCCTGTACCACATTGCAATACATCTAATCACAATGTAAGATTGCGCGCCTGTTGCATCGCATCCCGATACACCACCTCATTATAAGAAGACAATGGAGTACCTGCTATGAACGGTCAGCCTGCCGCTGCACCGGCTCCCCACCCTTTTACCCTGCGACTGGCGCTGGGGCTGGTTGGGGTGCTGATCGCCGCGCTCTCGTCCGGCCTGAACGATCGCGTCACTGATATCGCGCTGGCGGATATTCGCGCCGCGCTGGGCATCAGCTATGACCAGGGCAGCTGGCTGATTGCGGGCTATCAGGCGGCGGAAGTCGCGGCGATGATGATCGCCCCCTGGTTCGCCGTTACGCTCTCCCTGCGCCGATTCGCGCTTGCCGTGGCGTTCGGCTTCGGCCTGGTCGCGGCGCTGCTGCCTTTTGTCACGCACTATCCGCTGTTTCTGGCGCTGCGCGTGCTGCAGGGCATCTTCGGCGGCGCTCTGCCGCCGCTGCTGATGACGGTCGCGCTGCGCTTTTTGCCGCCGCCGTTTAAGCTTTACGGCCTGAGCGCCTACGCCTTAACCGCTACCTTCGGACCGAATATGGCGGCGACGCTGGCCGCGTTCTGGACCGACAGCGTCGGCTGGGCATTTGTCTTCTGGCAGGTGATCCCGGCGATGCTGATCGCCATGCTGCTCATCGGCTGGGGCATCCCGCAGGACCCGACACGCTTCGAGCGTTTCCGCCAGATCGATCTGTTCGGCATGGCGACCGGCTGTAGCGGCGTGGCGCTGCTGGTTCTGGCGTTAAATCATGGCGAGCGGCTCGACTGGCTCAGCTCGCCGTTGATTGTCGGCATGCTGCTGACGAGCGCGGCGCTGCTGATCGTTTTCCTGATTAATGAATGGTTTCATCCGCTGCCGCTGTTCCGGTTACAGATGCTGTCGCGTCCCAACTTTACCCACGGACTGCTGACGCTGGCGGGCGTGCTGCTGGTCGCGCTATCGGGATCGGCGCTGCCCTCGGCTTATTTTGCGCAGGTGGAGGGATTCCGCACCGCGCAGTTTGCGCCGCTGGCGCTGGCCATCGGCGCGCCGCAGCTGTTGATCGCCCCATTTATGGCGATGCTGCTGAACATTCGCTGGCTTGACTGCCGTTGGATGCTGACCTGCGGCGCGCTGCTGCTGGCGGCGTCCTGCATCATGGGTTCGCAGGTGACGACCGACTGGGCGCGAGAAAATTTCTGGCTGATACAGACGATGCAGGCCTTTGGCCAGCCGATGATGATCCTGCCGGTGCTGATGAGCGCCACGTCGGTGGTGCAGCCGCCGGAAGGCCCCTTCGCGTCCGCGATGTTCAATACCGTACGCGGCTTTTCCAGCGTGGCGGCCGGGACGCTGGTGGAGTGGTTTATCAGCCATCGCGAACAGTTCCACTCTCATATTCTGCTCGACGGCGCAGCCAGCCGCGGCTGGCTGCTGAGCGCCCCTTCTGCCAGCGAAGCCAGCGCCACCGCGCCGCTGCTGCCCGACGGCAGCATCAGCACGACGGAAAATATCGGCCGTTTCGCCACGCTGGTTAAGCATCAGGCGCAGGTGTTAAGCATCAGCGACGCCTACCTGATGCTGATCGCCTTCGCGCTGCTGCTGATCCTGCTAACCGCCTGGCTGCCGAAGCGCGTCTGGCCGCCGCAAACCTTATTACAACAACCTGTTACGCCGAAACCGGGAATCTGATGATGTCTTTTACACCTGCTAAACGCACCGGCCTGCTGGCGGTGCTGCTGATCGTTCTACTGGCTATCGCCTTCTTTATCTGGTCCGCTATGACGCGCGCCGACTATCGCACCGACGACGCCTGGGTGACCGCTGACTATACGCTGGTGGCGCCGAAGGTTTCCGGCTACATTCGCGACGTGCGGGTGCGCGACAACCAGCAGGTAAAGGCGGGCGACCTACTCGCCACGCTGGATGACCGCGACTACCGCGTGGCGCTGGAGAGCGCCGAAGCCAACCTGCAACTGAGCGAGGCGAAGCTCGCTGGTATACAGGCGCAACGTGAACAACAGCAGGCGGTGATCGCGCAAAACAGGGCGGCGGTAAACGCCAGCCAGGCGACGCTCAGCTACGCCGGGCAAAACGCCGAGCGCTATCGCCGCCTGTTGCAGAGCGGAACCGCCACCGCCGACGAGCAGCAGAAAGCCAGCTCGGCGATGCGCTCCGCCACGGCGCAGGTTGAGCAGAACCGCGCCGCCGTGCTGGCGGCGGAAAAACAGACCGCCATCCTGCTGGCCGCTCAGAAGCAGGCGGAAGCGGAGATCGCCGCGGCTAAAGCGGCGGTGGATCAGGCGAAGCTGAATCTTTCTTATACGCGCATCGTGGCGCCGATCGGCGGCATGGTGGGACAGCGCGCGCTGCGTCAGGGCGCTTACGTCTCCGCCGGCACGCACCTGCTGGCGCTGGTGCCGTTGCAGCAAAGCTACATTATCGCCAACTACCTGGAAACGCAGCTGACTGATGTGAAGCCGGGCCAGCCGGTTGAAATCGCCGTCGACGCCCTGCCCGGCCATCGTTTCCACGGACGCGTCGACAGCATCGCGCCGGCGACCGGCGCCACCTTCTCGGCGATCGCGGCGGACAACGCCACCGGCAACTTCACGAAAGTGGTGCAGCGCCTGCCGGTGAAGATCGTGCTGGACGCGCAGCAGTCCGACCTGGCGCGCCTGCGCGTCGGTATGTCGGTGATCCCGGAAATTAAGGTGAAGTAAGCTGGCGAAAAGCGCGAATTGCGCCTATTTATTTTGTGATCGAATCCGCGTAAATTAGCGCGCGATCCCGTTCTGAGTTGCTCAGGGCTACCGGGGAGCAGCGTTGCCACACTGAAGAATGGCATCCTGTTCCCGTTCTGTTCGCGTTGCGCTGGCCGGGGATCGCCATCGTCGTAACCGCTCAGAGGAGTTTTCAGGTGAAATACGCGTTGATGGGAATCTCTTTTTTCCTGTTAGTCTGGGTTGGCACCTTCGTGCTGATGCTGTAACCGTGCGGAAATGGGGGCGACGTCGTGCGTCGCCCGATTTACCGCTACGCCTGCGGCGTTTCGCTGCTTTTCATCGCGCCCGGCGCTAAGATGCCATCGGCACGAAACATCGCTTTAATGCCCCGCACCGCCTGCCGTATGCGATCGCTGTTTTCAATCAGCGCGAAGCGCACATGAGTATCGCCGTAGTCGCCGAAGCCGACACCGGGCGAGACGCAGACTTTCGCCTCCTGTAACAGCCGTTTGGCGAACTCCAGCGAACCGAGATGCGCGTACTGTTCGGGGATTTTCGCCCAGACATACATCGACGCCTTCGGCATTTCCACCATCCAGCCCGCCTCATGCAGCCCTTTCACCAACACGTCGCGCCGCCGCTTATACTGCCCGGCGATATCGCGCACGCACTGCTGATCCCCTTCCAGCGCGGCGATGGCCGCCACCTGCAATGGCGTAAAGGTGCCGTAATCGTGGTAGCTTTTGATGCGCGCCAGCGCTGCCACCAGCTCTTTGTTGCCAACCATAAAGCCAATGCGCCAGCCCGCCATATTGTAGCTTTTCGACAGGGTGAAGAACTCAACCGCGACGTCGCGCGCGCCCGGCACCTGCATAATCGAGGGCGCCTTCCAGCCGTCGTAGACGATATCGGCATAGGCGAGATCGTGCACCACCAGCACGTTGTACTGCTTCGCCAGCGCAATCACGCGCTCGAAAAAATCCAGCTCGACGCACTGCGCGGTAGGGTTAGAGGGAAAACCGAGGATCATCATCTTCGGCTTCGGGTAGCTTTCGCGGATCGCCCTTTCCAGCTCGTTAAAGAAATCGACGCCCGCCACCAGCGGCACCGAACGCACCTGCGCGCCGGCAATTACCGCGCCGTAAATATGAATGGGGTAGCTGGGATTCGGCACCAGCACGGTGTCGCCGTGATCGAGCGTCGCCAGCATCAGATGCGCCAGTCCCTCTTTCGAGCCGATGGTGACGATCGCCTCCGATTCAGGATCGATATCGACCGCATAGCGATCGGCATACCAGCGGGAGATGGCGCGACGCAGGCGTGGAATGCCGCGCGAGGTAGAGTAGCCGTGGGTGTCATCGCGCTGCGCCACCTGACAGAGTTTTTCCACGATATGCGGCGGCGTAGCGCCGTCCGGGTTGCCCATGCTGAAATCGATAATATCTTCGCCGCGCCGACGCGCAGCCATCTTCAGCTCAGCGGTAATGTTGAATACGTAAGGGGGAAGGCGTTCAATACGGGAAAAACGACGAGACGAGCTGTTATCAGCCATAGCATCCTCTGAAGTACGTAAGCGCCCGGACCGTCCGAGCGACGCTGACCACCGATGTGGTCGAAGAATGAACATAGCCTGGCGACGGTCAGTTTGTCGACAGAAAAAAATAAACGGCGTGACGGACGGCGATGCGAAAGATCATAGCGCCGCTGAATGACATTTCCTATCATGTCCGTTTATGTGTTAAGCCTTGAGATGCCTGTGCAATCCATATTCGATATGCTGCTGGCGGTATTTGACCGCGCCGCCCTGATGCTGATCTGCCTCTTCTTTCTGACGCGCACGCGCCACTTCCGTCAGCTGCTGCAAAAAGATGAGCACTCGCGCCAGGAACTGCTGGCGGTGACCGCCATCTTTTCGCTGTTTGCGTTGTTCAGCACCTGGTCGGCGGTGAACGTCGACGGTTCGCTGCTGAACGTGCGCATTATCGCCGTCATGTCGGGCGGCATTCTGTTCGGCCCCTGGGTCGGCATCGCCACCGGAATTATCGCCGGACTGCACCGCTTTCTGATTGATATCCACGGCGTCTCCTCGGTTCCCTGCCTGATCACCAGCATTATCGCTGGCGTTGCGTCGGGCTGGATCAATCTCAAGGTGGCGAAGGAGCATCGCTGGCGGCTGGGGATCCTCGGCGGCATGCTGTGCGAATCTCTGACGATGCTGCTGATTATTCTCTGGGCGCGCCCAACGGCGCTCGGCATCGATATCGTCTCTGAGATCGCTATCCCGATGATCCTCGGCGCCGTCAGCATCGGCCTGATCGTACTGCTGGTGCAGAGCGTCGAAGGCGAAAAAGAGGCGATCGCCGCACGTCAGGCGAAGCTGGCGCTCGATATCGCCAATAAAACCCTGCCGCTGTTTCGTCACGTCAACAGCGATTCGCTGCGCAAGGTGTGTGACATTATCCGCAACGATATCAACGCCGATGCGGTGGCGATCACCAATAAACATCAGATCCTCGCCTATGTCGGCTACGGCGAGCAGCACTATCGTCAGGGCGACGACGCGCTGAGCCCCACCACGCGCCAGGCGATTAACTACGGCAAAATTATTATCAAAAATAACGATGAGGCTTGGCGCACGCGCGATATTCACTCAATGATCGTTATCCCGCTGTGGGAAAAAGGCGAAGTGACCGGCACGCTGAAAATCTACTATCGCCATGCGCACCGCATCACCGGGTCGCTGAAGGAGATGGCGGTCGGCCTGTCGCAGCTCATCTCGACGCAGCTGGAGGTATCGCGCACCGAGCAGCTGCGCGAGATGGCCAACAAAGCGGAACTGCGCGCGCTGCAAAGCAAAATCAACCCGCACTTTCTGTTCAACGCGCTGAACGCCATCTCCTCCTCTATCCGCATGAATCCCGATACCGCCCGTCAGCTGATTATCAATTTGTCGCGTTATCTGCGCTACAACCTGGAGCTGAACGATGACGAACCGATCGATATTAAAAAAGAGCTCTATCAGGTGAAGGACTATATTGCGATTGAGCAGGCACGCTTCGGCGACAAGCTGACGATGATTTATCATATCGACGAGGAGCTTCATTGCACCCTGCCCAGCCTGCTGATCCAGCCGCTGGTGGAGAACGCCATCGTTCACGGCATTCAGCCCTGCCGCGGCAAAGGGGTGGTGACGCTGTCGGTTGAGGATCACGGCGATCGGGTGCGCATCGCGGTGCGCGATACCGGCAACGGCATCAGCGATGAGGTGATCGCGCGCGTGACGCGCAATGAAATGCCCGGCAATAAGATCGGCCTGCTGAACGTGCATCACCGCGTTAAGCTGCTTTACGGCGGCGGATTGCAGATTACGCAGCTGCATCCCGGCACGGAAATCGCCTTTTACATCAGCAAAAACGGCGAAAAGCTGCCGGAAAAAACGCTGTCCCTGACGGCCTGAGAGAGAAGCAAGTGAAAGCGATCATAGTGGAAGATGAATTTCTGGCGCAGCAGGAGCTGAGCTGGATGATTAAGCAGCACAGCGCGATTGAAATTGTCGCCTGCTTCGATGACGGACTCGACGTACTGAAGTTTCTACAACATCACGAAGTGGATGTGATCTTTCTCGATATCAATATTCCGTCGCTGGATGGCGTGCTGCTGGCGCAGAACATCAGCAAATTCGCCCACCGGCCGCAGATTGTGTTTATCACCGCGTGGAAAGAGCATGCGGTGGAGGCGTTTGAGCTGGAAGCGTTCGACTATATTCTCAAGCCCTACCATGAATCGCGCATCGTCAGCATGCTGCACAAGCTGGAGGCGCACGGGCAGCAGCAGCCGACGTCCGAAACCCCGACCTCGCGCGGCGGCGCGCAGACCGTTAACCTGGTGAAGGACGAGCGCATTATCGTGACCGACATTAACGATATTTACTATGTGGAAGCGCACGAGAAGCTGACGTTTGTTTATACGCGACGGGAAGAGTATGTGATGTCGATGACGATCGGCGAATTTTGCAGCCGGCTGCCGGAAAATCAGTTCTTCCGCTGCCATCGCTCCTTTTGCGTCAACCTGAACAAGATTCGCGAGATCGAACCCTGGTTTAACAATACCTACCTTCTGCGGCTGCGCGATCTGGAGTTTCAGGTGCCGGTCAGCCGCAGCAAAGTAAAAGCCTTTCGCCAGCTGATGCGCCTGTAACGGCGGGCCGTGTGGCCCGCCGACAACCTTACAGCACGCGGCCCAGCGTCTGGCGCAGATGCGCGCCTGCGCCCAACAGTCCCGGCTGATCGTGCGTGATCATATAGACCGGAATATCGTGCACATAGTCACGGAAGCGGCCTTTGTCTTCAAAGGCGGCGCGGAAGCCGGAGGCCTTAAAGAACTCCAGGAAGCGCGGCACGATTCCGCCAGCGATATAGACGCCGCCGAAGGTGCCGAGGTTCAGCGCCAGGTTGCCGCCGAAGCGCCCCATAATCACGCAGAACAGGGACAGCGCGCGGCGGCAGTCGGTACAGCTGTCCGCCAGCGCGCGTTCGGAAACATCTTTCGGCTTCAGGTTTTCCGGCACGCGCTTATCAGATTTCACGATGGCGCGGTAGAGATTCACCAGCCCCGATCCTGACAGCACGCGCTCGGCGGAGACGTGGCCCAGCTCTTCGCGCAGCACCTGCAAAATTAAATCTTCTTCCACGCTGTTCGGCGCGAAGTCGACATGGCCGCCCTCGCCCGGCAGGCTGACCCAGCGGCGATCGACATGCACCAGATGGGCGACGCCGAGACCGGTGCCCGCGCCGTACACGGCGATGGGCTTATCCTTTACCGCCGCGCCGCCGCCGAACTGAATCACGTCGTTTTCGGTCAGCATCGGGATCGCCATCGAAACGGCGGTAAAATCGTTGATGATTTCCAGATGATCGAAGCCCAGGCTCGCTTTCAGCGCCTGCGTGGAGAAAGCCCAGTCGTGGTTGGTCATCTCGACCCAGTCTTCGGTGATCGGGCAGGCGATGGCGATGCAGCCATCCTTAACGTCTTGCTGCTGCTCTTCCAGAAACAGGCGGATCACCGCTTCGAGGCTGTGATGTTCCGATGTTGACCAGGTGGTTACCTGAGAGATCAGGCCAGTTTCTACTTCACACAGCGCCAGGCGCGCGTTGGTACCGCCAACGTCGCCCACCAAAGCGTATTTAGTCATTATTCTGCTGCTCCGCTTATTTCAATTCTCTACGGGACACTATAAATTTCCCCCGGTAAAACAACAACGCTCACCGTAAAGAAAGGTGAGCGTTTTGCAAATCGCCCGTTACCTTAACCGTGAAAGCGCATGCTGAACAGCACCATCTTTCTGAAATCGCTATGCCGAATTACGCTGATGCAGCGAAGCGGAAACCTGCTGTAACAGCGGCGGCATATCGAGGCGCGGCAGCACCACTTCCACCAGCGACAGACGGCGCGCGTCAGCGATCAACTTCATCACCTCGGTCAACTGCACCGTTTCCATTACGCGCCAGCATTGCGCCGGGCAGGCTTCGCTCAGCGCCTGCGGCAGCTGCGTCCAGTTCCAGGCAGCGATATCGTTATAGCGCTGTTCCGCGCCGTTGATGGCGCGCTCAACGGTGTAGCCTTCATTATTCAACAAAAAAATCAGCGGCTTCAGGTTATCGCGCATCATTGAGCTTAACTCCTGCACCGTCAGCTGCGCGGAGCCGTCGCCAATCAGCAAGATCACGCGCCGGTCCGGCTCCGCCGTCTGGGCGCCGAAGGTCGCCGGCAAAGTATAGCCGATAGATCCCCATAGCGGCTGCACCACCAGCTTCGCCCCTGCAGGCAGACGCAGCGCCGCCGCCCCGAAGGCGGCGGTGCCCTGCTCCGCCAGGATGAGATCGCCCGGTTGCAGAAAGGCCTGCATCGCCTGCCAGAAGGCGTTTTGCGTCAGACCCGGCTGTTCCGGCTGCGCCAGCGGCGCGGGATCGCAGCAGGCCAGCGTCCAGCGGTCGGCATAACGCTGACAGAGCTGTTGCAGCTCGGCGACGGCGTCCGTCATCGCCAGCGGTGCGAAGCGCTCGCCCGCGACTGTCGCGCTAAAAGGCTGCAAATCGATATTGCGTTCAGGATCGATCCGCTGACTGAAGCCAACGGTAATGGTATCGGTGAAGCGTACGCCGACGCTGATGATCGCATCGGCCTGTTCAATCGCCTTGCGCGTCGCCTGAGCGCAGCCTTCGCCGGCATAGGTGCCGACAAAGCCGCGTCGCTGCTCATCCAGTACCCCTTTTCCCATCAGCAGCGTGGCGTGCGGCAGCGGCACCGCCTCCAGCCAGTGCGCCAGCTGCTGCTGGACGCCAAAGCGATCGGCGAGGAAATCGGCCAGCAGCGAAACGCTGCGCGCCGACGAAAGCCGTTTTTCCGCCGCGGCGCGAAACGCGGCCAGCGCCTGCGGATCGGTTTCCCTGCGCGCGGCTAAAGACTGCCTCGGCGCCTGCACGGACGCGCCGGCTACGTCTACCGGCAGCAGCAGATAACCGGGGCGGCGCTGCGTCAGCGCTTCCGTTATCATCCGGTCGATTTCGGCGCAGGCGTTATCAGCGGTCAGCGCCGCCTGCGCCACGGTTACCTCGCGCTGCATACGCAGGAAGTGGCTGAAATCGCCGTCACCCAGCGAATGATGAATCAAATCGCCGCGTCGCTGCGCCTGCTGCGAAGGCGCGCCAACAATATGAATCACCGGCAGATATTCGGCATAGCTGCCTGCCGTGCCGTTAATGGCGCTCAGCTCGCCAACGCCGAACGTGGTCAGCAGCGCCGCAGCGCCCTGGCTGCGGGCGTAGCCGTCTGCGGCATAAGCGGCGTTGAGTTCATTGGCGCACCCTACCCACGCCAGGCGGGGATGAGCGATCACCCGATCAAGAAATGCCAGATTAAAGTCGCCCGGCACGCCAAACAGATGATTGATACCGATTTCATTCAGTCGCTGTAGCAGATAATCACTTACGGTTAGGGCAGACATAGCAGACTCCTTGCGCAATCAGGTCATTTCAGTATCGATTATTCTGTCAGCACGTCGACATACGATATTGTTATCCCCTGTTGTCGCCTGGCAACCGGGCGTTACGCCTGAGGATTTTTCTGTAATTGCGAGCCGTCGCGCGCTTTTCATCAGGTGTAAACGTATACACTGCTAAGCGGCTTCTGTTCATTTATCCTCTTTCTCAGGGAATCGCTATGCATTATCAACCTGATGCCGCTCGCTACCAGCAGATGGAGTATCGTCGTTCTGGTCGCAGCGGTCTTAAGCTGCCCGCCGTCTCACTGGGCTTATGGCATAACTTCGGCGACAGCACGCGCGTCGATAACAGCCGCGCGCTGCTGCGTCACGCCTTTGACTGCGGCATCACCCATTTCGATCTGGCTAATAATTACGGTCCGCCGCCAGGCTCGGCGGAAGAGAATTTTGGCCGCATCCTGCGTGAGGATTTTCACGGCTATCGCGATGAACTGATTATCTCGACCAAAGCGGGCTATACCATGT
This sequence comes from Mixta calida, assembly GCF_002953215.1. NCBI lineage: Bacteria > Pseudomonadati > Pseudomonadota > Gammaproteobacteria > Enterobacterales > Erwiniaceae > Mixta > Mixta calida. The sequence continues at coordinate 3,155,165 of NZ_CP026378.1, forward strand.
GGGACGGCCCTTACGGCGACTGGGGTTCGCGGAAATATCTGGTCTCCAGCCTCGATCAGAGCCTGAAGCGCATGGGCCTGGAGTATGTCGACATTTTTTATCATCACCGTCCCGATCCGGAAACGCCGCTGGAAGAGACGATGATGGCGCTCGATCAGGTGGTGCGTCAGGGCAAAGCGCTGTACGCCGCCATTTCCAACTATCCCGCCGAGCGCGCTGCCGAGGCGATTCAGATCCTGCGCGACCTTGGCACGCCCTGCCTGATCCATCAGCCAAAATATTCGCTGTTTGAACGTCAGCCGGAAGGTGGCCTGCTGGATGTGCTGCAACGCGAAGGCGTCGGCTGCATCGCTTTTTCGCCGCTGGCCGGCGGCGTGCTGACCGATCGCTATCTGAACGGGGTGCCGGAAGATTCGCGCGCCGCCAGCGGCAGCCGTTTTCTCAGCACCGATCAGCTGACGCAGGAGAAGATGGAGAAGGTCCAGCAGCTGAACGAGATCGCCCAGCGTCGCGGTCAGAAGCTGGCGCAGATGGCGCTGGCCTGGGTGCTGCGTCAACCGGCGATGACCAGCGTGCTGATCGGCGCCAGCAAAACCAGCCAGATCGATGATGCGGTGCAGATGCTGCAACAGAGCCGCCTCAGCGAGGACGAACTGCAGGAAATCGACGCGCTGCTGCGTTAATTCCCCTCTCTGGCTGTGTCCGCACAGCCAGAAAATTCTCAATTCAGATTAACCTTATCTTTTTCAGAACGCAGTTGCTGCTATTTGCGCGCGATATTTATATGCTGGCGCAACAGTGCTGCTGTTTGCGCACTGATAAGGAGAAATATGAAACGCGCCCTTATTATTGCCGCTTTGCTGGCAAGTTTGTCACCTTTCGCGATACACACAGCACATGCCGACGGCGCTTCCATCACCCTGGCCCCGGGCATTACTCTGCAACTGGGCGACCGCGATCGTCATGGTCGTTATTGGGACGGCGGACGCTGGCGCGACGGACGCTGGTGGCATGACCGTTACGAATGGCAACGCGGTCGCTGGTGGCGTCACGAACAGTGGCGTCGCGAGCAGTGGCAGCGCAACCGGGATTGGCAGCGCCATGAATGGCGTCAGGAGCGGGAATGGCGTCATCGTGAACGCGACCGCGAATGGCGCCGGGATCGGGAATGGCGCAATCATGAACGCGCCCGTGAATGGCGGCATCAGCAGTGGGAAGGCCGCCGCCATCATCATGATTAACCCCCGCGAAGCCGGATAACAGAAGGCCCGCGTTATGGATAACGCGGGCCTTGCTACAAAGGCGGCAATGGTCAGGCTGAAGTTAATGCCGCGCGGTCGGGCTCTGCACTCAACCCAGCCCCAGCGCCTCGCCTGCCAGCAGGTAGATGTTCAGCGCCACCACCAGCACCACGATAACCCAGCCTACGGTTTGCATAATACGCGAGTTGGTCATATCGCCCATCAGCTCCTGCTTGCCGGTAAACACCAGCAGCGGCACCAGCGCCAGCGCAATGCCGAAGCTCAGCAGCACCTGGCTCATCACCAGGATGCGCGTCGGATCCCATCCCGCCATAATGACAATAAAAGAAGGCAGCATGGTGATCGCACGACGCAGCCAGAGCGGAATATGGAAATGAATAAATCCCTGCATCACCACCTGCCCCGCCAGCGTGCCTACTACCGTAGAAGAGAGGCCAGCCGCTACCAGGCTCAGGCCGAAGACCAGCGCCGCGGCGTCGCTTAACAGCGGCTTCAGCGTCAGGTAGGCCTGATCGAGATCCGCCACGCCGGAATGGCCGTTAAAGTGAAAGGCTGCCGCCGCCGTCGCCATCATCGCCAGGTTAACGAATCCGGCAATCGTCATGGCGATCGCCACATCGAGCTTGGTTGAAGAGTAGCGTTCGCCACGCGAGCTGCCGCGCCCGCCGTTTTGCGTCAGCGACGAGTGCAGATAGATAACGTGCGGCATAATGGTCGCGCCCAGCACGCCCGCCGCAAGAAACACCGCGTCGGCGGTCGGCAGCGAAGGCAGCGCCATTCCCTGCAGCAGCTCGGTCATTTTCGGCTGCGAAAAGAACAGCTCGACGATATAGGCGGCGGCGACAAACAGCAGCAGCCCGCCGATAACCAGCTCCAGCGGCTTTTGCCCGCGATTTTGCAGCATCAAAATTAAGAAGGTGGCGACGCCGGTCAGCACCGCGCCCTGCAACAGTGAGATGCCGAGCAGCATCTTAAAGCCGAGCGCGGCGCCGATAAATTCCGCCAGATCGGTAGCCATGGCGATAATTTCCGCCTGCACCCAGTAGAACCAGACGGCCGGACGCGGAAAGCGGTCGCGGATATGCTCGGCGAGATTTTTCCCGGTGGCGATGCCGAGCTTGGCGGACATCAGCTGGATCACCATCGCCATGACGTTGGCCCACACCACGACCCACAGCAGTTTATAGCCATAGGAGGCGCCGGCCTGAATATTGGTCGCGAAGTTGCCCGGATCGATATAGCCAATCGCCGCAACGAAAGCCGGTCCCAACAGAGCCAGCTTTACCTTACGGGCTCCGCGTGCTGCTCGTTCCGCGGTGCGGCTTTCTAACATAGTCGTTATCCTGTCTGAACGTTTTTGTCACCCTTACAGGGTAAAGGGACATTAACCAAGGTAAAATATGATTGTCGTTATCGCTGTGATAGCTCGCGCTATAAAGTATAGCAATGGCTATACTTTATTCCAGAATAGCCGACTGTTAAAATTTCAGCAACGCATTAACTGTATGCCATGACCAGAATGTTAACAATGAATATGTGGTTTTTTTAATCAGTGTTACAGTTGTGATCCGGCAGTCTTTTCTGACGCGAGCAGCGATAGGCAATTGTTATATTGTGGACTTGATCTCGTTTTTACGCCCGGTGTTACATAGAATACGCAGCGAAATATAACCTGCCTCAAAATTGGAGCATACATGTCCCGCATTTTGCATTTTGTTCTGGCGCTGGTTGTGGTTGCGTTGCTGGCCTTGCTGGTGAGCCGCGATCGTAAAAACATCCGCGTCCGTTTTATCATACAGCTGTTAGTGATCGAGGTACTGCTTGCGTGGTTCTTCCTTAACTCTGAAGCTGGCCTGGGATTCGTAAAAGGCTTTGCCGGCCTGTTTGATTACCTGTTGAAATACGCGGCTGAAGGGACCAACTTCGTATTCGGTGGTATGAATGACAAAGGCCTGGCGTTTTTCTTCCTCAATGTTCTCTGCCCGATTGTCTTTATCTCCGCGCTGATTGGTATTTTGCAGCATTTCCGTATTCTTCCCATCGTTATTCGCGCTATCGGTACGGTACTGTCGAAAATCAACGGCATGGGCAAACTGGAATCTTTTAATGCGGTCAGTTCACTGATCCTGGGGCAGTCAGAAAACTTTATCGCCTATAAAGATATCCTGGGACAGATGTCGCAGCGCCGTATGTACACTATGGCCGCTACCGCGATGTCTACCGTTTCCATGTCTATCGTCGGCGCCTATATGACCATGCTGCAGCCCAAGTATGTAGTCGCTGCGCTGGTGTTGAATATGTTTAGCACCTTTATCGTGCTGTCATTGATCAACCCGTATCGCGTCGACAGCGAAGAAGACCTGCAGCTGAACGACCTGCATAAAGGCCAGAGCTTCTTTGAAATGCTGGGCGAATATATCCTTGCCGGTTTCCGCGTAGCGATTATCGTGGCGGCGATGCTGATTGGCTTTATCGCGCTGATCTCCGGCATTAACGCGCTGTTTGACGCCATCTTCGGCATCAGCTTCCAGGGCGTTCTCGGCTATGTCTTCTTCCCGTTTGCCTGGGTGATGGGCGTGCCGAGCAGCGAAGCGTTGCAGGTAGGCAGCATCATGGCGACCAAGCTGGTTTCCAACGAATTCGTGGCGATGATGGATCTGCAGAAAATCGCTGGTCAGCTCTCCCCGCGCGGCGAAGGCATCCTGTCTGTTTTCCTGGTCTCTTTTGCTAACTTCTCCTCCATCGGCATCGTTGCCGGTGCGATTAAAGGTCTGCATGAAGAGCAGGGCAACGTGGTGTCGCGCTTTGGTCTGAAGCTGCTGTACGGCTCTACGCTGGTTAGCGTGCTGTCAGCCTCTATCGCAGGCCTGGTGCTTAGCTAAGCCGTTTACGAATGAAAAAGACCGGGCTCTTGCCCGGTTTTTTTATGGGCCCGGTCAGGCGGCCAGCAGCAAAAGCGGAAAACAGCAGCAGCGGAAGGAGGCAATGTGATGCGCTTAACCGACAGGTTCCGCCCAGGAAGGCGTATATATGCAGAAAACGCGTTGGAACAGGCTAAAAACCGCATGGAAATGCACAAGGAATAAACAGAAAGCTGAATGCGATTGAACAGAAAAGAGAGGAATAAAAGGGATCGAACAGAAAGTATGGTGGAGATAAGCGGGATCGAACCGCTGACCTCTTGCATGCCATGCAAGCGCTCTCCCAGCTGAGCTATACCCCCACATCAGAGATAGTGATTAACCGTCGCCAAACCTCTTGGGATAAGATTTGGTGGAGCTAAGCGGGATCGAACCGCTGACCTCTTGCATGCCATGCAAGCGCTCTCCCAGCTGAGCTATAGCCCCGTACCGGATAATCGTGTCGTGTTGACGGAGCGCATAATATGAAACCGCCCCCAGGGTGTCAACGGCAAATTTTAAATCTGTGTTTGATCGCTGAAAAAGGCGTCAATCAAGGCGTTAGGTTGCAGAGGAAATATGACAGCGCGCCGCATAATCCTCCCTCATGGCCCGGCGTAAAGCAGGTCATAAGGTCAGTTGCCGTTGTGGAAAGATTTCCCACTACACAACGCAGCGGACGGCTATTTGAATGTTAATTTGGCGTTAATGTCATTACAAAAAGTCGCTTGTTATTGTTAATTTGCTATGCAAAACTTCGCACGCTAATTAATCGAACGGTTCATCGCTTCCGCTCCGGCCGTGTTCTGCGGCTAACGAGAAGTGAAAACCTGCATGACTCTTTGACTAACACCAGAGCTACTATGTCCTTGCATTCACCTAAAGAAATCGCCGCTATCGCTATTCAGTCCGGCGTGACGAAAAGCCGTCTTCCCGTTTCATCGCTGCTGATCCTCGGCTTTATGGCCGGCGCGTTTATTGCTGTCGGCTTCCTGCTCGATCTGCATGTTATCAACAAACTGCCTGCTGACTGGGGCTCCTTTGGCGGCTTTCTTGGCGCTGCGGTATTCCCGGTGGGCCTGATCCTGACGATTCTTGCCGGCGGCGAGCTGCTGACTGGCAATATGCTGACGATGCCTATCGCCTGGTTTGCTCGTCAGATCAGCGGTTTCAGCCTGCTGCGCAACTGGTTCTGGATTACCATCGCTAACTTTATCGGCAGCATCGCCGTAGCGTGGTTCTTTGGCCATATCCTCGGCATGACTGAAGGCGATTATCTGAATAAGACCGTCGCGATCGCCAGCGCGAAAGTTAACGCAGACTTCACGCACGCTTTTATTTCCGGCATCGGCTGTAACTGGCTGGTTTGTCTGGCCGTCTGGCTGGCGTTCGCCAGTAAAGATGTGGTGGGTAAAATCTTCGGCGCCTGGTTCCCGGTGATGGCGTTTGTCGCTATCGGCTTTCAGCACGTGGTCGCGAACATGTTTATCGTCCCGGCCGCCATTTTCGCCGGTCAGCTGACCTGGGCGGACTACCTGCCGAACTTTGTCGCCGTGTTCCTGGGGAACGCCGTCGGCGGCGCCGTGTTCGTTGCCCTCGCCTATTTCCTTGCTTACCGCCCGGCTGCGGAAGCGGCGACCACCCCGCGTTAATCTCTTTCTCCTTCGCCTGCGGGCGGAGGAGATCACTTTTTCTGTTAGTGATCCACGTTAGTTAATCGCGTCACGTTTTCATGTAATATATCCGCCTGTTGCTTAAGTTTACAGGGACTGAAACGTGAAAGAGGAATGGTTAACGCCGGACGAACTTGCCCAGCGGACAGGCTACACGCGCCAGACAATCAACAAGTGGATTAAGCGCGAGGGATGGATTACGCAGCCAAAACCCGGCGTTCAGGGCGGCAAAGCGCGTATTGTGAAAATCGATGAGCGTGTAACGCATTATCTGAACGCCGCGCGTCACGCCGCCGAACCTGCAGGCACCTATCTGGCGAAGCCGAATTCCCTGCCTGCCCTGTTGCTCTCTTTCGCTCAGCAAATGACGCCGCCGGAACAGGAAAGGCTGCAAAATCTCCTGTTGCGCGAAGGGGTGAAAGGATTGTTGCAGCGGCTGGATATTGAAGATAAGTAAAAAAAAACCGGAAGCGCGCTTCCGGTTTTTTTATGCAGCAGAAAAATTAACCCTGCGCTTCGCGCTCGCTGATAAAGGCCAGCGCCTTTTCGATACGCGCCACGGCGCGTGATTTGCCGATCGCCTGAACAGTGACATCCAGCGCAGGCGACTGGCCGGCGCCGGTCACCGCAACGCGCAGCGGCATGCCGACTTTGCCCATGCCCACTTCCAGCTCGTCCGCCGTCGCCTGAATCGCGTGATGGACGTTTTCCGCTGTCCAGTCGCTGATAGCGGCCAGCTTGTCACGCACCAGCTCCAGCGGCTGACGCGCCACCGGACGCAGATGTTTCTTCGCTGCGTCGGCGTCAAAGGCATCGAATTCCTCATAGAAATAGCGGCAAGAAGCGGCCATCTCTTTCAGGGTTTTGCAGCGTTCGCCCAGCAGCTTCACCAGCTGAGCCAGCTCTGGGCCGGTACGGGTGTCGATCTGCGCCTGCTCGATATGCCATTGCAGATGAGTCGCCACATATTCCGGCGGCAGCGTATTAATATAGTGATGGTTCAGCCATTGCAGCTTCTCCGTGTTGAAGGCGCTGGCGGATTTGCTCACCGCATCCAGCGAGAACAGCTGCTTCATCTCATCGACAGAGAAGATCTCCTGATCGCCGTGAGACCAGCCCAGACGCACCAGATAGTTCAGCAGCGCTTCCGGCAGATAGCCGTCGTCGCGGTACTGCATGACGCCAACCGCGCCGTGACGCTTGGAAAGCTTCTTGCCGTCGTCGCCGAGGATCATTGAAACGTGCGCATAGACCGGCACCTGCGCGCCGATCGCCTTCAGGATATTAATCTGGCGCGGCGTGTTGTTGATATGATCTTCGCCGCGGATCACATGGGTGATGCCCATATCCCAGTCATCGATCACCACGCAGAAGTTATAGGTCGGCGAACCGTCGGTGCGGCGGATAATCAGATCGTCCAGCTCCTGATTGCTGAATTCGATCGGACCGCGGATCTGATCGTCAAACACCACGGAGCCTTCCTGCGGGTTGCGGAAGCGCACAACGTGCGGCTCGTTATCGGCATGGTGCTCATGGCTGTCGCGGCAGTGGCCGTCGTAGCGCGGCTTTTCGCCGTTCGCCATTTGCGTTTCGCGCAGCTGCTCCAGACGCTCTTTCGAGCAGTAGCATTTATAGGCCGTTCCCGCTTCCAGCATCTCATCGATCACCGCATTGTAGCGATCAAAGCGTTTGGTCTGATAGTAAGGGCCCTCATCCCAGTCCAGGTTCAGCCAGTTCATGCCATCCATAATGGCGTCGATAGCCTGCTGGGTGGAACGCTCCAGATCGGTATCTTCAATACGCAGCACGAACTCGCCGCCGTGATTGCGGGCGAACAGCCAGGAATAGAGCGCGGTGCGGGCGCCGCCGACGTGCAGGTAACCGGTTGGACTCGGCGCGAAACGGGTTTTGATTTTCATTGAGCTTGCCTTAGTGCGCAGATTTCTGCGAAATGACAGAAAAGATGATTTTCATGCATGGTTCCAGTGCGCATATTCTATCACCTGCCCCTGATTCCTCAACGGCAAACCCGGCGTTGATGCGCCAGGCCGCTGAATTTTCATGTCTCTTCGCCAGGGTTTCGACTAAAAGCGCGACAGGCTGCCTAATTTTAAGACGAACAAACATTTTCGTTTTAAAAAGCGTTGACTCATTTCCAACTCTCCCTATAATGCGACTCCACACAGCGGGGGTGATTAGCTCAGTTGGTAGAGCATCTCCCTTACAAGGAGGGGGTCGGCGGTTCGAGCCCGTCATCACCCACCATCTTCGGATGCCCGCAGTGAGACAGACTTCAAAGATGGGTGATTAGCTCAGTTGGTAGAGCATCTCCCTTACAAGGAGGGGGTCGGCGGTTCGAGCCCGTCATCACCCACCATCTTTGATAACTGTCGCACCGAAACGGGTGATTAGCTCAGTTGGTAGAGCACCTCCCTTACAAGGAGGGGGTCGGCGGTTCGAGCCCGTCATCACCCACCATCGGGTCGTTAGCTCAGTTGGTAGAGCAGTTGACTTTTAATCAATTGGTCGCAGGTTCGAATCCTGCACGACCCACCAGTGTAGAAAGGCGCCCTAAAGGCGCCTTTTTGCTATGCGGAATCGGCAGGATGAGAACCTGCAGCAGGTTCGGGTCGAGCTTCTGCGAGACAACGTTGCCAGCGGCAACGGCCCGAAGGGCGAGGCGAAGCCGAGTCATCCTGCACGACCCACCAGTGTAGAAAGGCGCCCTAAAGGCGCCTTTTTGCTATGTAAAATCGGCAGGATGAGAACCTGCAGCAGGTTCGGGTCGAGCTCAGCGAGACAACGTTGCCAGCGGCAACGGCCCGAAGGGCGAGGCAAAGCCGAGTTATCCTGCACGACCCACCAGTGTAGAAAGGCGCCCTAAAGGCGCCTTTTTGCTATGTAAAATCGGCAGGATGAGAACCTGCTGCCTCTCCTCCTTCTGTTTCCTTTCGTTTTCTTATCACTTCTTTTACGCTTTCGGCGCTCAAGAATGGCCTCCCTGCATCCGATAAACGTAATGGTTTGTTATAAAGGAGGAAATCATGACGACCATTAACACTTCGACTCCCAGCGTCGGACAGAGCGGCAGCTCCGCCAGCTCAGGCAGTAGCAGCAGCAGTGACGTTTCATCGCAAATCGCCAGCCTCACCAGCCAAATCACCAAGCTGCAGCAGAAGCTGAAGGATATAAGCAGCTCCGACGGCACGACGGAGGAAAAGCAGAAACAGCAGGAACAGCTCCAGAATCAGATCAAACTGTTGCAGGCGCAGCTGGCGCAGCTGCAACGTCAGCAGGCGGAAGAGGCGAGCAAAAAACAGCAGGCGCAAAACGGCGGCAATAGCGTAAAAATCGCCGACGGCGTTAACCGCCCGACGACCGAAAACCAAATTAACGTTTATATCTAAAAAGCGGGCATCCGTTGCCGCTGTTGCGTCAGCAGCCTTGCCTGCTGGCGCACCTCTTGCCAGATCGCTTCCGCCGCGGGCGTCAACGAGCGGTTTTTGCGGCGAATCAGCATCAGCGTACGGTTAATTTCCGGCAGCAGCCGACGAACCGTCAGCGGTCGTCCCGCCGGCAGCGGCAGCGCCAACGCCGGTAAAATGCTGATGCCGATCCCCGCTTCGACCATCGGATAGAGCGTGGTGGGATGTCCAATTTCCTGCACAATCTCCGCCTCGACCCGCTGCTGCCTGAGCGCTTCATCAATCAGCACGCGGCTGCCGGACGCATAATCCTGCAATACCATCGTGCGGCCACTCAGCCTCTGCCAGCGAATCGCTTCCGCCTGCGCCAAAGGATCGTCCTGGCGACACAACAACAAAAAAGGCTCATCCAGTATCGGCTGTGATTCAAACTCATCGGTCGCCAGCGGCCCGACGACGATACCGAAATCCACTTCAGCATTGCGCACGCTCTGCACCACCCACTGCTGCGGTCGGTCGCGCAGCATCACTTTAATTTCAGGGTAATTAAGCTGGCTGGCGGCCAGACACTGCGGCATCAGATGCGCGGAGATGGTTTGGCTGGCGGCGACCCTCACCGTCCCGCTGCGCTGCTGTCCGAAGCTGCGCGCGTCAAGCAACGTAGTGTTCAGCTCTTCCAGCAGACGCTCCAGACGCGTCGCCAGCTGCTGTCCGGCATCGGTCAGCAGGACTTCGCGCGTAGTGCGATCCAGCAGGCGGATGCCCATTTCCGTTTCCAGCTCTTTGATGCTGTGGCTAACCGCCGACTGGCTCAAGCCAATCGCCCGTCCCGCCTGGCTGAAGCTGCCGTGCTGAGCGACGGCGACGAAAACCCGCAGCTGGCGTAAAGTGTAATTCATCTATTTCATTCATTAATGGATGCAATAAATCAATTTTATTTCTAAACGTCGCTGACGCACAATACGCCCATCGATATTTAACCAGGTTTTAACAATGGGCATTTTTCGTCTCGATCCAATGATGGTTAAGCTGCTGATTGTGTTGCTGCTGGCGACGTTCTTACCGGCGAAAGGCGGCTTTGTCCCCTTTTTCGACTGGCTGACCACCGCCGCTATCGCCCTGCTGTTCTTTATGCATGGCGCCAAGCTGTCGCGTGAAAAAATCATCGCTGGCAGCAGCCACTGGCGGCTGCATCTGTGGATTATGTTCAGCACCTTCGTGCTGTTCCCGATACTGGGGCTGCTGCTGGCCTGGTGGCATCCGGTTGACGTCAGCGCGGAAATCTATACCGGCTTTGTGTACCTCTGTATTTTGCCCGCGACCGTCCAGTCCGCCATCGCCTTCACCTCCATGGCAGGCGGCAACGTGGCGGCGGCGGTATGCAGCGCCTCCGCCTCCAGTCTGCTTGGCGTCTTTATCTCGCCGCTGCTGGTGAATCTGGTGATGAATATTCACAGCGATATGCCAGGCAACGGACTGGAACAGGTAGGCCGCATTATGCTGCAACTGCTGGTGCCGTTTGTGCTGGGGCATCTGTCGCGCCGCTGGATCGGCGGTTGGGTGGAGCGCCATCGCAGCCTGATCGGCAAAACGGATCAGACATCTATCCTGTTGGTAGTCTATTCGGCGTTTAGCGAAGCGGTAGTAAATGGCATCTGGCATCGGGTAGGCGTGATGACGTTGGTCTGGATTTTGGCGGGCAGCGTGCTGTTGCTGTTTATCGTTTTGCTGATCAACCTGCTGGCGGCGCGCCTGTTCGGCTTTAACCGCGCCGATGAGATCACCATCCTGTTCTGCGGCTCGAAGAAAAGCCTGGCAAACGGCGTGCCGATGGCCAACATTCTGTTTCCTGCCGCCTCGGTGGGGATTATCGTGCTGCCGCTGATGATATTTCATCAGGTTCAGCTAATGGTCTGCTCGTTTATCGCGCAGCGCTATAAGAAGAAGAACGATGCGGCGCTCAAAGCCAGCGCGCCGCAGGGGAAAGCGATTGTAGAGTCGCAGAAGTAAGAATGCGGGCGCCGTCAACGACGGCGCCCGTTAAAGATCGCGCTTGAGCGGCTTCACCAGCCCTTCCAGCCCTTCGATTTTAATCGCCAGCGTCAGCTGCATCAGCTCGCCCAGATGTCCCGCCGGAAATTCGCCCTTGCGGGCGAACCACAGCAGATACGGCTCCGGCAGATCGATCAATACGCGTCCCTGATACTTACCGAACGGCATCACCGTATTAGCGATCTCCACCAGCTGCTGTTTATCCATGCGGGTTATCCAGCAAACGGATCATCTCCGCCTCATCAATGACCTCAATGCCCAGCTCCTGCGCCTTCGCCAGCTTGGAGCCTGCCGCTTCGCCAGCGATGACGAGGTCAGTTTTCTTCGATACGCTGCCGCTGACCTTCGCGCCCAGCGCCGTGAGCCGCTCTTTGGCGTCGTCGCGCGACATGATGCTCAGCGAGCCGGTCAGCACGACGGTTTTACCGGCGAACGGGCTGTCCAGCTCCTCAGCATTAATGACCGTCACCGCCGGCCAGTGGATGCCGATATCCTCTACCAGCTGGCGGATAACTTCGCGATTGCTCTCTTCTTCCATAAAGTTGCGCACGTGCGCCGCCACCACTTTACCGACATCCGGCACCGCGATCAGCGCATCCAGATCGGCATCCATGATCTTCTCCAGCGAGCCAAAATGGTTCGCCAGATTAACGGCGGTCGCCTCGCCCACTTCGCGAATACCCAGCGCGTAGAGGAAGCGCGGCAGCGTTGTCGCCTTCGCTTTATTTAGTGCATCCACGACGTTCTGCGCCGATTTCGGCCCCATGCGATCCAGGCCGGTCAGCAGCCCGGCGCTCAGACGGAACAGATCGGCAGGGGTTTTGACATACTCTTTTTCCACCAGCTGGTCGATGATCTTATCGCCCATGCCTTCGACGTCCATCGCGCGCCGCGAAACGAAATGCTTCAACGCCTCTTTACGCTGGGCGCCGCAGATCAGGCCGCCGGTACAGCGCGTGACCGCCTCGCCTTCCACACGCTCGACATCCGAGCCGCAGACCGGACAATGGGCAGGAAACACCACTTCCCGCGTATCGCTGCCGCGTTCGGTTTCGACAACGTTCACCACCTGCGGGATAACATCGCCCGCCCGGCGAATAACGACGCGATCGCCAATACGCAGGCCGAGACGCGCGATTTCGTCGGCGTTGTGCAGCGTGGCGTTGCTGACCATCACGCCCGCGACCTGAACCGGCTCCAGACGCGCGACCGGCGTAATAGCGCCGGTGCGTCCGACCTGAAACTCCACGTCGCGCACGGTCGTCAGCTGCTCCTGCGCCGGGAATTTAAAGGCAATCGCCCAGCGCGGCGCGCGTGCGACGAAGCCCAGCCGATCCTGCAACGCCTGCGAATCGACTTTGATCACTACGCCGTCGATATCGAAGCCGAGCTGCGGCCTGTCACGCTCTACCTGATGATAAAACGCCAGCACCTCTTCCGCGCTGTGGCTGAGGCGAATGCGATCGCTGACCGGAATCCCCCAGGCTTTAAACTGTTGCAGACGTTCCCAGTGGCTGTGGGGCAATTCGCCACCCTCGACCAGCCCAAAACCGTAGCAGAAGAAGGTCAGCGGACGTTTGGCGGTGACGCGCGGATCGAGCTGGCGCAGCGAACCGGCGGCGGCGTTGCGCGGGTTGGCGAACACTTTACCGCCAGTGCGGCGCGCCTCTTCATTCAGCTTTTCAAAGCCTGCCTGATTCATAAACACTTCGCCGCGCACTTCCAGCCGCGCCGGAATGTTATCGCCCTTCAGACGCAGCGGAATGGCGCGAATGGTGCGCACATTGGCGGTAATGTTTTCGCCGGTCGTGCCGTCGCCGCGCGTGGCGGCGCGTACCAACAGGCCATCTTCATAGAGCAGGCTGACGGCCAGGCCGTCCAGCTTCAGTTCGCAGCAGAAGGTGATCTCATCGCTGCTTTTCAGGCGATCCTGAACGCGCTTGTTGAAGGCGAGATAGCCCGCCTCGTCGAAAACGTTATCCAGCGACAGCATAGGCACTTCATGACGCACCTGCTCAAACGCCGTCAGCGGCGCCGCGCCCACGCGCTGCGTCGGCGAATCGGGCGTAATCAGGTCGGGATGCTGTTCTTCCAGCGCACGCAGTTCGCGCATCAGGCGATCGTACTCCGCGTCGGGAATTTCCGGCGCGTCCATGACGTGATACAAATATTCATGATGACGAAGCGTGGTTCGCAACTCGGTGATTTTGTCTTGTACGGATTCCATAACGCACCATCAGAGAAAGAAAACCCCGGCAAGCGGGGGTTCAGGGAACGCAGTATAAACCGGGCTGTCAGGCGTTGGCGTCGATAACGTCGCGGATACGCGCCTTGTAGGTTTCCAGTTTCTGCGGCGTCATCATGCGACGCTCATCGTCCAGCACGACGCCGCCGACATCATCGGCGATACGCTGCGCGGACTGCAGCATCAGCTTAAAGTTTTGATTCGGATCGCCATAGGATGGCACCATCATAAAGATCGATACGCCAGGCGTGGTGAAGTCGGTCATCGCATCCGGGTTGAAGGAGCCGGGCTTCACCATATTGGCCAGGCTGAACAGCACCGGGCCGCTTCCCGCCGGGCTTAAATGGCGATGGAAAATGTTCATCTCGCCGAACTGGAAGCCCGCCTGCAGAATGCCCTGCAACAGGCTTTCGCCGTTCAGCTCGCCGCCGGCGTGCGCGGCGACGTGTAACACCAGTACGGTCTCTTTGCGGCGCGCGACTTCACGCGGCTGTTCCGGCTCGCTCGGCGTCGAGGCGACGGGCGCTTCCGCTTCGGTATGGACGCGCGGCGCGTCATGTTCATCTTCCTCATCCTGCCACTGCGGCGCCTCATCAGGCTCTGGCATGGCTGGCTGACGCGGCGCTTCAGGTTGACGCGCTGGCGTTGACTGCTGCTGCGGACGCGGCGCTATCGGCGCCTGACGTTCGCTCTGCGGCGCAATCTCATCATCCACCTCGGCGAACGCGTCGCTGTCGAGCAGCGGATCGCGCTCCGGGCGCGGCGCGACGGGCACCGCGTTGCGGGCTGGTTGAGGTTGCGGCTTACGCGGCGCAGGACGTGGTGCAGGCTCTTCGTCATCTACAGCAAAGCCATCAAAAGAGGGTTCGTTATGTGAAGGTTTGGCGCTCGAGCGACGCACGCGCGCTTCGCCTGCCCCGCTGGTTTCATCCCCGGTCAGGCTCTCTTCATCATCCTGTTTTAAACGCTTGTGCGGGCGATCGCGAAACACAGATGAGCGCTCTTTACGGCTAGTCCACAGACCATGAAGCAGCAGCGCTATTATGGCGATCGCGCCAACAACGATTAATATCAGACGCAAATCCTGCATCATTGTATTCTCTGTTGTTCCAATACCTTGCCACCACGGCAAACTTTATCCTCTAACTGTATTTGTCCCGCTAAACAAGTGCAAGTCTGCGCCGTCTTTTCTGACAAATAAGATAGAGCCACCCCGCTTTTTTGCTGTTTTTTCAGTCAAAAGACAACTGGTAAGCGCCAAAACTCAGGTTATGATAGCCTGGCCTGACCAACAGAGGAGAAAAACTGTCGATGGCTACGCGTTCCCCCGCTTCTTATAACGGCATTCATTACTTTGCGCAGGGCTGGAAATTGATCCGTCTGCCGGGCATTCGCCGCTTCGTCGTTATTCCGCTGCTGGTTAATATTGTGCTGCTCGGCGGCGCGTTTATCTGGCTCTTTCGCAGCCTTAATCACTGGATCCCGCAGCTGATGGCGCACGTGCCTGACTGGCTTCAGTGGCTCAGCTATCTGCTCTGGCCGCTGACGGTCATCTCTATTGTGTTGGTGTTCAGCTATTTCTTTTCCACCATCGCCAACTGGATCGCCGCCCCCTTCTGCGGCCTGCTGGCGGAGCAGCTGGAAGGCAGGCTGACCGGCCAGCCGTTGCCTGACAGCGGCTGGCTGGCGGTGATAAAGGATATCCCGCGCATTATGAAGCGGGAATGGCAAAAACTGGCCTGGTATCTGCCACGGGCGGCCGGTCTGCTGCTGCTTTACTTTATTCCCGGCTTCGGGCAGACGGTGGCGCCGGTGCTGTGGTTCCTGTTCAGCGCCTGGATGCTCTCCATTCAGTATTGCGACTACCCATTCGACAACCATAAGGTCAGCTTTCAGAAAATGCGCAGCGCGCTGCGTCAGCATAAAACCGATAATATGCAGTTCGGCGCGCTGGTCAGCCTGTTTACTATGATTCCGCTGCTCAATCTGGCGATTATGCCGGTCGCTGTCTGCGGCGCGACGGCGATGTGGGTGGATCGCTACCGCGCTCAGCTGGGCCATCCCAGCCTGCGATCCGTTGAAGCCGCGCGGATCGGCGAAAGGCGTTAAAGCCTGTAGCGCGACGCCATGATGTTGCGCTGCGGCCCTTTCCTGCGGCCTTATGCCATTCAGCAAGGGCTTATTTCGGCTAAACATATACATATACTATTTCCTTCCTTCCTTGCGAAACTGGAAAAGGTATGCTTTCACGGTTCCCTGAAATTCATACAGTTAAGGACGGGCTATGAGCAAGATTTACGAAGACAATTCTCTGACAATCGGTCATACGCCGCTGGTTCGTCTGAACCGCATCGGCAACGGACGCATTCTGGCGAAGGTGGAATCCCGTAACCCGAGCTTCAGCGTCAAATGCCGTATCGGTGCCAATATGATTTGGGACGCAGAAAAGCGCGGCATTCTGAAGCCGGGCATTGAACTGGTGGAGCCGACCAGCGGCAACACCGGCATCGCGCTGGCCTATGTCGCCGCCGCGCGCGGTTATAAGCTGACGCTGACCATGCCTGAAACCATGTCCGTCGAACGTCGCAAGCTGTTAAAAGCGCTGGGCGCCAACCTGGTGTTGACCGAAGGCGCGAAAGGCATGAAAGGCGCTATCGCTAAAGCGGAAGAGATTGTTGCCAGCGATCCTGATAAATTTTTGATGTTGCAGCAGTTCAGCAATCCGGCCAACCCGGAAATTCATGAAAAAACCACCGGCCCGGAAATCTGGGAAGATACCGACGGCGAAGTAGACGTCTTTATCTCCGGCGTCGGCACCGGCGGCACCCTGACCGGCGTCTCGCGCTACATCAAAAATACCAAAGGCAAAAAAGAACTGATCAGCGTGGCGGTAGAACCGACGGACTCGCCGGTTATCGCCCAGACGCTGGCGGGACAAGAAGTGAAACCGGGCCCGCATAAGATTCAGGGCATCGGCGCCGGCTTTATTCCCGGCAACCTCGACCTGAGCCTGGTGGACCGCGTGGTCGCCATCACCAATGAAGAGGCGATCTCAACCGCCCGCCGCCTGATGGATGAGGAAGGCATTCTGGCCGGTATCTCTTCCGGCGCAGCGGTCGCGGCCGCGCTGAAGTTGCAGGAAGAGGAAGCTTTCGCCAATAAAAATATCGTCGTGATCCTGCCCTCCTCCGGCGAACGCTACCTTAGCACGGCGCTGTTCGCCGATCTCTTTACGGAAAAAGAGCTGCAATAGTAGTGCCAGAATTATATCACTGGTGAAAAAAGCACCCCGCAGGGTGCTTTTTTGTGGCCCGCGTCAAAATTTTACCACCCCGAACATTGATTCACTTCGGTAGCTCTGGTATTTAAGCTGGCAATTATTTCGAACCGCAAAATTAATCGCCGCTTGAACTGGATCAAGCTGAATCGATTTACTGATTTGGCGGAATCGCGCAACACGCGGCATAATGAGGAGTAGAGCAGCGAAGCGAAAATTGCCGTTTTTTGCCCCGTCGGCTCTCATACCTTAATTGCGCATTTTTTGGTGAGTTCTGTACTCGAACCAGCGCGACCTTCACCGGCTAAAGTTTAACCGCCAGGCTAGACTTTAGAGACAAAACACCAAACCTAATTAAGTTGGGGAAACATAATGTTCCAGCAAGAAGTTACCATCACCGCACCTAATGGCCTGCATACTCGTCCGGCTGCTCAGTTTGTTAAAGAAGCTAAAGCCTTTGCCTCTGAAATCACCGTGACCTCCAATGGCAAATCCGCCAGTGCGAAAAGCCTGTTCAAACTGCAGACGCTGGGTTTGACTCAGGGCACCGTGGTGACGTTGTCTGCTGAAGGCGAAGATGAGCAGCAGGCCGTTGAGCATCTGGTCAAACTGATGGCTGAGCTCGAGTAATCGTCAGCCGCCGAAAAAACCGTTTCATCAGGCAACTGAGTGCAAACATATTGATCGCGGACATCATGTCCGCGTTGTTGCATCCGTAAAGTACGGTTCCGCCGGATTCTGGCACCTCGTTCCGCCTGGTAGGCATCGTTATAAAAAGGTAGGGTTATGATTTCAGGAATTTTAGCATCACCGGGTATCGCTTTCGGCAAGGCACTTTTGCTGAAGGAAGATGAAATCGTTATCAACCGGAAGAAAATTTCTGCCGATCAGGTTGATCAGGAAGTCGCGCGCTTTATCGAAGGCCGCCGCAAAGCCGCCGAACAGCTCGAAGCCATTAAAATCAAAGCGGGCGAAACCTTCGGCGAAGAAAAAGAAGCGATCTTCGAAGGCCACATCATGCTGCTGGAAGATGAAGAGCTTGAGCAAGAGATCATCAGCCTGATTAAAGATGAGCTGGCTTCCGCCGACGCGGCGACCCACAGCGTGATCGAAGGCCAGGCGAAAGCGCTGGAAGAGCTGGACGACGAATACCTGAAAGAGCGCGCCGCCGACGTGCGCGACATCGGCAAACGTCTGCTGCAGAACATCCTCGGCCTGCATATCGTCGATCTGAGCGCGATCAAAGACGAAGTGGTGCTGGTAGCGAAAGATCTGACGCCGTCAGAAACTGCGCAGCTGAACCTGAAAAAAGTGCTGGGCTTTATCACTGACCTGGGCGGCCGCACCTCGCATACCTCTATCATGGCTCGTTCACTTGAGCTGCCTGCTATTGTCGGCACCGGTGATGTCACCAGTCGCGTTAAAAACGATGATTATGTGATTCTGGATGGCGTTAACAACAAGGTCTACGTTAACCCGACTGCTGAAGTCATCGAAGAGCTGAAAGCGGTACAGCATCAATACCTGAGCGAGAAAAACGAACTCGCCAAGCTGAAAGATCTGCCGGCGATCACGCTGGACGGACATCAGGTTGAAGTGGGCGCCAACATCGGCACCGTCCGCGACATTCCGGGCGCCGAGCGCAACGGCGCTGAGTGCGTCGGCCTCTACCGCACCGAATTCCTGTTTATGGACCGCGATGCGCTGCCGACCGAAGAAGAGCAGTTCCAGGCTTACAAAGCCGTCGCGGAAGCGATGGGTTCCCAGGCGGTTATCGTCCGCACCATGGACATCGGCGGCGATAAAGACCTGCCATACATGAACCTGCCGAAAGAAGAGAACCCGTTCCTCGGCTGGCGCGCTATCCGCATCGCTATGGATCGCAAAGAGATTCTGCACGCGCAGCTGCGCGCCATCCTGCGCGCTTCCGCGTTCGGCAAGCTGCGCATCATGTTCCCGATGATCATCTCCGTTGAGGAAGTACGCTTCCTGAAAGCGGAGCTGGAGATGCTGAAAGCCCAGCTGCGCGAAGAAGGCAAAGCCTTCGACGAGGCGATCGAAGTGGGCATTATGGTGGAAACACCCGCTTCAGCGGTTATCGCACGTCATCTGGCGAAAGAAGTCGACTTCTTTAGTATTGGGACAAACGACCTGACGCAGTATACTCTGGCGGTGGATCGTGGTAACGAGCT
Organism: Mixta calida; assembly: GCF_002953215.1. NCBI lineage: Bacteria > Pseudomonadati > Pseudomonadota > Gammaproteobacteria > Enterobacterales > Erwiniaceae > Mixta > Mixta calida. The sequence continues at coordinate 3,174,191 of NZ_CP026378.1, forward strand.
GATTTCCCACCTTTATAACCCAATGACGCCGTCGGTTCTCGGCCTGATCAAGCAGGTTATCGATGCTTCTCACGCTGAAGGCAAGTGGACCGGCATGTGTGGTGAGCTGGCAGGTGATGAACGTGCTACACTACTGTTATTGGGAATGGGGCTGGATGAATTCAGCATGAGTGCCATTTCTATCCCGCGCATCAAGAAGATCATTCGCAACACGAACTTCGAAGATGCGAAGGCATTAGCAGAGCAGGCTCTGGCTCAACCGACCGCGGAAGAGTTGATGAACCTGGTCAACAAGTTCATTAAAGAAAAAACACTCTGCTGATTCCGCGATACGCTGGCCCAACATTACTGCTTAGGAGAAGATCATGGGTTTTTTTTCCAAACTTTTTGGCGATAAAACAGAAAGCGCATCTGGCACCATCGAGATCGTCGCCCCGCTGTCTGGTGAGATCGTAAATATCGAAGACGTGCCAGACGTTGTATTTGCGGAGAAAATTGTTGGTGATGGCATCGCTATCAAACCGGCAGGCAATAAAATGGTTGCTCCGGTTGATGGCACCATCGGCAAGATCTTCGAAACCAACCATGCATTCTCTATCGAATCTGATAGCGGCATTGAGCTGTTCGTTCACTTCGGTATCGATACCGTGGAGCTGAAAGGCGAAGGCTTTAAACGCATCGCGGAAGAAGGCCAGAAAGTGAAGAAAGGCGACGTCGTGATTGAGTTTGATCTGCCGCTGCTGGAAGAGAAAGCCAAATCGACGCTGACCCCGGTCGTGATCTCTAATATGGATGAGATCAAAGAGCTGACCAAGCTCACCGGTCAGGTAACCGTAGGCGAAACGCCGGTTATCCGCATCAAAAAATAAGGGTTAGCAAGATGCATAAAACGGCGCCGAAAGGCGCCGTTTTTTTGCCTGCCGTTTAGCGGCTACCAACCCTGCCAGTGCGGCAGCCGAATCGTCATTTCCAGCCCGCCGTTACGCCCGTTCGCCGCCTGCACTTCGCCATGATGCGCCAGCACCACCTTGCGCACGATCGATAGCCCCAGCCCGTAGCCTTTGCCCTGCAACGGCGAATTAACGCGCACAAAGGGGTCGAAAATGCTGGAAAGTTTGTCGGCGTCCACGCCAGGCCCGCTGTCGCTGACGCAGATGACGAGCCAGCCGTTATCAGATCGCAGGCTAATTTTGACTTCCTGCCCCTGGAGTGAATAGCGCAGCGCGTTGCGCACCACATTCTCCACCGCGCGCCGCACCAGCTCGGCGTTGCCCTTCATCGTATAGTCCGCCGCCTGCTCTGCCTCCAGCGTAATGGTTACGCCAGGCAGCTGCGCCTCGTAGCGCGCATCGTTGACCACCGTCTCCAGCAGGCCGCAAAGATCGAAATATTGCTCGTCGGGCATCTTTTCATTTTCGGCGCGCGACAGCGTCAACAGCTCGCCAATCATCTTGTCCAGCCTCTGCGCCTCTTCATCAATACGATCGAGCGAGGCGTTAACCGACTCCGGCGTCTGTCGCGCCAGTCCGGTCGCCAGCTGCAGGCGCGCCAGCGGTGAGCGCAGCTCGTGGGAAATATCGTGCAGCAGCTCCTCGCGCGCCTTTACCAGCACCGCCAGACGCTCCACCATCGCATCGAAATCGCGCGCCACCATCGACAGCTCATCGTGACGACGGCGCATTTGCGGCCAAAGCCGCACGGAGAGATCGCCGTTCGAGACGCGCGTAAAGCCCAGCCTGAGCTGGCGCATCGGCCGCGTCAGGTTCCACGCCAGCAGCGAGCTGAACAGCAATCCCGTCAGGCCGGCAAACCAGAAGATCGGCTCCGGGATATTAAGGATTTTACGCGGCGGGCCGCCCATTTGACTGTCTTCGCGCAGCCCTTTTACATCGTAGCGCAGCTGATACTGTTGACCATCCGCGCCGGTCACCCACTCCACCACCTGATCGGGATAGCCACGATTCTGCGGCGCGGAAAGCTGCTGACGCGGTACTTCCTGCGGCGGGGAAGGCATCGGCGTTACGGAGAAGAAGCGACGATCGCCGGGCGACCAGTCCGACATCATATTATCCAGCGCTGGCAGGCCGCCATGCTGTAACACCGATACGGCGGAGGCCATCTGCAAATTGACGATGCGTCGCGTCGCGATATATTCCGGCGGCTCGCGGTGCTTGCCATACAGGGTAAAGCCCAGCCACAGCAGCTGGCTGATAAGGAAAAACACCAGCCAGAAGCCAAACAGAATTTTCCAGAACAGGCGACCGCGGAAACGGCTTTTCATCGAATGCGGTAGCCGATGCTGCGCACGGTTTCGATATTAATCGTGTCGCCGGCCAGGCCCGCCAGCTTCTGACGGATGTTGCTGATATGCACGTCGACGCTGCGATCGTAAGCCTCGCGCGGACGCCCCAGCCCCTTTTCTGATAGTTCGTCTTTCGTCACTACGCGGTCGGGCGAACGCAGCAGCAGGTCGAGCAGATTGAATTCCGAAGCGGTAAGATCGAACGGCCTGTTTTTCCATTCGCTGATGCGCGTCGCCGGGTTCAGCGACAGATCGCGCCAGCGCACGACTTCTTTTTTCTCCTGTAACGCAGGCTGCTCGTCGAAGCGGCGCAGCACCGCACGCAGGCGCGCCACCAGCTCTCGCGGATAGCACGGCTTCGGCACGTAATCATCAGCGCCCATCTCCAGGCCAATTACCCGATCGATATTGTCCCCTTTCGCGGTCAGCATAATGATCGGAATGCGGCTGCTTTGCCGCACCTGACGCAGCACGTCCGTCCCGCTCATATCGGGCAGCATAATATCGAGGATGACCGCCTGGAATTCGCCGGACAGCGCGCCGTCGATGCCCGCCTGGCCGGTCAGCACCAGCGAGGCGTCGAAGCCTTCGCCAATCAAATATTCGCTGAGCATGGTGCCCAGCTCAAGGTCGTCGTCAACTAACAGAATCTTCATGCGTCTACTCTCACAAACGGTTGGCGCTATTTTGACCTTAAGCGGAAAGATGCGCAGCAGGATTTACTGAATCCTTACAGATATTCGCGCCATATTAAGCTGTCGTTTCACTTTATTGTGGCAGGCTTTTACGTTATACCAGTGCTTTCTTCGTACCAGGGATGTTTGCCATGGCATTACGCCGCACCTTATTCAGCCGTAAAGGACTTTTGCTGCTGGTTTTGTTGATTGTAGCTGCTGTTGTCGTCTGGGCGCTGCTGCGTCCGAAACAGGGACCGGCAGCGTTTCTCACCGCAACCGTAGAACAGCGCCCGTTACAGCAGGCGGTGCTGGCGGACGGCACGCTGTCGGCCAGCAAGCTGGTCAGCGTCGGCGCGCAGGCGTCCGGTCAGATCAAGCGCCTGCTGGTCGAGCTGGGCGATCAGGTCAAACAGGGGCAGCTGGTCGCGGAGATCGACAGCATGACTCAGCAGAACGCCCTGCAAAATGCGCAGGCGGCGCTAAAGAATATTGAAGCGCAGCGCGCGGTCAAAGAGGCGCAGTTGAGCAACTATCGCGCGGCCTTTGCCCGCCAGAAAGCGATGCTGACGAAAAACCTGACGCCGAAAGCGGACTATGACGACGCGCTGACGACACTGAGCGCTACCGAAGCGGAAATCCGCGCGCTGGATGCGCAAATCGTACAGGCGCAGATTGAGGTCAACACGGCGCAGGTCAATCTGGGCTATACCCGCATCGTTTCCCCTATCGACGGCACCGTGGTCTCCGTGCCGGTTGAGGAAGGCCAGACGGTTAACGCCGTACAGAGCGCGCCGACGCTGATCAAGGTAGCGAATCTCGACACCATGACGGTGAAAGCGCAGATTTCCGAAGCCGACGTGATCAACGTCCAGCCGGGCATGAAAGTCTGGTTCACCATCCTCGGCGAACCGAACCGCCGCTACGAGGCGACGCTGCGCGCCATCGAACCGGCGCCTGACTCCATCAACCAGGACAGCACCAGCAGCCTGACCAGCTCATCAAGTAGCGCCAGCGATAAAAAGGCGATCTACTATTACGGTCTGTTCGATGTGCCTAACCCGCAGCACCGCCTGCGCATCTCCATGTCGGCGGAGGTGCATATCGTGCTGGGCGAACGTCCGAATGCGCTGGTGATCCCGGCAACCGCCATCGACACTATCGACGGCAAAACGTCGGTGCAGGTGGTTGACAACCAGCAGCGCGTCACGCGACGCGAAATAAAGGTGGGCCTGAACGATAACGTGGAAGCGGAAATTATCTCCGGCCTGAAGGTGGGCGAGAAAGTCGTGCTGAGCCAGCGCGCTACGGCGGATGCGACGTCAGGCAGCCCCGATCACGGTCCAGGGCCTCGCTGATGGCGCTGCTGGAACTCCATAACATCAGCCGCTCTTTTCAGAACGGCGAACAGCAGGTGCAGGTGCTGCGCGACATCAACCTGAGCATCGATTCAGGCGAGTTCGTCGCCATCGTCGGGCAGTCCGGCTCCGGCAAATCGACGTTGATGAACATTCTCGGCTGCCTGGATAAGTCGAGCGCCGGCGAATACCGCGTTGCCGGCCGGGCGGTTTCCACGCTGGATGACGATGCGCTGGCGGCGCTGCGGCGCGAGCATTTCGGCTTTATCTTCCAGCGCTATCACCTGTTGAGCGAGCTGACGGCGCTGGGCAATGCGGAAATGCCCGCGATCTATGCCGGCCAGGCGCCGCAGGCGCGCCGTGAACGCGCCGCCGCCCTGCTCACCCGGCTCGGCCTCGGCGAGCGCCTCCACTATCGGCCCGGTCAGCTCTCCGGCGGCCAGCAGCAGCGCGTCAGTATTGCGCGCGCGCTGATGAACGGCGGCGAAGTCATTCTTGCCGATGAGCCGACCGGCGCGCTCGACAGCCACAGCGGCGAAGAGGTGATGCGCATCCTGCACGACCTGCATCAGCAAGGGCACACTATCGTTATCGTGACGCACGATATGCAAATTGCGCAGCATGCGCAGCGCATCATTGAGATCCGTGACGGGGAGATTCTCAGCGACAGCCGCCAGCAGAGCGTCGCGCCCGCCGCGCCGCGCGCGCTGACTGAGCGCGAACAGGGCAACGCCTGGCGCGCCGCGCGCGACCGGCTGACCGAAGCGTTTCGTATGGCGTTGGTTTCAATGCTGTCGCAGCGGCTGCGCACCTTTCTCACCATGCTCGGCATTATTATTGGCATCGCTTCGGTCGTGGCGGTGGTGGCGCTGGGGAAAGGGTCGCAACAGAAAATCCTGCAGGAGATCAGCGCGATGGGCACCAGCACGCTGGACATTTTCCCCGGCAACGATTTCGGCGATATGCATTCGTCGGCCATTCAGACGCTGCGCGCCAGCGATGCCGATGCGCTGGCCTATCAGCCCTATGTCCATAGCGTCACGCCGTCGCTCTCCGCCAGCACCACGCTGAAATATCGCAACCAGGCGCTTTCAGTGATGGTCAACGGCGTCGGCGAGCAGTTCTTCGCCGTGCGCGGCTATCGTCTGTCGCAGGGGATGGCGTTCGATCGTCAGGGCGTCGATCGCCTGGCGCAGGAGGCGGTGATTGATGAAAACACCCTGAAGCGTCTCTTCCCGAACGGCGAAAATCCGCTGGGCCAGGTGGTGCTCTTCGGCAATATGCCGGTGCGGATTATCGGCGTCGCCACGCGCCAGAGCAGCTTCGGCAGCGACAGCAACCTTAACCTGTGGGTGCCCTACACCACGGTAATGAAGCGCATGGTCGGACAAACCTGGCTGAGCGGCATTACCGTCAGGGTGCGCGACAACATCGATCTGTCACTGGCGGAACAGGGCGTGACGCGCCTGCTGACGCAGCGCCATAATGGCAAGGATTTCTTTATCCTCAACACCGACAGCATTCGTCAGACAATTGAAACCACCACCAATACCATGACGCTGCTGGTGGCGATGATCGCGCTGATTTCGCTGCTGGTCGGCGGCATCGGCGTGATGAATATCATGCTGGTGTCGGTCACGGAGCGCACGCGCGAGATCGGCGTGCGCATGGCGGTCGGCGCGCGTGCCAGCGATATTATGCAGCAGTTCCTGATTGAGGCGGTGCTGGTGTGTCTCACCGGCGGCATTATCGGCGTGCTGCTGTCGCTGGTGCCGGGCATTATCCTGGCGCAGACCACCAGCAGCTTCGGCATGATTTATTCACCCTTCTCAATCGTGGCGGCCTTCGTCTGCTCCAGCCTGATCGGGGTTATCTTCGGCTTTTTCCCGGCGCGACGCGCGGCACGGCTCGATCCTATTCACGCGCTGGAGCGTGAATAGCCTCCGTTGACGGCGACAGAGCCCGGATATGGAAACGGCCCCTGAAGGGGCCGTTTTTTTAATAGACGCCGGTGGAAAGGTAGCGGTCGCCGCGGTCGCAGATAATAGCGACCACCACGCTGCCCGGATTTTCCGTGGCGATGCGAATGGCGCCCGCCACCGCGCCGCCGGAGCTGACGCCGCAGAAGATGCCTTCACGCCGCGCCAGCTGCCGCATGGTCTCTTCGGCCTCCTGCTGCGCCATATCCACAATGCGATCGATCAGCTCAGGCTGGTAGATGCCCGGCATATAGGCGGCGGGCCAGCGGCGAATGCCAGGTATGCTGCTGCCCTCCTGCGGCTGTAGCCCGATAATCTGCACCTGCGGGTTTTGTTCTTTCAGATAGCGACCGACGCCGGTAATGGTGCCGGTGGTGCCCATGCTGGAAACGAAATGGGTGAGGCGCCCGTGGCTTTGACGCCAGATCTCCGGGCCGGTAGTGGCGTAGTGGCCCAGCGGGTTGTCCGGGTTGTTGAACTGATCCAGCACCTTGCCTTCGCCGCGCGCCGCCATCGCCTGGGCCAGATCGCGCGCCCCTTCCATGCCCTGCTCGCGGCTGACCAGCACCAGCTCGGCGCCGTAGGCGCGCATCGCCGCCTGACGCTCCTGGCTCATATTATCCGGCATCAGCAGCTTCAGGCGATATCCCTTCATTGCGGCGATCATCGCCAGCGCAATGCCGGTATTGCCGCTGGTCGCTTCAATCAGCAGATCGCCGGGGCTGATTTCGCCGCGCTGTTCGGCGCGCTGGATCATCGACAGCGCAGCGCGATCTTTCACTGAACCGGCGGGATTATTACCCTCCAGCTTCAGCCAGATCTCGCTGCCGTTGGCGGGCGTCAGGCGCTGTAATGTAATCAACGGCGTATTGCCGATGGTGTTTTCCAGAGTGGTCACGATATTTTTCCCGGCAGGCAAAATGAAGCGGGCGGGAAAATCCCGCCCTGGCACGCTATAAGAAGTGAGAAAATATCAGGCGCTTTCGGCAAAGGCAACCGCGCGCAGCGGGGTATTGCCCTGATAAAGCCGCGCCTGTTGTAGCCCAACGTAAAGTCGCTCGCCGCGCAGCGGGGCCGTTTGCTCGCCGTCGAACACCAGGCTGAAGGGTTCCGCCTGCCAGCCGAGCGGCTGCACCACCAGCTGCCAGAAGTGACCGCGCGGGCTCAGTTCCAGGATCTGCACCGGCAGCGGAGTTTCCAGGCTGCTCTGGCGGCTGACGTCGATCTCCCACGGACGCAGAAAGAGTTCTACTGCGCCCTGCCCGGCTGGCGTATAGCCCAGCGGCCAGTGGTGCGCGCCGACATGGAACTGGGAGCCGTGAACTTCAGCATCGAAGCGGTTGACTTCGCCCAGGAACTCCAGCACAAAGCGACTGGCCGGTTCGCGCCACACTTCATCCGGCGTGCCCACCTGCTCGATATTGCCCTGGCTCATCACCACCACCCGATCGGCCACTTCCATCGCCTCTTCCTGATCGTGGGTAACGAAAACGCTGGTGAATTTCAGTTCTTCATGCAGCTGACGCAGCCAGCGGCGCAGCTCTTTACGCACCTGCGCATCGAGCGCGCCGAAGGGCTCATCCAGCAGCAAAATCTGGGGTTCCACGGCCAGCGCGCGCGCCAGCGCCACGCGCTGCTTCTGGCCGCCGGAAAGCTGGGCCGGATAGCGGTTCGCCAAATGGCCCAGCTGCACCATTTCCAGCAGCTGCGTCACCTTCTGTTTGATCGCCTGGGTTGAAGGACGTTCGCGCTTAGGCAGTACCGTCAGCCCGAAAGCGATATTGTCGAAGACCGTCATATGGCGGAACAGCGCATAATGCTGGAAAACAAAACCGACCTGACGGTCACGCGCGTGCAGTCGGGTGACATCTTTGTCATGGAAACGCAGATGTCCGCTGTTCTGATGCTCCAGCCCGGCGATAATACGCAGCAGCGTGGTTTTACCGGAGCCGGACGGCCCCAGCAACGCTACCATCTGACCAGAAGGAATATCCAGTGAGATGTCGTTAAGCACGCGCGTACGGCCAAAAGACTTGTTGATCTGATTAATCTCAATGCTCATGATTTCCCTCCTGCTGTAAACGCTTCTGCTGGTTCTCTAACCGCCATTGCAGCGCGCTTTTCAGAAACAGTGTCACTATCGCCATCAGGGTCAGCAGCGCGGCAGCGGTAAAAGCGCCGACGGTGTTGTAGTCCTGATGCAGTAATTCAACCTGCAGCGGCAGCGTATAGGTCTCGCCGCGAATCGATCCCGACACCACCGAGACCGCGCCAAATTCGCCGATGGCGCGCGCGTTAGTCAGCACCACGCCGTAGAGCAGCGCCCAGCGGATGTTGGGCAGCGTGACGCGGCGAAACATTTGCCAGCCCGACGCGCCCAGCAGCACCGCCGCTTCGTCTTCCTGGCTGCCCTGGCTGAGCATCACCGGCACCAGTTCGCGCACCACAAATGGGCAGGTCACGAAGATGGTCGCCATCACAATGCCGGGCCACGAGAACATCAGCTGAATGCTGTGCGCGTCAAGCCAGCCGCCGATGGGACCGTTAACGCCCCAGAACAGCAGATAAATCAGGCCCGCCACCACCGGCGACACCGCAAACGGGATATCGAACAGTGTCAGCAGCAGCTGGCGTCCGGGGAAGGTAAAACGCGTCACCAGCCAGGCGAGCAGCGTACCGAACACCAGATTAACCGGCACGGTAATCAGCGCCACCAGCACCGTCAGCCAGATAGCGTGCAGCATATCGGGATCGGTCAGGTTGCTCAGTGCGGCGACCACGCCCTGCGCCAGCGCCTCGGTGAAAATCGCGATCAGCGGCACTACCAGCAGCAGAAACGAGATCAGCACGCCAAGCGCGATCAGCAGCCATTTGCCCCAGTTGATACGCTGGCGCGCCACGCCGTTCAATTGTGTAACGTCAGCCATTAGTGACCTCCCAAACGACGACCAAAGCGGCTCTGCAACGTGTTAATCGCGAACAGCAGCAGCAGCGAGGCGGCGAGGATCACCGACGCGATGGCGCTGGCGGCCGGATAGTCGAACTCCTGCAGGCGAATAAAAATCATCAACGAGGTCACTTCCGTCTTCCAGGCGATATTGCCGGCGATAAAGATCACCGCGCCGAACTCGCCCAGACTGCGAGTAAAAGAGAGCGCGGTGCCCGCCAGCAGCGCTGGCGCCACTTCCGGCAGCACCACGCGACGAAAGCTTTGCCACGGCGTCGCGCCGAGGGTTTGCGCCGCCTCTTCATACTCAGGTCCCAGCTCTTCCAGCACCGGCTGGACGGTGCGCACCACAAACGGGATGCTGGTAAAGGCCATCGCCACGGCGATGCCCAGCCAGGTATAAGAAACTTTGATATCGAACTGCGCCAGCCACTGACCGTACCAGCCGTTGACCGAAAACAGCCCCGCCAGCGTCAGGCCCGCCACCGCCGTCGGCAGCGCGAACGGCAGGTCCATCAGCCCGTCGAGCAGGCTACGGCCGGGGAAACGATAGCGCGTCAAAATCCAGGCCATCAGCATGCCGAACAGCGCATTGAAGATTGACGCCACGCCCGCCGAGAGCAGTGTCACCTTATAGGCCGCTACCACCTGCGGGTTAGTAATCACTTCCCAGTACTGCGCGAGCGACATTTGCGACAGCTGCATCAGCAGGGCGCTCAGCGGCAGCAGCAGGATCAGACAGGTAAAGAACAGGCTGCTGCCGAGGCTGATGCCGAATCCCGGAAGTACGCGCTTACTACTTGCTAAGAACATTAACCACGCCCCGCCGCTAACAGCTTATCCAGCTCGCCGCCGCTGGCGAAATGGGTCTTCATCGCCTTTTCCCAGCCGCCAAAGCGATCCTCTACGCGAAACAGGTTGGTTTGCGGAAACTTCGCCTGCGCCATCAGCTGCGGGTTATTCACCCGATAGTAAAATTGCATCATGATTTTTTGCGCCGGCGGCGTATAGAGATAGTTGAGATAGGCTTTCGCCGCCTCCGTGGTCTGATTCTTCGTCACATTTTTATCCAGCCAGGCGACCGGAAATTCCGCCAGAATATCGACGTCAGGCACGATCACCTCGTAGCCCTGATCCGCATACTGCTGACGAATGGCGTTCACTTCCGACTCGAAGCTGATCAGCACGTCGCCCAGCCCGCGATCGACAAAGGTGGTGGTGGCGCCGCGACCGCCGGTATCAAATACTTCGACGTTTTTTACAAACTGCGTCATAAACTGTTCGGTTTTGGCGCGATCGCCCTGATTGGCCTGTTCCGCTGCGCCCCAGGCCGCCAGCCACGTATAGCGTCCGTTGCCGGAGGTTTTCGGATTCGGGAAAATCAACTTCACGTCGCTGCGCACCAGGTCGTTCCAGCTATGGATCTGCTTCGGATTGCCTTTGCGCACCAGAAACGCCATGGTGGAGTAAAAAGGTGAGCTGTGATTCGGCAGGCGCGTCTGCCAGTCAGCAGGCAGCAGCTTGCCGCGGTCGTGCAGGATCTGGACGTCGGTCACCTGGTTATAGGTCACCACATCCGCCTTCAGTCCCTGCAAAATGGCCAGCGCCTGCTTTGAGGAACCCGCGTGAGACTGACGGATAGTGAGCTTGTCGTTCGGGTGCGCGGCATCCCACTGCTGGACAAAGGGAGCGTTCAGCGCCGTAAAGAGTTCGCGCGACACGTCATAAGAGCTGTTCAACAGCTCGGTCGCCTGTGCGCTGGCGGCCAGCAGCAAGGAGAGCGCCGCGCCACTGAGAAATTTATTCGCTATTGGAAATCTCATTTCACACCCTGAGTCTTGATCCGGCTCACACCACCGTACCCTCAGTGTATTTATAACTCAGGTCAAAGCTGTAACGGTTTTATATATCTTTTGATGATTTAAAAGTCGAAAAAAGCATAAGACGGCGGGAAAGCTCAGCGGAAAAACGGCAAAGCAGACAGGCGTTAAAAAGCCCGCGCGCGGCGGGCCTGAAGGCGCGGCATTACAGTGCCAGCAGCGTATCGACGGAAGGGGCGAACCATAAAGCGCCGCTGACCGGTTTGGTGAAGCGCAGCATAGCGTCAAATTTACCGTCGCGCTCGCCGAACATGCTCAGCAACTGCTGCTCGATATTATAGAGCGTCGCGCAGTAGGCGATGAAATAGAGCCCGTTAGTGCCGCTGGCGGTGCCGTAAGGCAGGCTCTGACGCAGGATCTTCAGCCCCTGCCCGTTCTCTTTTAAATCGACCCGGCTGACGTGCGACGTATCAGGACGCGCGTCGCCCTCCAGCTCCTCGTTGTCAAACTTGGTGCGTCCTATCATCTGTTCCTGCTTTTCCACGGGCAGGCGTTGCAGCTGCGCCAGGTTATGCTCCCAGCGCTGGGTAAAGACATAGCTGCCCCCGGCGTCGACGCCGTTAGCGATAATCGCCACCTGCTGACGCTGCTCGCCCTGCGGGTTTTCGGTGCCATCGACGAAGCCGGATAGATCGCGATCTTCCGTCCAGCGGAAACCATGCGTCTCTTCATCGATGCGCACCGCCGGGCCAAAAGCCGCCAGCGCCGCCTGCGCCAGGGTAAAATTCACATCGTGCCGCTGGGACTGAATATGCACCAGCAGATCGCGCTGGGTGGCTGGCGCCATATTTTTCCCCAGCGGCTGAAAATCTTTCAGTTCCGGCGCGCTCTGCGGCGGCTGCAAATCGCGCCACAGCGCATTGCCGAAGGCGACAACGGCGCCCAGTCCCGCGTCGGGATAGCGCTGTTGCAGCTGCGTTAACTGTTGATGGAAGGTTTTGACGCCCTGGCGCACCGCATTCAGGTCGCCCTGAACTCCGGCTTCCAGCCAGATGGCAAAGCGGCTGTGCTCGATAAGGATGCCGCTCTGATGTTGAGACATGCGGGTTTACTCCGAAATGATAGTGGTCGAAACAGGGCCTATCATACCGGAAAGGGACGGCGGAAGGTGAGACCGCCGCCGCGATTGGTTAGCGCTGCCAGATAATTTTGCTGACCTGCCAGTTTTTCAGCACGTCGTCCGGCGGAATCAGCCCTTCCGGGCCCGCCCACTTGCCCTGATAGAGATAGCTAATGTGCTGGCTGTTCGGCGCCTGACACAGTACAGCAGCGGCCGCCGCCTGACAGTGACCGAACGCCTTCTGATAATGATCGCTGAAAGCGTCGCCGATGCGCGTGCCGTCGGCGCTGGCGATTTTCGCATCCGTTACGTCGATACGGCTGACGGTATCTTTACCGCTGAAGGTCAGCTTCACTTCATTATCCGTCAGCGCCTGCCAGAAGGTGACTACGCCGCCCTGCTCGCCGCGCATTCCCTGGCGCAGGCGGTAATCACCGTTCAGGCCGGCGCTGATGGCGCTCTCCCGCAGCGGCGTCGCGCCGGTAATGCCGCCGACGCCCTGCTCGGTAACGGTCAGCGACGCCCCGAACCAGTTGCCCGGCCACAGAGAGGACCAGGACCAGTCGAGCGGATTCCACCAGCTCGATTCACTGTGCTGCGTGCCGCTGCTGGCGCAGCCTGCCAGTAATAAAGTCGCGACAATAAATGCCGGGCGTAGAGATTTCATATCAACTCCTGAAGTGGTTACGCGACGTTCGCCAGTGAAGTTGGAGTCGCATACGCGCAAAAAGTTTTATTCGGCGCGATTCAGCTCTCTGTCGAAACAGGCCTTCAGGCGCGCGCTGAAAAGCAGCCAGCAGAGCGCCAGCAGATCGAACAGCGCGGGCAGCCAGAGCGCCGGCGTGGAGAAATCCCCTTCCTGGCCGCTCTGCCAGAGCGTCAGCGCCAGGCTCAGCAGCAGGCTGGCGCACAGTACCCAGCGCCAGGCATGCCAGAGCCGCGGCCAGCGCTGCCGGTAGCCGGTCAGCAGCAGCCCAAGGGCGGCGGGCACGCCCAGCCCTAAGCCGAGCCAGAAAGTATCGCTGTCGGGATAGAAGAGGGCCAGCAGATCGCTGCCCTGCTGGCGCGAGGCGCCTGCCATCACAAACAACACCCAGGTGCGCGCCTGCAACAGCAGAATAAGCCAAAAGGCCAGCGGCAGGCGCAGCTGGCCTTTATGGTCGTAATCGTCGGGCAAGAAAGGCGTCATAGATAAGCAAAGCGGCCGCAGCGCGATGGCCCGAGCCGATTAATACTCACGATCTTCAATCAGGCGTTTGCCCAGGCAGACCGCATCCTGCATGTCGTAATCCAGCTTTTCGTAAAAGCCGATCACGGCGTCATTTTCTTCGCGCACGATCAGGTTGATTTTAGGGCAGCCGCGTGCGATCAGCTTTTTCTCAAGGCGGTTGAGCAGCGCATTCGCGAAGCCGCGTCCGCGATAGTCAGGATGCACGCCCAGGTAATAGACGGAACCGCGGTGGCCGTCGTAGCCGCCCATTAAGGTGCCGACGATTTCGCCGCCGACCACCGCCACCAGAAACAGATCGGGATCGTGATTTAATTTACGTTCGATATCCATTTCCGGATCGTTCCACGGTCTTAACAGATCGCAACGTTCCCAAAGCGTAATGACTTCCTCGAAGTCTTCCTGGCGGAATGCGCGGATTTCCATGAAATTATCTCAGATGTTACTCACAATTCGTTGATTATCACGCATTCTTTTCCCGGCGCAACCCTCGCGGCGCGCCTGCCGGGAAAAAAAATCGTGCCTGCTGGGTATTTGGCTGAAATAAATAGCAAAAGCCTGAAACAGCTTCCCTGTCGAAACGCGATCGCCCGTTAGGTTATAACATCTTTTTATCTATGGACGCCGCCATGAAAAATGATCTGCCCCCCAACACACGACGCCAGCTTCTGCTTTCCGGCCTCGCCCTGGCGCTGTTGCCGACCACGCGCGCGCTGGCGAAAACCGAACGCGCCAGCCTGTCCGCCGCGCGGCCGCAACGCCCCGCCAACGGCAAAAAAATCGTGATGCTCGATCCGGGTCATGGCGGCATCGATTCCGGCGCGGTGGGTGAAGAAGGCAGTGAAGAAAAACATATCGTGCTGGAGATCGCGCATAACATCCGCCAGATCCTGAGCCAGCATAACGGCATCGAGGCGCGCCTGACGCGCGAAAGCGACCACTTCATTCCGCTGGCGCAGCGGGTAGAGATCGCTCACCAGCACGGCGCCGATCTGTTTATGTCGATTCACGCCGACGGCTTTACCAGCCCCAGCGCCAACGGCGCGTCGGTTTTCGCCCTGTCGAATCGCGGCGCCAGCAGCGCGATGGCGCGCTACCTGTCGGAAAAAGAGAACGCCGCCGATAAGGTCGGCGGCATCAAGACGCAGAGCGATAATCCCTTGCTACAGCAGGTGCTGTTCGACCTGGTGCAAACGGATACGATTAAAAACAGCCTGACGCTCGGCAGCCATATCCTCAAGCAGATCCGTCCGGTGCATCATCTGCACAGCCAGCATACCGAACAGGCCGCCTTCGCCGTGCTGAAGTCGCCGTCGATTCCCTCAGTGCTGGTAGAAACCTCTTTTATTACCAACCCGGAAGAGGAGCGGCTGTTGGGCACCACCGCCTTCCGGCAGAAAATCGCCGGCGCCATTGCCGACGGCATCGTCAGCTTTTTTAACGAATTTGACCGCCACAATCATCGCCCCGGTTAGGTATACTCCTCACACTGACGCAAAAGGGCCGCACGGCCCTTTTTTACAACACAGTGAAGCGAATATGAATGCTCCCAATATCGAACAGGTAAAAGCCTTTTTGCTGACGCTCCAGGATGAGATCTGTCAGCAGCTGGAACTGGCGGACGGCGCCGGTCAATTCCAGGAAGACAGCTGGACGCGTCCCGGCGGCGGCGGCGGACGCAGCCGCGTGCTGCGTCAGGGCGCGGTCTTTGAACAGGCCGGGGTCAACTTCTCCCACGTCCATGGCGACCAGATGCCCGCCTCCGCCACCGCGCACCGCCCTGAGCTGGCGGGACGCAGCTTTGAGGCGCTGGGCGTTTCGCTGGTGATCCACCCGGAAAACCCTTATATCCCCACCAGCCACGCCAACGTGCGCTTTTTTATCGCGGAAAAACCGGGCGCCGATCCGGTCTGGTGGTTTGGCGGCGGCTTCGACCTGACGCCGTTCTACGGCTTTGAAGAGGATGCGATTCACTGGCATCAGACCGCTGCCGATCTCTGCCGACCGTTCGGCGCGGAGGTCTATCCGCGCTATAAAAAATGGTGCGATGACTACTTCTTCCTGAAACACCGCGGCGAACAGCGCGGCATCGGCGGCCTCTTTTTCGACGACCTGAACACCCCTGATTTCGAGCGCTGCTTCGCCTTTACCCGCGCGGTCGGCCAGGGTTTCCTGGATGGCTATCTGCCCATCGTGCAGCGTCGTAAAGGCATCCCGTGGGGCGAGCGCGAGCGTCAGTTCCAGCTCTATCGCCGCGGGCGCTACGTGGAATTTAATCTGGTATGGGATCGCGGCACGCTGTTTGGCCTGCAAACCGGCGGACGCACCGAGTCGATTTTGATGTCGATGCCGCCGCTGGTGCGCTGGGAATATGACTATCAGCCGGAGCCGGGTTCGCCGGAAGCGGCGCTCTACACTGACTTTCTGCCGGTGAAAGCGTGGCTGCAAAATTAACGCCCGAAATGAATAACGGGGCCGGTTGTCACACGGCAAAGCGTCCCTGATGACAATCCGTCCCGCGCCGCTTATGACGCGGGACGCTTTTCTCAATCTTCTGGTTACAGCGGCTGCGTCTGCGCCTCCACTACCGCCAGCGCCACCATATTGACAATGCGCCGCACCGACGAGATCGGCGTCAGCACATGCACAGGCCTGGCGATGCCCATTAGCACCGGGCCGACGGTGACGCCCTCCGAACAGGAGACGCGCAGTAGGTTGTAACTAATCCGCGCCGCCTCGACGTTAGGCATAATCAGCACGTTAGCGGAGCCTTTCAGCGGGCTGTCGGGCATCAGATCCTGACGGATGCTCTCCACCAGCGCGGCGTCGCCGTGCATCTCGCCATCGATCTCCAGTTCCGGCGCGCGCGCCTTCACCAGTTCAAGCGTGTCGCGCATTTTGCGCGCCGCCGGTGCGTCCGACGCGCCGAAACTGGAGTGCGACAGCAGCGCCACCTTCGGCTCGATGCCGAAGCGTCTCACCGTTTCCGCCGCCATAATGGTCAGCTCCGCCAGTTGCTCCGGCGACGGATCTTCGTTGACATAGGTATCGGCGATAAAGGTGTTGCCGCTCGGCAGCAGCAGCGCGTTCATCGCGCCCGCGACGTTAATGCCCGGCCGGAAGCCGAACACCCGCTCAAGGATCGTGTAGTGTTCTTTATAATCGCCGATGGTGCCGCAGATCATCGCGTCCGCCTCGCCGCGATGCACCATAATCGCGCCGATCAGCGTAGGATTGCCGATTACCGCGCGCTGCGCCTGCTCCGGCGAAACGCCGCGCCGCTTCATCATCTGGTAATACTCACTCCAGTAGGCTTTAAAACGCGGATCGGATTCATTGTTCACCACGTCGAAATCTTTGCCCGCCTCGATTTTCAGCCCCAGCTTTTGCAGGCGCATGGCGATCACATTCGGGCGGCCAATCAGGATCGGCTTCGCCAGCCCGAGCGAAACCAGCTCCTGCGTGGCGTGCAGCACGCGCGCCTCCTCCCCTTCCGCCAGCACTACCCGCTTCGGCTCTTTGCGCGCCTGGGCGAACACCGGCTTCATAAAGAGGTTGGTTTTATAGACAAACTCGGTCAGCTTTTCGCGGTAGGCATCGAAATCGGCGATAGGACGCGTCGCCACGCCCGACGCCATCGCCGCCTTCGCCACCGCCGGCGCGATCTGGACGATCAGTCGCGGGTCGAAGGGTTTGGGAATCAGATAGTCGGGGCCAAAAGAGAGTTCTTCATCGCCGTAGGCGGAGGCGACCACGTCGCTCTGCTCCGCCAGCGCCAGTTCAGCGATGGCGTGCACCGCCGCCAGCTTCATCTGTTCGTTGATCGCCGTCGCCCCGACATCCAGCGCGCCGCGGAAGATAAACGGGAAGCAGAGCACATTGTTCACCTGGTTAGGGTAATCGGAACGGCCTGTGCAGATAATCGCATCCGGGCGCACCGACTTTGCCAGCGGCGGCAGGATCTCCGGCTCCGGGTTAGCCAGCGCCAGAATCAGCGGATTGGGCGCCATGCTTTTCACCATCTCCGGCGTCAGCACCTTCGGGCCGGAACAGCCGAGGAAAATATCCGCGCCGACAATCGCCTCCGCCAGCTGACGCATGCCGTTATCGGGAATGGCGTAAGCGGCTTTGGTTTCAGCCATCTGCGCATCGCGCCCCTGCCAGATCACCCCTTTCGAATCGCAGACGATGATATTGTGTTTCTGCATCCCCAGCTCTACCAGCAGGTTCATGCAGGCGATAGCGGAAGCGCCTGCGCCGGAAACCACCAACCGCACGTCGGAAATGGTCTTTTGCACGATACGCAGACCGTTCAGCACTGCGGCGGTACAGATAATCGCGGTGCCGTGCTGGTCGTCATGGAACACCGGAATTTTCATCCGCTCGCGCAGCGCTTTTTCAATATAGAAGCACTCCGGCGCTTTGATATCCTCCAGGTTGATGCCGCCGAAGGTTGGCTCCAGCGCGGCGATCACTTCGATAAGGCGGTCGGGGTCCTGCTCGTCGACTTCAATATCAAACACGTCGATGCCGGCGAATTTTTTAAACAGTACGCCCTTGCCCTCCATTACCGGCTTGCCCGCCAGCGCGCCGATATTGCCCAGCCCCAGCACGGCGGTGCCGTTGGAGATCACGCCCACCAGATTGCCGCGCGCGGTGTACTTATGCGCGGCCAGCGGATCCTCAGCGATTTCCAGGCACGGCGCGGCCACGCCCGGCGAATAGGCCAGCGCCAGATCGCGCTGCGTCGCCAGCGGTTTGGTGGGAGAGACCTGAATTTTCCCTGGCTGTGGATACTGGTGAAAATCGAGCGCGCTCTGCTTCAGTTGATCGTCCATCGGCGGTTCCTTCGATTGATAACGTGAGTAAGGCATGAGCTGAGCAGTATAGAAGCGCGCTGCTACGGAAAAACTTGAGGTGCACCAAAGAATTGCCATCGGCGCATCGGCGTCCTTCAGGCTTGCCCGGCGGCGGATACGATATTTTGCACATCTGCTATGCTTTTTAATGGTCCGCATACGCTGTGACGACCGCGCCGCCGAAAACGGCTCCGGGCGCGGCGGCGGCGCTATTTTCCGCTGGCGCGCACAAGGCGCGTCGGCCAGAGAGGCACAAGTCATCAAGTCCATGCGTTATTCACATGGCATCCTGCCTGAAGACGTCGCGGCAACGGCATGGCGTTAAGGCCGCGCGGCGGCTGGCCTGGGCCTCGCTATTGAATGAGCCCATTGCAACAATCAGAGAAAACGCATTTCCACACGGGAGCGGCTGGTGCAATGTGGGTCGTCTGTAACAAAGGACAGCGTTCACCGGGCGCGCCGCATCGCCGTCGGGAACCTCGTTTACTTTCGTATTACCCTTTGGGTATCAAGGAGATAAGAGATGAATCAGCTAGACGCACTGAAACAGTTTACGACAGTCGTGGCGGACAGCGGCGATATTGAATCGATTCGCAACTACCACCCTGAAGACGCTACCACCAACCCGTCTCTGATCCTGAAAGCCGCCGGGCTCGAATCCTACAAGCACCTGATTGACGACGCGATTGAATACGCGAAAAAACAGGGCGGCAGCAAAGAAACGCAGATCATCAACGCCAGCGATAAAGTGGCGGTTAACCTCGGCATGGAAATCCTGAAAAGCGTGCCGGGCCGTGTTTCGACCGAAGTGGATGCGCGCCTCTCCTTCGATCGTGGCATGTGTGTGACCAAAGCGGAAAAACTGGTGCGGATGTATGAGGATCACGGCATCGATCGCTCTCGCATCTTAATCAAGCTCGCCTCCACCTGGGAAGGCATTCGCGCGGCGGAAGAACTGGAAAAAAACGGCATCAACTGTAACCTGACGCTGCTGTTTTCCTTCGCCCAGGCGCGCGCCTGCGCTGAAGCGGGCGTGTTCCTGATTTCGCCGTTCGTTGGCCGCATCTATGACTGGTATAACACCCGTCAACCGATGGACCCGTACAACGTCGAGGAAGATCCGGGCGTGAAATCAGTACGCAACATCTATGACTACTATAAGTCGCACCGCTACAAAACCATCATCATGGGCGCCAGCTTCCGTAAAACCGAGCAGATCCTTGCGCTGGCAGGCTGCGACCGCCTGACCATTTCGCCGAACCTGCTACAGGAGCTGCAATCGAGCGATGCGCCGGTTGAGCGTAAGCTCACGCCGTCGACCGAAGGTTTCCACGAGCCGTCTCCGCTGACCGAAGCGGAGTTCCGCTGGGAACATAACCAGGATCCGATGGCGGTTGAGAAGCTGTCAGAAGGCATCCGCCAGTTCGCTGCCGATCAGCTGAAACTGGAAGAGACGCTGGCCGCACGGCTGTAATCGTCGCTAACGATAATGACTCAGGGGCGAATTTTTCGCCCCGTTTTCATCCCCTCTTTATCTTCTTCAAGGGAGAACAACATGTCCTCACGTAGAGAACTGGCGAATGCGATTCGTGCGCTAAGCATGGACGCGGTGCAAAAAGCAAAATCGGGTCATCCGGGCGCGCCGATGGGCATGGCGGACATCGCTGAAGTGCTGTGGCGTGATTTCCTCAAGCACAATCCGACCAACCCGGCCTGGGCCGATCGCGACCGTTTTATTCTCTCTAACGGCCATGGTTCAATGCTGCTCTATAGCCTGCTGCACCTGTCCGGCTACGATCTGCCGATTGAAGAACTGAAAAACTTCCGTCAGCTGCACTCGAAAACGCCGGGACACCCGGAGATCGGCTATACCCCAGGCGTGGAAACCACCACCGGTCCGCTGGGCCAGGGCCTGGCGAATGCCGTCGGCCTGGCGATCGCCGAGCGCACGCTGGCGGCGCAGTTCAACCGCCCTGACCACGAGATTATCGATCACAATACCTGGGTCTTTATGGGCGACGGCTGCCTGATGGAAGGCATCTCGCATGAAGTTTGCTCGCTGGCCGGCACGCTGGGCCTCGGTAAGCTGATCGGCTTCTACGATCACAACGGCATCTCCATCGACGGCGAAACCGAAGGCTGGTTCACCGACGATACCGCGAAGCGCTTTGAAGCCTATAACTGGCATGTGGTAGGCGAAATCGACGGCCACGACCCGGAAGCGATCGCCGCCGCGATCAAAGAAGCGCAGAGCGTTACCGACAAACCGTCGCTGATTATCTGCCGCACCATCATCGGCTTCGGCTCGCCGAACAAGGCGGGTAAAGAAGAAGCGCACGGCGCGCCGCTGGGCGATGATGAAATCGCGCTGACGCGCAAACAGCTGGGCTGGAACTACGGTCCGTTCGAAATCCCGCAGGAAATTTATCAGCAGTGGGATGCGAAACAGGCGGGCCAGGAACGGGAAAAAGCCTGGAATGAAAAATTCGCTGCCTATAAAGCCGCTTACCCGGAGCTGGCTGCGGAATATACGCGCCGCATGACCGGCGGCATGCCGGAAAACTGGCAGCAGGAGACCCAGAAATTTATCGAACAATTGCAGGCGAACGCCAACAAGATCGCCAGCCGCAAAGCGTCGCAGAATGCGCTGGAAGCGTACGGCAAGCTGCTGCCGGAGTTCCTTGGCGGCTCCGCCGACCTGGCGCCGAGCAACCTGACCATCTGGTCTGGTTCTAAATCGATTAAAGACGATCCGGCAGGCAACTATATTCACTACGGCGTACGCGAATTCGGCATGACCGCTATCGCCAACGGCATCGCGCATCACGGCGGCTTTGTGCCTTACACCGCCACCTTCCTGATGTTTGTGGAATATGCGCGCAACGCCGCGCGCATGGCGGCGCTGATGAAAGCGCGTCAGATTATGGTCTATACCCATGACTCTATCGGTCTGGGCGAAGACGGCCCGACGCACCAGCCGGTTGAGCAGCTCGCCAGCCTGCGTCTGACGCCGAACATGAGCACATGGCGTCCGTGTGATCAGGTTGAAACCGCGGTGGCGTGGAAGCATGCCATTGAGCGTCATAACGGCCCGACCGCGCTGATCCTGTCGCGTCAGAACCTGATGCAGCCTGAACGCACGCCGCAGCAGCTGGCTGATATTTCACGCGGCGGCTATATCCTGCGCGACAGCGAAGGCGCGCCGGAAGTGATCCTGATCGCTACCGGTTCCGAAGTCGAAATCACGCTGGGCGCGGCGGAGAAGCTGACGCGCGCGGGCCATAAAGTGCGCGTGGTGTCGATGCCGTCTACCGACCTGTTTGATAAGCAGGATGCGGCTTACCGTGAATCGGTGCTGCCTTCTACCGTCACCGCGCGCGTTGCGGTGGAAGCGGGCATCGCTGACTACTGGTATAAGTATGTCGGCCTGAACGGCGCGATCGTCGGCATGACCACCTTCGGTGAATCAGCGCCGGCGGACAAGCTGTTCGCCGAATTCGGCTTTACCGTTGAGAATATCGTCAGCCATGCGGAAGCGCTGCTGAAGCCGCACTGAGTCGGCTGCCACAGCCACACCGTTCGATAAGTAAAGAAAAAGCACGCCGCGGGCGTGCTTTTTTATTGGCCTGGCGCCTCTGCTGTTCCAGCATGCTGTCACGCCGCCTCCTAGCTAATAAAAGAGTGGATTAATTGCAATTTTTTAGCGCGCCTCTTTTTTCAACGATGCTGACAGAATAAACGAGTGTTTTATTGATAAAAGAAAGACTAATTATAACGTGTTATATATTCCGTTATTAATATTCGCCAACTTTCTTTTTTTTAAATAATAATACAGCGCAACTCACATATTTATTTTTTTTATCTTCTCATCGGGATAATTTCACGTTAGCTTGCCCGACAAGGACGCTGTTTAAAAAGGAAGAGAACAATGACGGATATACTGTCGCCATCAACGATGGACGCGCCGCGCCTGCTGTTTGCCACGCAGCATGAAATGGATGATTACTGCGCGCCCGATATGCTGTATGGCGATCTCTCTGCGGAGGTGCTGCGTCGGCAGTATCATCTGCGCGATATTTCAACGCGCCTCCATCCCTTTACGCATCCTGTTCGATGAGTTCCGCTATCTGTCAGATACGTTTGCGTTCTGGGGCCCTTATAAAAGCCTGGCACGAACCATGATCACCCATATGCAGGATGGTAACGGCACGGTATTCAGCGATCCACTTCTGGACCAGGCGATGAGCGAACACAGCTCGATGAAGCGAAACCTGGAATTGATGACCACTATATTCACCAAATCTTATGTCATATCAAAAGCAGGCACGGTTGGTTTCTCCTTTGAAAAAGTGGCACAATTAATTACACAAACCAGACTGCCAAAATTTGATAGTTTTCAGGACAGATTTAATGGACTAGGGATTACTGTTCATGATACATGGGCGACGCATATTTACCTTGAGTCAATTTCTTTTAAAAACAACCACTACGTAGCAAGATTAAGATTCCATTTTCAGGATCACTTTGGGCTGGACACAACAGATGTAAGCAATACGTTTTATCGAAATTTCCGTATATTTCGCATTTGGTTTATCTTACAGAGATGGGAAAATTATGGCTTCCGCCCATTTATCACGGAAATAAATGCCGTAGCGGAATTCGAAGGCATTTTAAAAAAATGAAAAAGTTATTATATACTTTAATAGCTCTTACCCTATTTGCTACTGGCTACCGCTTGTATTATCCAGTTAAAATTATCGGCATCCATCCGCTATCAAGAAACACAATCGTTTTAGTTGTTCAAAACTTTCCATGGACTAAAAAAGGAAAAATCAATTGGTGGAGAAAAAAAGGCCCAGAAATATTTAACAAACTCAACTTCAAGCCAGATGATTACTCTGTTTTTATTTACAACACCCGATATAAAAAGGATTCCGGCACTGATGAGGACAGCGATCTGCTCTGCTTTAAGGAGATGAAAACCGAACAAAACTGCATCTCTAAAGAGAACCGGCCGCTAATTGTTTGGCGCTATCGCGACGGACATATTGAATACGAAACGGAAAGCATTCTGCGGCGCTTCTATTAAAACCGCAGCGATACCCATCAAGCCTCAGGGCTAATTATTTTTTACTATCAACACAGGAGCCAGGGATGAGCATAGCCCTTTTTTAAAAATTGACGGCATTCAGGGGAATCGAAGGATGCAAACCATAAGGGCTGGATTACCCTGTCCGGTTTTAACGGTGCTGCCAGCCTGCCGGGCAATATGCAAACGGGCGGCGCAGGCCGGGTCAGCTGGCGCGACCGTCGGGATAACCACCTTTGATGAGTCGGCACCGGCGGACAAGCTGTTCGCCGAATTCGGCTCTACCGTTGAGAATATCGTCAGCCATACGGAAGCGCTGATGAAGCCGCACTGAGTCGGCTAAGCAATACGATCAGTAAAGAAAAATCGCGCCGCCGGCCGTGTTTTTTACGGATGACCTTTAGCGTTACGCACAGTAATCACCGGTAAGCGGCCGATTATTTAATTACAGCTTATAGTAATTAATTCTGTTATTTATGGCGCGAAAATGATTTTAATTCAGGCGGAGCCAAACCAGCACAAATAATCGGAAACGCTAATAATGAAACGTTATCTGATCTGTTATTAACAGCCGTTATTTTTGTAATATCCCAATCCAATAACGCAGCGCAACTCACATATTTTCTGTTTTTCTCTTTCTCAATGCTGATTTTATCTTTACTTTGTTTTTCAGGAACAGGCGCAAAAGGAATTAAACCATGACGGAAAATCAGTCCCGCTTATCGATGGATTTGCCATGCCTGCTGTTTGCCACACGGCATGAAATGGATGATTACTGCGCGCCCGATATGTTGTATGGCGATCTCTCTGCGGAGGTGCTGCGTCAGCAGTATCATCTGCACGATATTTCGGCACACCTTAACCCCTTTACGCACCCTAACCGTGAGGAAAGCGCGCGTATCCTGTTTGATGAGTTCCGCTATCTGGCAGATACGTTTGCGTTCTGGGGCCCTTATAAAGGCCTGGCAAGAACCATGATCACCCATATGCAGGATGGTAACGGCACGGTATTCAGCGATCCGCTGCTGGACCAGGCGATGGCGGAACACATTTCTATGAAAAGATCAATTCGCACTATTTTAAGCACCCTACAAACATATATTGACTGGAACCGAAGAATTTTGCCCAAACAGGTAATTTATGATTTAAAAGAGTCCATTATGGGATCTTACCTGCCCCGATTCGACAATTTCAAAGACCGAATAAATGGGTTAGGTATTACAGTCCACGATACCTGGGCAACACATATAACATTAGAAAGCATAGAAATTGAAAACGACCGTTTTACAGCTATGATAAGCTATCATATTCAGGATCATTTTGGATTAGATAGTGAAGATATAGCTAACAATTTCTACCGCCAGTTTCGCATTTTTAGGATTTGGTTCTATCTCCAGCGCGCAAACACTTCTGTATTTAAACCGTTCATTACTGAATTGAAAATCTCCCAAAAAATCAAAGTGTCGCGCCATGAAAAAATATAGATATTTATTTATCTTTTCTTTATTACTGTTTTTCTTTAGGTTATTACTTCCGGTTAAAATTATCGGCGTGCATAAGTTAGGTGAGACATCAACAATCGTTATTGTCAAAAATTTCCCCTTAACGCGGATGGGGAAAATATCCTGGTGGCAGCAGCATCAATCTGAGCTACACAGAAAATGGCCGTTTATCGGCTCAGTGAAAAATCACAGAATATTATTCTTCCAGGCTGATTATCAAAAAGACTCCGGTACCGATCAGGACAGCGATCTTCTTTGCTTTGAAGAGATGGCTACCGAACAAAACTGCATCTCCAAAGAGAACCGTCCGCTCATTATCAGACGTTATCCTGATGGACATATCGAGTATGAAACGGAAAGCATTCTGCGGCGCTTCTATTAAAACCGCAGCGATACCCATCAAGCCTCAGGGCTAATTATTTTTTACTATCAACACAGGAGCCAGGGATGAGCATTGACCTTTTTTTAAAAATTGACGGCATTCAGGGGGAATCGAAGGATGCAAACCATAAGGGCTGGATTACCCTGTCCAGTTTTAACTGGGGTGCCAGCCAGCCGGGCAATATGCAAACGGGCGGCGGCGGCGGCGCAGGCCGGGTCACCTGGCGCGATCTCACGGTTAACGCGCCCGTCGATCGGGCAACGCCTGCGGTAACACGTTATCTTGCCGCCGGCAGGCATATCACTAAAGTTGAGCTTTCCGCCTGCAAGGCAGGCGATCCGCAAATGGAATATATGCGCATCACGCTTGAAGAAGTGCTGTTAACGAACATCAGCTACAGCGGCTCCACGGGCGGAGAGCAAATCAATATGGCTTACCATTTCCAGGCAGCCAGAGTACGTCAGCAGTACTGGGAGCAAACGGAAAGAGGCGGCAAAGGCGCCGAAACAGCATCGGGCTGGAACCTCAAAGAAAATAAAGAGCTGTAACCTTCATTTCCCTGCCGCGTACAGGCTGCGCGGCTTGTTTGATAAAACAGGCGGCTTCCCGTCCGCTCTCAGCCGCTCTTCCAGCTTCATCAGCGGCCTTATCCCATCCATTTAATGAATTGCGGCCTGCGGTAACACAGCGTTTGACAAAGTGGGGCCCTGCGCAAACCGAATCGCCGGCCATCAGGCGCTGAAGTTAAGCGGCAAAAAATAGTGTTGTTCCCCCTTTCCGTCGGCGGGAAAGCGATTACTATAATTTACCTTTCGCTTAACCTGATGGATATTGTCTCCGTTGAAAACTCGTTTTTATCTGCTGGCCGCTCTCTTCGCTACGCTGCCGCTACGTAGCCAGGCCGCGACGACCCCGTCGCCCGATCCTCTGTTGGCTTCACAAATCGTGGATCGCTATGCCGAACATATCTTTTACGGCAGCGCCGCTACCGGTATGGCGCTGGTAGCGATAGACGGCAACCAGCGCGTTTTCGCCAGCTTCGGCGAAACCCGTCCCGGCAATCAGACACGCCCGCAGAAAGATTCCCTGATTCGCATCGCCTCGCTCAGTAAACTGATGACCAGCGAAGTGATGCTGAAAATGGCCGAACAGGGGCGCATTCAGCTGGAAGATCCGCTGGCGAAATACGCGCCGCCGGGCATGCGCGTGCCCGATTATGCCGGTCAACCGATGCGCCTGATCCATCTTTCGACCCATACCAGCGGCCTGCCGCGCGAACAGCCCGGCGGTAAAGCGGGCCGTCCGGTTTTCGTCTGGCCGACTAAAAGCGATCGCTGGAGCTGGCTGCAACAGGCGCGGCTGACGACGCCGCCCGGCGTACGCGCCGCCTACTCGAACCTGGCTTATGATTTGCTGGCGGACGCGTTGTCACGCGCGGCGGGCACGCCTTATCCCGCGCTGTTTCGTCAGCTGATTACGCGTCCGCTGGGGATGAAAGACACCACTTTCACCCCTTCGCCGGAGCAGTGCGGACGGCTAATGGTGCCGGCGCGCGGCGCCAGCCCTTGCAGCAATACGCTGGCCGCCATCGGCAGCGGCGGCGTCTATTCAACGCCGGAAGATATGGGCCGCTGGATGCAGCAGTTCCTGAATTCGGACATTAACGTGCGCACGCCGCAGATCGATCGTCTGCAAACGCTGATCTATCAGCGTAGCCAGCTGACGAAGGTGGAAGGCATGGATGTGCCCGGCAAGGCGGAAGCGCTGGGTATGGGCTGGGTCTATATCGCGCCGGCCGACGGTCATCCGGGCATTATTCAGAAAACCGGCGGCGGCGGCGGCTTTATCACCTATATGGCGATGGTGCCGCAGCATAACGTCGGCGTGTTCGTGGTGGTGACGCGTACCAATCTGACGCGCTTCCGCGCCATGAGCGACGGGGTTAACGATCTGCTGAGCGAGCTGGTCGGCAACAAAACGGGATCGCCGATGATGGTGCAGGCGATTGGTCAGGGCGGCGAGTCCGCTTCCCGCTAATTCACCCCTCCTGCGGCGCAGGGGGCGGCGTCGGGCGCTGGCTGACCCACAGCGTCGGCCAGTCGTCGCTGCCGTGCCAGGCGTCGCAGGTACTCTCTTCCGCATACTCCGCCAGAACGAACTCCTGCCCGTTAAACTGCCAGCGCGTGGCGTTGCCGCAGTCGCCTAATCCCCGGCCTTTCGCAAAGGTGTAGAGCTGTCCGGTGGCGACGTCATAGTCGGCGTTGATAATTTCCATCTGTTTTTCGCTGCGCGTCGGCGGGACGAACGGCAGCGTCAGCGTCAGGCCGCGCGCCAGGTAAGGCTGTGTGCGCGTCACTTCAAAAGCAAGATCGATCATGTTGTAGGCGCCCATTTCGCAGCTGACCAACAGCAATGCTTTGCTGTCGGTCAACGGCGCCACGCTCACTTCGCGACGCATCGGGTCGAGCGAACACTCATCGGCGTTGACGCGCCAGGTGCCGAAATCGATCAGTCCGGTCGTTTCTTCGCGCGTCAGCGCGGCGGGAGGCCGCTCTGGCGTGCGTAACATGGGCGGCGCAGGCTCCGGCGGCACATCCGTGGCGGGGCGATTGCCGCGCTTAATCCAGGCGCTCAGGCTACCGACGCGTCCCTGAATATCATCCATTAACAGCAGCGCCGCTTTTAATCCATGCAGCGAAATGGTTGCCTGCGGCCGCCATGTCACCTGAATATTATCGGCGTTCATGATCTGCCCCAGAAACTCGTCGATGGCGATGGCGTGCGCCGTCGCCAGATGGTGCGGTTCGACCGTCCAGTGTTTAAAATCGGGCCTGAGACGCTGCTGATCGAGCAATAAATTATCCTGTAACGCCGCGCCCTTCAGCTCGCCCGTATAACGGTTGCCGTAGTCGATGCGCAACAACGGACGATCGTTGACGCCGGCATGGCGGGAAAGGGTCATCACCAGGCCATTATCGCCGGGAATATTACGCGCCACACAATAATTAAGGTTATTACAGGTGATCTGCCAGTCGGTAAATGTTTTCTGCAACGGCGCCGCCTGCGCGCTGGCAATAAAAAGAAAAGGCAACAACAGCGATTTCATCCAGTAAGGCATTTAATGACCCGATCCCTAAATTAATTCATTGATGATAGCGCAACGACGACGGTTCAACATGCCTTTCTCCCGCCGCGCGGGAAAACAGGCCGGAAGCGTCTTTGAACAAACCAGGGTTTAACGTAACGGCATGATTCATCATCCTTTGCCCTCCGCGCGAGCTCAATCAGATTTCTCGGACTCTGCGGCGGCGTCACAAACGGTCAAATACGCATAAACGGGCATAACCGGTCATATTATTTTTCCTGCCAAAAAGATTTCGCTGTGGCATTAATAGAAGCTCAACGGCAAAACAGGGGGGATATTTGTGACAAAAGTCACACTTAAATGAAATAAGAAGCTTCTTTTGCATAATTAGCAGGAAGCCGCTCACTTATTTACCCGTCGCGTTTTTCTCGCCCCTGGAGTTTTGTCCAGGGCACATTTTGCGATCCCGCTATCCATTACTTTTATTGCACCGGAGGAAATCATGTTGCCTGTTGAACGTCAGCGAAAAATCATTGAGGAATTAAATCTAAATGGTCGGGTGCTGGTCGCCGAACTGGTTAAATTATGTCGCGTCTCGCAGGAAACGATTCGCCGCGACCTGAGTCAGCTGGAAAGAAGCGGTATTTTACAGCGTAGCCACGGCGGCGCGGTAATTAATCGACGACGCCAGGGAAATAATAACCATAGCCGTAATTTGCATAATGAAAACGAGGCGACTTTCCGCCAACGCATGAATGAAAACGAACAGCCCAAAATGCAGATCGCTAAGCGCGCCCTTGATTTTATTTCGGTCGGCGACTGCCTGCTGCTCGACAGCAGCACCACCTGCTGGTTTCTGGCGCGGCAGCTGCCCGATATTGAGCTGACCGTATTAACCAATTCCCTGCGCACGATTCAGGCGCTGGCGGTAAAAAGCCATATTCGCACCATTTGTCTTGGTGGCGAATATTCCGACCGCTACGAAGATTTTCATGGCGTGGTGGCGGAATTACCGTTAAAGGAATTTTTGATCAATAAAATCTTTTTTTCCTGTAGCGGGATGGGCGGCGACGGTTATTTACGCGAAGGCAACGAAAATGGCGCGCATTTAAAACAGCAGATGCTGCTGGCCGCCGAAAGAAAATATCTGCTGATGGACGCCAGCAAATTTTCCCGGCCCTCTTTCGCCCGAATTTGCCATTACCGCGATGTGGATTTTCTGATTACCGACAGCCTGAAAGATAAAGCTTTACAGCAGGAACTGGCGTGGAACGGCGTGAACGTTATCGATTGTTCACAGCGTTCGCAGTCCGTACAGCTGATTAATTACTGACGCAACCCGACGGAGATACGATGAAAAAAAACCTTACCCTCTGTGCCCTGCTCGCGCTGTTCGCTGCCTCTCCGGCTTTCGCCGCCGAAAAACTGCGTATGGGCATCGTGGTGAAAATCGGCGGCATTCCCTGGTTCAACGCAATGGAGGCAGGCATTAAAAGCGAGGCGGCGAAACGCGGCATCGACGCCTGGCAGGTTGGCCCCACCGCCGCCGATCCAGCGCTGCAGGTGCGCGCCATCGAAGATCTGATTGCGCAAAAGGTCGATATCATCGGCGTGGTGCCCAACGATCCGCAGGTGCTGGAGCCGGTGCTGAAGCGCGCCCACGACGCCGGCATCAAAATCATCACCCATGAGTCGCCCGGTCAAAAATATGCCGACTGGGATTTCGAACTGATCGACGCCGATACCCACGGCATCAACCATATGAAGGCGCTGGCGCAGTGCATGCATGAAGAGGGCAAGTACGCCATGTACGTCGGCAGCCTGACGGTGCCGCTGCATCAGCAGTGGACCGACGCAGCGCTGAAATATCAGCAGCAGCATTATCCCAAAATGCAGCTGGTGACGGATAAATTCGGCGTCGGCGAATCGCTGGATGACTCCATCCGCACCACCAACGAGCTGATGTCCAAGTATCCCGATCTGAAAGGCATTATGGCGTTCGGATCGCAGGGGCCGATCGGTGCGGGCCGCGCGGTGCTGAACCGCAATAAAACCAAACAGATCTGCGTAATCGGCGCGTTCAGTCCGGGCCAGGGCGCTTCGCTGGTGAAGCGTGACGCCATTAAAGGCGGCTTTATCTGGAACCCGATGACCGCTGGTGAAGTCTTCGTGCGCATCGCCGACATGATGCAGAAAAAAGAGCCGATTACCGACGGCATGACCATCGAAGGCCTGGGCAGCGTCAAGGTAGACGCCGCCAACCATACGCTGCTCGGCAACAATAGCGAAAGTCTGGATAAAGCCAACCTGCCGAAGCTGGTCAAAATGGGGCTGTAACCATGAAACAGAGCGAGCCACGGGCGCTGATCGCGCTGGAAAATCTGTCGAAAACCTTTGGCGGCAATCGCGCCCTGAAAGCCGTATCGCTCACGCTGATGGCGGGAGAAGTTCACTGCCTGGCCGGCACCAACGGCTGCGGCAAAAGCACGCTGATTAAAATTATCTCCGGCGTTTACGCGCCGGATAACGGCGCGCAAATCCGGCTGGAAGATGGCGACAGCCTGCCGCGCCTGACGCCGAAGCAGGCGCGCGATTTCGGCATTCAGGTGATCTACCAGGACCTGTCGCTGTTTCCCAACCTGAGCGTGGCGGAGAACATCGCCTTCGAGCATAACCTCAACGGACTGTTTGGCTGGTACAGCGCGCGTCACCTGCGCGCCAGCGCCGAGCGCATCGTCAATGAACTGGGCTTTACGCTCAGGCTGGATGAGAAGGTCGCGGCGCTCTCCATCGCTCAGCGTCAGCAGGTAGCGATCTGCCGCGCGCTGGTCGCGGAGGCGAAGCTGGTGATCATGGATGAGCCGACCGCATCGCTGACGCGCACCGAGGTCAACCAGCTGCTGCGCACCGTGCGCTACCTGAAAGAGAAAGGGATCTGCGTGGTATTCGTCAGTCACCGGCTGGATGAGGTGCTGGAAATTTCCGATCGCGTAACGGTGATCCGCGACGGCAGCTGCATCGGATGCTGGCCCGCCGCGGAGATGAGCAGCCAGCGGCTGACGGAGCTGATGACTGGTCTGAAGCTCGACTATCAGCTCAAGGCGCCGACGGCGCGCCACCAGCGCACGCTGCTGGAAGTAGAGAAGCTGTCGCGTGCCGGTCAGTACCGCGATATCAGCTTTTGCCTGCATGAGGGCGAAGTGCTGGGGCTGTGCGGGCTGCTGGGATCGGGACGCACCGAACTGGCGCTGTCGCTGTTCGGCATGACGCGGCCCGACAGCGGCAAGATCTGGCTCGACAGCAAGCCGGTGCGTTTCCGCAGCCATGAGGATGCCATCAAAGCGGGCATCGGCTACGTCTCGGAGGATCGCCTGACGCTGGGGCTGGTGCAGCAGCAGTCGGTGGCGGACAACATGGTGCTGTCGATTCTCGACCGGCTGCAAAACCGCTTCCATCTGATCGACGAGTACCGCAAAAACAAGCTGATTCTGCAATGGATCCAGCAGCTCGGCGTGC
This sequence comes from Mixta calida, assembly GCF_002953215.1. NCBI lineage: Bacteria > Pseudomonadati > Pseudomonadota > Gammaproteobacteria > Enterobacterales > Erwiniaceae > Mixta > Mixta calida. The sequence continues at coordinate 3,206,052 of NZ_CP026378.1, forward strand.
GCGTCGCCGATCCCGATCAGGCGATCTCCACGCTGTCGGGCGGTAATCAGCAGAAAATCGTGCTGGCGAAATGGGTGCTGACGCAGCCGCGTATTCTGATCCTCGATTCGCCTACCGTCGGCGTCGACGTCGGGGCGAAAGCGAGCATTTATCAGCTGATCCATCAGCTGGCGCAGGAGGGGCTCGCCATCATCCTGATATCCGACGAAGTGCCGGAGGTCTGGTACAACTGCGACCGCATCCTTCATTTTCGCGACGGCGCCATCCACGACGAGTATCTGCCGGGCAACGTGGCGCAACAGCAGCTGCAGGAGGTGATCAATGCCTGATTTATCCTTTTTAAAACCGCAAAGCAGTCAGGGCTGGCTCGCCTGGGTGCTGCTGGCCTTTACGATCTTTTTCTCGCTGGCCAGCGATCAGTTCCTCAGCGTGCAGAACCTGCTCGATCTGGCGGAAAGCTACGCCGTGACCGGCATTTTCGCGCTGGGTCTGTTTGTGGTGCTGGTGACCGGCGGCATCGATATCTCTTTCGCCGCCGTCGCCTCGGTGGTGCAGTACCTGATCGCCAGCCTGTTTATCCATTATCAGTTCGACAATGCGCTGCTGAGTATTCTGCTGGCGCTGCTGTGCGGCACGCTGTTCGGCGTGATTAACGCGCTGCTGATCACCTCGCTGCGCGTGGTCTCGATCATTATCACCATCAGCATGCAGTCGCTGCTGTTCGGCCTGCTGATCTGGCTGACGGATGGCCGCAGCCTGTATGAGCTGCCGGAGTGGTGGACGACGCTGCGCGAGGTGCTGCCCTTCACCCTTAACGGCCAGCATTATCAGATCGGTTTGCCGCTGGTGATGATGCTGATTATCGCCGCGATCGGCTGGCTGCTGCTGAATAAAACCCATCTGGGCCGCCAGCTCTACGCCGTGGGCGGCGATGCCGAATCGGCGCGGCGCGTCGGCATCCGTGTCACGCTGGTTACATTGTTCGCCTACGGCTGGCTGGGGGCGATGGCGGCGATCGGCGGCCTGTTGCAAGTCTACCGCATGGGCGAAGTGGTGCCCAACGCGCTGGTCGGCGGCGAGCTGGACGTTCTGGCCGCGACGGTGTTGGGCGGCGCCAGCCTGATGGGCGGCAAAGGCACGGTCACCGGCACCTTAATGGGCGTTTTTCTTATCGCCATTCTGAAGAACGGCCTCAACCTGATCGGCGTCTCCAACTACTTCATGAACATCGTGGTGGGCGGCGTCATCATGATCGCCATCGCCGTCACCCATTACAAAAAACGCAAAGAGACCGATGTCAGCTTTGTCTGATCGGGCGGGAGAACAGACCATGAAACCACGCCATACCTGGCTGCCCGACGGCACCAACAGCGGGCTGCTGCTGCTTATCGCTTTGTCGCTGGCGCTGTTCGCCGTGCTGCTGCCGGGACGCTTCTTTACCGGCGCCACCTTTATGAGCATGGCTTTTCAGCTGCCGGAGCTCGGCCTGCTGACGCTGGGGATGTTTATCGCCATCCTCAGCGGCGGCCTGAATTTGGCGATTATCGCCACCGCCAATCTCACCAGCCTGTTTATCGCCTGGACGCTGCTTCATTTCCTGCCGGTCGGCGCCGGAACGGCGATGCAGCTGCTGTGGATGGCGCTGGCCCTGCTGGGCGCGCTGCTGATCGCCACGCTGATCGGGGTCATTACCGGCCTGATGGTGACACGCATCGGGGCCCACCCAATTCTGGTGACGCTCGCCACCATGATTACGCTGAACGGCGTCGGCATCTGGCTGACCAAAGGCGCGGCAGTCAGCGGCATGCCGGAGGTGGTGCGCGCGCTGGGCGCCGACACCCTGTTCGGCGCGCCGCTGCCGCTGTGGCTGTTTATCACCGCCGCCGCGCTGCTGGCGCTGTTTCTCGGCAAAACCCGCACCGGCAAATGTATCTACATGGGCGGCAGTAATATCAACGCCACCTGGTTTAGCGGCGTCAATACGCACCGCATGCTGATTGTGGTCTATGTCATCTCCAGCTGGCTCTGCGTGCTCGCCGGGCTGGTGATGATGGCGCGCTTCAATTCCGCGCGCATGGGCTACGGCGACGCCTATCTGCTGCTGACGGTGCTGGCGATCATTCTCGGCGGCGCCGATCCCAACGGCGGCTTCGGCCGCGTCACCGGCGTGGTGCTGGCGCTGCTGGCGCTGCAGATCCTCTCTACCGGCTTCAGCCTGTTAAATATCAGTCAGCACTTCAGTCTCGCCATGTGGGGCGTGGTGTTGATTCTGGTGCTGGCCATCAAACGCGCAAAAGGCCGCTTACAGCATTTTCTGGCGCTGCGCCGCCGCCAGCCGCGCGCCTCTTTGCCCCACTTAACTGAAAAAAAGGAAGTGTAATGCGTATCCAGATCTCCCCTTCGCTGATGTGTATGAACCTGATGGAAATTAAGCAGCAGCTGTCGGTGCTTAATTCGCGGGCGGACTTTCTTCACGTGGACATCATGGATGGCCACTATGTGAAAAACATTACGCTGTCGCCCTTTTTTATCGAACAGATACGCCCGCACACGCCGGTGGCGATCGACGTGCATCTGATGGTGGAAAATCCCACCGACTTTATTCCGGCGGTAGCGCAGGCGGGCGCCGATTTTATCTGCCCGCATGCGGAGACCATCAACCGCGACGCCTTCCGGGTGATCAACCAGATCCGCGCGCTGGGTAAAAAGCCGGGCGTGGTGCTGAACCCGGCGACGCCGGTCTCCTGGATCCATCACTATATTCACCTGCTCGATAAGATCACGGTGATGACGGTCGATCCGGGCTACGCCGGTCAGCCTTTTATCCCGGAGATGGTCAGCAAGATTGCGGAGCTGAAGGCGCTGAAGGCGCAGCACGGCTATCGCTACCTGATAGAAATCGACGGCTCCTGCAATCAGAAAACCTACGCGACGCTGCTGGAGGCGGGCGCGGAGGTGCTGATTGTCGGCACCTCCGGCCTGTTCAACCTGCATGACAATCTGGAAACCGCCTGGGAGACGATGATGGGCAACATTACTCAGGCGCAGGGCCTGCTGCGGGAGTCGGCATGACAGAGCGATGGCTTGGCATCGATATTGGCGGCACCAGCACCCGCCTGCTGCTGATGGATGCGCGGCATGAATGGTCCGATTTTCGCAAAGTGCCGACCGCCAGCTGGGCGCAGACGCCGCAGGCGCTGGAGGCGCTCGCCGCGCTGATCGACGCCACGCTGGAGCGGCAGCCGGTCAGCGGCGTGATGCTGGGGCTGCCGGGAATTTTGAGCCGCGACCGCCAGCAGGTGATCTCCCTGCCCTTTATCCAGGCGCTGGATAACCAGCCGGTCGCCGCGCTGCTGACACAGCGGCTGGGCGTGCCGGTGGCGATGGATAAGGATGTCAATCATCTGCTGTTGTGGGATTTAATGCAGCTGGAGACGCTGCCCGACAGCGCCGTCGGGCTCTATCTCGGCACCGGCATGGGCAACAGCCTGTGGCTGAATGGTCGCTTCTATCACGGCGAACACGGCGGCGCAGGCGAAATCGGCCACATTCCCTGGCGCGACAACCTGCTGCCCTGCCCGTGCGGCAACCGGGGCTGCGTCGAGACGCTGACCTCCGGCAGCTGGCTGGCGCGCTGGGCGGCGGAGAATCAGCCTGCAACGCCGCTGGCGCAACTGTTTACCCGTCACGGCGACGCTCCCGCGCTTCAGGATTTTATTCAGCGTCTGGGGCAAACCATCGCCGGTGAAATGAACATTCTCGATCCCGCTTATCTGATCCTCGGCGGTGGCGTGCTGGGGATGGCGGACTTTCCGCTTGTGGCGCTGCGCGAAACGATTTTCAGCCATCTGCGTCCGCCGGTGACCCGACAGGGGCTACAGCTGATATTCAGCAGCGTAACCGATCAAACCGGCTGCCGCGGCGCCTGCCTGGCCGCCGAGCGCCACTTCAGGAGGCCCGCATGAAAGGCAAAGTGTGTGTTTTCGGCTCGTTCAATCTCGATATTGTCGCGGGTATGGCCCGCTTTCCGCTGCCGGGCGAATCGCTGATCGCGCGTCACAGTATGATGGGGCCGGGCGGCAAAGGGGCGAATCAGGCCACCGCAGCGCTGCGCGCTGGCGCGCGCGTTCACTATATTGGCAAGGTCGGCCAGGACGATTTCGGCCAGTTCGCCCGACGCCACCTGGAAAAAACAGGCTTCGACGCCATTACGCTGTTTACCTGTAAAGAGAAGCCCACCGGCAACGCGCTGATTTACGTGGCGGGCGACGACGCGGAGAATATGATTTCGGTGTATCCCGGCGCCAATCTTACCGTCACCGCGGCGGAGGTGGCGCGCTGCCAGCCGACCGTCGCTGCCGCCAATATTTTGCTGATGCAGCTGGAAAATAACCTGAGCGCTATTCAGCGAATGGTGGACATCGCGCGCGCGGCGGGCACCTTTGTGATTCTTAATCCGGCGCCCTGGCAAAAGGTGAGCGACGCGCTGCTGCGCAAGGTCGATCTGCTGACGCCTAACAGCACCGAAGCGACGCTGCTGAGCGGCGTTGACGTCAGCGATATTGACGATGCGATGCGCGCGGCGACGGCGCTGCATCGCAAAGGGGTGCGGCAGTTGATTATTACTCTGGGCATGCAGGGCGCGCTGCTTTCTGACGGCGAGGCGATGTACCGCATTCCGCTGTTTCCGGCGCAGCCTGCCGACAGCACCGGCGCGGGCGATGCCTTTAACGGCGCGCTCGCCGCGCGGCTGGCGGCGGGCGAACCGTTGAAACAGGCGGCGCTGTTCGCTTCCGCCTATGCTTCGCTCTGCGTAGAACGTCCCGGCGCGGCGAATTCCATGCCGCTCTACGCCGATGCGCTGGCGCGGCTGCACGCTTATCCGGCATTGCAGGTCGAGGCGCTAGCCCAGCCGGATACTATCGTGGCCGCCAGCTAAGCGGTAAGAGAGGCGGACGCGCCTGGGCGCCGCCGGAACATGGCGCATAAATGCGGCGCAGCCAGCGATGTCGGCGGTTAAAACGCTGGCGACAAAACGTCCTTCAGCATCGGCGTCACCGAAGCGGACCGCATGCGCCGTCCGCTCAAGGCTGACGCCTCAGGCGCGCAGCCAGCCTGCGACCAGCGCGTGCTGTAACAGCATAATGGTTTTGCCGTCGCGGATTTCACCGCTTTTCACCATCGCCAGCGCCTGCGGGAAAGGCATTTCCAGCACCTCAATCGACTCATCTTCCACGCCGCCGCCTGCGTTGGCGCGCAGCGACTCATCATATTCAGCGGCGAAAAAGTGCAGCAGCTCGGTTACGCCGCCGGGCGACATATAGGCCTCAAACAGCTTCTCCACCTTGCCGACGGCGTAGCCGGTCTCCTCAATCGCCTCTTTGCGAATGCACTCTTCCGGCGAATCGTTATCCAGCAGCCCGGCGCAGGTTTCGATCAGCATGCCGTCCTCATTGCCGTTGACCCAGGTAGCCATACGAAACTGACGGATCAGCACCACGCTGTTCTTCTGGCGATTATAAAGCAGAATCGTGGCGCCGTTGCCGCGGTCGTACACCTCTCGCTTATGGCGCAGCGTTTCGCCGCTGCGGGTAGTGAGTTCGTAGGTATAGTTGCGCAGCACAAACCAGTTTTCCGACAGCAGCTTTTCTTTGATCAGTTTGATTGGGGCGGCCATAGCGACTCCGTATATTGAACAGGCGTCAGCGATGATAAAACCGCCCGCGCGGAAAAACTATCCGAATTCCCGCCGCCGAATGCAGGAATTTAGCTGACGGGAGAGGGTTAATGAACCGGAAAAGTTTTCAGCGCCAGTGCAATGGCGAACGACGAACGGCAGGACCGGTTCCTGACGAGCAAAGTCGGTTGGGTTGAACGGGAAGAGAGATGAGAGGGCTTACGGGGGCAAAATAAATGCCGCAGACCCGAAGGTCTGCGGCAAGCGCTGTCAGCGGCGATTACGCACCAGCTGATAGCGACGGGTCAGGTATTCCACCGGCGCGCTCCAGATATGCACCAGTCGGCAGAACGGGAACAGCAGGAACAGCGTCATGCCCAGCACCATGTGGATTTTATAAATCAGCGCCACGCCTTCCAGATGCGCCGCCGCGCCGGACTGGAAGGTGACCACCGCCTGCGCCCAGCCCACCAGCTTCATCATTTCGCTGCCGTCCATATGGTGAGCAGAGAAAGGAATGGTCAGCAGGCCCAACGTCGCCTGAATCACCAGCAGCGTCAGGATCAGGATATCCCCGGTGCTGCTGGTGGCGCGCACGCGCGGATTCAGGAGACGGCGCTTCAACAGCAGCGCGCCGCCGATCAACGTCAGCGCGCCGCAGATGCCGCCCGCCACCATCGCCAGCTGCTGTTTCACAGCAATCGGCAGGAAGGATTCATACATCCAGTGCGGCGTCAGCATCCCGACCAGATGGCCGAAGAAGATGCCGATGATGCCGATATGGAACAGGTTCGACGCCAGGCGCATCCCCTTTTTATCCAGCATCTGACTGGACCCGGCGCGCCAGCTGTACTGCCCATAGTCATAACGCAGCCAGCTGCCGACCAGAAATACCGTACCGGCCAGATAAGGATAGATATTAAAGAAAAACAGATTCAAGAAGTGCATGATCAGCGTCCTGTCATTCCCGTGGTGGCTTGCGCCACGTCCAGATACTGTGGCGCAACCGCGCCGGCAAAGCGGCGCTGGTGCGCTTCCTGCTGTGCTGACGCGCAGCCCTGTTCGCCGAGGAAGCGGATCTGCTCCTCTTCCCATACCGCATCCAGCGCCTGCGGCGTATCGTCGCGCGCCTCCTGCGTCACCTGCGGCTCCAGCGCCTCGGCGGCGATGCCGCTTTCAGAGATTGCCAGCAGCAGATCGAGCAGGCCAGCCCAGCGGCTGTTGCGCTGATGCAGACGCGCGCTCAGCAGCGCCAGAATCGGCGCGATGTCCACCAGCCCTTCGCGCGCCGTTTCCGGCTCGCGACTGCTCAGATACTCCAGGTAGAGCGGCAGGAAATCGGGCAGCTCGCGGCTGTCCAGCTCCAGACCGGCGGCGCGATACTGCTCCATCAGATCGACCATCGCCTGGCCGCGATCGCGCGACTCGCCATGCACATGTTCAAACAGCAGCAGCGAAGTGGCGCGGCCGCGATCGAACAGCTCGCAGTAGTCGGCCTGTAGATCGAGCAGCGGGCAGGCGCTGAAGTCGCGCAGCAGCGTCAGCAGCTGTTCGCGCTGGGCTTCGTTCAGCTCGCTGGCGTCAGCCAGCGCCTCCTCCAGATCCGCCTGGTGATCGAACAGCGCCCGATCGGGATAGTCCAGCAAACGCGCAATAATGCGTAACGCAATCATGAGGCATCCCCCTGATTTTCAGTGCGGCGCGTGATGTCGATGGCATCGATGCGGCGCGTATTGAACAGGTTGAATTTGCTGTCGCTGCCGTGGCAGCCATCGCCGAAGCTGAAGCCGCAGCCTTTGCTTTCCGGGAACGCTTCGCGCGCCAGCTCACGGTGGCTGGAAGGAATCACGAAGCGATCTTCGTAGTTGGCGATCGCCAGGTAGCGGTACATCTCCTGCGCCTGGGCCTCGGTCAGGCCGACCTGTTCCAGCGCGCTGGTGTCGATCACGCCATCCACGCTTTCCGCGCGTTTGTAGTGACGCATCGCCAGCATGCGCTTCAGCGCCAGCAGCACCGGCGCGGTATCGCCCGCGGTCAGCAGGTTCGCCAGGTACTGCACCGGAATGCGCAGGCTTTCCACATCCGGCAGCACGCCTTGCTGGTCCAGCACGCCCGCGTCGGCGGCGGACTGAATCGGCGACAGCGGCGGCACGTACCAGACCATCGGCAGCGTGCGGTATTCCGGGTGCAGCGGCAGCGCCAGCTTCCAGTCCATCGCCATTTTGTACACCGGCGATTTCTGCGCCGCGTCAATAACGCTCTGCGGCACGCCATCTTTCAGCGCCTGCTCAATCACTGCCGGATCGTGCGGGTCGAGGAAGACGTCGAGCTGGCTCTGGTAGAGATCCTGCTCGTTCTCCACCGCGGCCGCCTGTTCAATGCGGTCCGCATCGTACAGCAGCACGCCGAGATAGCGGATGCGGCCAACGCAGGTTTCAGAGCAAACGGTCGGCTGGCCCGCTTCGATGCGCGGATAGCAGAAGATACATTTTTCTGACTTGCCGCTTTTCCAGTTGAAGTAGATTTTTTTATACGGGCAGCCGGTCAGACACATACGCCAGCCGCGGCATTTGTCCTGATCGATCAGCACGATGCCGTCTTCCGAGCGCTTATAGATAGCGCCGCTGGGACAGGTGGCGACGCAGGCCGGGTTCAGGCAGTGTTCGCACAGACGCGGCAGGTACATCATGAAAGTGTTTTCGAACTGGCCGTACATCTCTTTCTGGATGTTGTCGAAGTTCTTATCCTGGGAGCGTTTGGAGAACTCGCCGCCGAGGATCTCTTCCCAGTTCGGGCCGTTTTCGATTTTCTTCATGCGCTGGCCGGTGATCAGCGAACGCGGACGGGCGATCGGCTGATGTTTGCCTTCCGGCGCGTTGTGCAGATGCTGATAATCGAAATCGAACGGCTCGTAGTAATCATCCAGCGCCGGTACGTCCGGGTTGGCGAAGATTTTGGAGAGCACGCCGACGCGACTGCCCATGCGCGGCTGCAACTGACCGTTGATTTTACGGATCCAGCCGCCCTTCCATTTCTCCTGATCTTCCCAGGCGCGCGGATAGCCGACGCCCGGTTTGCTTTCGACGTTGTTAAACCAGGCGTATTCCATGCCCTCGCGGCTAGTCCAGACGTTTTTACAGGTAACCGAACAGGTATGACAGCCGATGCATTTGTCGAGGTTTAACACCATACCGACTTGCGAACGAATTTTCATTGCTGCGCCTCCTGACGGGTACCCTGGCACTCGTCGTTGCCTTCACCGTCCAACCAATTGACATTGTTCATTTTTCTCACCACCACAAATTCATCACGGTTTGAACCTACCGTTCCGTAGTAGTTGAAGCCGTAAGAGAGCTGCGCGTAGCCGCCGATCATATGCGTCGGTTTCGGGTAAACGCGCGTTACTGAGTTATGGATACCGCCGCGCTGACCGGTGATTTCCGCGCCAGGAATATTCACGATACGTTCCTGCGCGTGGTACATCATGGTCATCCCGGCCGGTACGCGCTGACTCACCACCGCGCGCGCCGTCAGCGAGCCGTTGGCGTTGAACGCTTCGATCCAGTCGTTATCCTGAATGCCCAGCTCGCGCGCATCTTCTTCGCTCATCCAGACTATCGGTCCGCCGCGTGACAGCGTCAGCATCAGCAGGTTGTCGCTGTAGGTGGAGTGGATGCCCCACTTCTGGTGCGGCGTAATAAAGTTGAGCGCTTTTTCCGGGTTGCCGTTCGGCTTCTGGTTCAGCAGCGGCTGCGCGGCGCGGGTATCCACCGGCGGACGGTAGACCAGCAGGCTTTCGCCGAAGGCGCGCATCCACTCATGATCCTGATAAAGCTGCTGACGGCCGCTGAGGGTACGGAACGGAATCAGCTCATGGATGTTGGTGTAGCAGGCGTTATAGGAGACGTGCTCATCTTCCAGGCCGGACCAGGTCGGGCTGGAGATGATTTTACGCGGCTGCGCCTGAATATCGCGGAAGCGGATTTTTTCCTCTTCTTTGTTCAGCGCCAGATGCGTATGGTCACGCCCGGTGATTTTGCTCAGCGCGCCCCAGGCTTTTACCGCTACGTGGCCATTGGTTTCCGGCGCCAGCGTCAGGATCACCTCTGCGGCGTCGATAGCGCTGTCGATATTCGGACGACCGGCTGCCGGCCCTTCCGCTTTGACATAGTTGAGTTTCTTCAGCAGGTCGACTTCAGTCTGGGTATTCCAGCTGATGCCTTTGCCGCCGTTGCCCAGCTTGTCCATCAGCGGACCAAGAGAGGTGAAGCGCTCCCAGGTGGCCGGATAGTCACGCTCAACGGCGATAATATGCGGCGCGGTTTTGCCCGGAATCAGATCGCATTCGCCTTTCTTCCACTCACTTACGCCGAACGGCTGTCCCAGCTCAGCGGCGGAGTCGTGCTGTATCGGCAGCGTCACCACGTCGGTCTCTTTGCCAAGATGCCCAACGCACACTTCAGAGAAGCGTTTCGCGATGCCTTTATAAATTTCCCAGTCGCTTTTCGCTTCCCAGGCGGGATCGACGGCGGCGGAGAGCGGATGAATAAACGGATGCATATCCGAGGTATTCATATCGTCTTTTTCGTACCAGGTGGCGGTCGGCAGCACGATATCGGAGTAGAGACAGGTGCTGGACATGCGGAAATCGAGCGTCACCACCAGATCGAGTTTGCCGACGCTGGGATTATCCTGCCATTCCACTTCCTGCGGCTTCACGCTGCCCTGCTCGCCCAGGTCTTTGCCCTGAATGCCGTTTTCGGTGCCCAGCAGGTACTTGAGCAGATACTCATGACCTTTGCCGGAGGAGCCGAGCAGGTTGGAGCGCCAGACAAACAGGTTGCGCGGGAAGTTCTGCGGGTTGTCGGGCTGCTCGGCGGCAAAGCGCAGCGCGCCGTTTTTCAGGCTCTCGACGGTATAGTCAACCGGCGTCTGACCCGCTGCGGCCGCTTTCGCCGCAATATGCAGCGGGTTGGTCGCCAGCTGCGGCGCGGACGGCAGCCAGCCCATGCGTTCGGCGCGCACGTTGAAGTCGATCAGGCTGCCCTGGAAGCGCGACTTGTCCGCCAGCGGCGACAGCAGCGTTTCGGTGGCTACAGTTTCATGACGCCACTGGCTGGAGTGGTTGTAGAAGAACGAGGTGCCGTTCATATGGCGTGGCGGACGCTGCCAGTCAAGGCCAAACGCCAGCGGAGTCCAGCCGGTCTGCGGACGCAGTTTTTCCTGGCCGACATAGTGCGCCCAGCCGCCGCCGCTCTGCCCTACGCAACCGCAGAAGACCAGCATATTTATCAGCCCGCGGTAGTTCATATCCATATGGAACCAGTGGTTCATGCCCGCGCCGACGATGATCATCGAACGACCGTGGGTTTTTTCCGCGTTTTCAGCGAACTCGCGCGCGATGCGGATCATCTGATGGCGGGAAACGCCGGTGATTTTTTCCGCCCAGGCTGGCGTATAGGCTTTAATCTCATCGTAGCTGGCGGCGCAGTTAGCGTCGTCGAGGCCGCGATCCAGACCGTAGTTAGCCATCGTCAGATCGTAGACGCTGGTGACCAGCGCTTCGCTGCCGTCGGCCAGTTTCAGGCGCTTGACCGGCAGCTTATGCAGCATGATTTCATCCAGCGCCACGCTGTTGAAATGTTCGCTTTCGGCGCCGCCGAAGTACGGGAAGCCGACGTCCGCCACCTCATCGTGGCTGCCGAGCAGGCTCAGCTGTAGCTCAACCTCACGCTGCGACTGACCTTCGCGCGCTTCCAGGTTCCATTTGCCCTCTTCGCCCCAGCGGTAGCCGATAGAGCCTAACGGCGCGACCAGTTCACCGCTCAGGCCGTCGATGGCGATGGTTTTCCATTCCGGGTTGTTTTCCTGGCCGAGGTTGTCCACCAGATCGCTGGCGCGCAGCATGCGGCCCGCCGCGTAGTAGCCACCGTCGCGCGGCTCCAGCATTACCAGCATCGGCATGTCGGTGTAGCGGCGCACGTAGTCGCGGAAATAGCTGACTTCGCGATCGAGATGGAACTCTCTCAGCATCACGTGGCCCATCGCCAGCGCCATCGCGCTGTCGGTGCCCTGCTTCGGATTCAGCCAGAGATCGCACAGCTTGGCGACTTCCGCATAGTCCGGCGTGACCGCCACGGTTTTGGTGCCTTTGTAACGCACTTCGGTAAAGAAGTGGGCGTCCGGCGTACGCGTCTGCGGCACGTTGGAGCCCCAGGCGATAATATAGGAGGAGTTATACCAGTCGGCCGATTCCGGCACGTCGGTCTGCTCGCCCCAGGTCATCGGCGAGGCGGGCGGCAGGTCGCAGTACCAGTCGTAGAAGCTAAGGCAGGTGCCGCCGATCAGCGACAGGTAGCGCGCGCCCGACGCATAGGAAACCATTGACATCGCCGGAATCGGCGAGAAGCCGACGATACGGTCCGGGCCGAAGGTTTTCGCAGTCCAGACGTTGGCCGCCGCGATAATTTCATTCACTTCCTGCCAGCTGGAGCGCACAAAACCGCCGCGCCCGCGCGCCACTTTGTAGCTTTTCGCTTTTTCCGCATCGTTAACGATCGAGCCCCATGCGTCGACCGGATCGCTGTGCTGCGCTTTCGCTTCACGCCATAATTTCACCAGGCGCTTGCGCATCAGTGGATATTTCAGGCGATTGGCACTATATAAATACCAGGAGTAGCTGGCGCCGCGCGGGCAGCCGCGAGGCTCGTGATTCGGCAGATCCGGGCGGGTGCGCGGATAATCGGTTTGCTGCGTTTCCCAGGTGACGAGACCGTTTTTGACGTAGATTTTCCAGCTACAGGAACCGGTGCAGTTGACGCCGTGCGTGGAGCGCACGATTTTGTCATGCTGCCAACGGCTACGGTAACCATCTTCCCAGTCCCGGTTAGTGTTGAGTGTCTGGCCATGTTGACCAGAAAAAGGTTCAGCTAGCTGTTTGAAGTAGCGAAACCGATCCAGAAATTTGCTCATCTGGAATTCTCCTGAAGGCTCGGTGTTGTTATAAATGGCTAAACGACATTGCTTTTGGTGATAGGCGTCAGCCTACTGAGCTGACGGCGTTGGGCGCTTGATTGCGATCAAGTCAGCTCCTTTGCCGTCCCGACCGCGCCACGCCGACTACCACTAAAGTGGCACCTTGTATCCTGCTATAACTCCATGAATTTATTGCTTAAATAGCCTTACTATCGCTATGGATAATAAGTCTGGCTTTTTGCTGGCTATTTGGGAGTAGAGTGCGGACGGCGAGGCGACAAATAAAAACCGGCTCTGCCAGAAACAGAGCCGGTAGTAGCGATTAACGCGCCGCTTTACGGCCGTAAACCAGCCAGGTGATCAGGATGCAAATCACGTAGAACACCAGGAAGATTTTCATGGCGCCGGCTGGCGAACCGGTCATCGCCAGAGAGATGCCGAAGGTTTGCGGAATGAAGAAGCCTCCCGCTGCGCCAATCGCAGAGATAAAGCCGAGCGCCGCTGCGGTATCGGTCACCGCTTCCTGCTGCGCCTCTTTATCGCTGCCGCCGCGCGCTTTGACTTTATCCCAGGTGATTTTGCGGAAAATCACCGCGATCATCTGGTAGGTCGAGCCGCTGCCGAGGCCTGCGGTTAAGAACAGCACCATAAAGATGCCGAAGAACATCGGGAAGGAACCCGCGTCACCCTCGCCAGGCAGCGCCAGGAACAGCAGCGCGGTGAACAGCGCCATAACGATGAAGTTAATCAGCGTAACCCGTACGCCGCCGAAGCGGTCGGAGATCACGCCGCCAGCGGAACGCGCCAGCGCGCCCAGCAGCGGACCGAAGAAGGCGTACTTCATGATCACAATATCCGGGAACTGCGTTTTCGACAGCATGGCGAAACCGGCGGAAAAACCGATAAACGAGCCGAACGTGGCGAGATAGAGCAGGCTCAGGCCCCAGAGATGCGCGCGCTTCAGTACCGGCAGCTGTTGACGCAGCGAGGCTTTCGAGGCGGCGAGATCGTTCATGCCGAACCAGGCGGCGATAGTGGCGATCAGCAGCAGCGGCACCCAAATCCAGGCGGCGTTTTCCAGCCACATCTGGCTGCCGTCGGCGGTGACCTGGCCATGGCCGCCAAAGAAGTCAAAAATCGCAAAAGAGATGGCAACCGGCGCCAGCAGCTGCATCACGCTCACGCCCAGGTTGCCCAGGCCGCCGTTGATACCCAGCGCGCCGCCCTGCTGCGCCTTTGGAAAGAAAAAGCTGATATTGCCCATGCTGGAGGCGAAGTTCGCGCCCGCGAAACCGCACAGCAGCGAGATTACGATGAAAATAGCGAAAGGCGTTTCCGGGTTCTGCACGGCGAAACCAAGCCAAACGCAGGGCAACAGCAGAAAGCCGGTGCTGAAAGCGGTCCAGCGGCGGCCGCCGACCAGGGGAATAACAAAGGAATAAGGGACGCGCAGAAGCGCGCCGGAAACGGAAGGCAGCGCCGTTAACAGAAAGAGCTGATCGGTAGTAAAGTTAAAGCCGACCTTATTTAAATTAACGGCAACGGTGCTGAACAGCATCCAGACGCAGAATGCCAACAGCAGGCAAAAAACGGAAATCCACAGGTTACGACTGGCGATGCGTTTACCGCACTGCTGCCAGAACTGGGCATCTTCCGGCCGCCAGTCCTGAATGACGGCGCCCGATGCTTTTTTTTCTGATGGCGTGGCTAAATTTGACATAACAACCCCGGTAAAGGAATGAAAACTGCGCACATCCTGCCGGGTCGATTAGCGCGCGGAGTTGACATAAATCAACGGGGAAACAGTTAGTTTTAGCCTGCCAGTGCGTCCAGTCTACTAAATGAGTAGAAGCTGTGGCATTATTATTATGCTAAAAAACAAGCCGTTAAAAAAATAAAACGCACTGTTTTAAAGATTTTAAGCCGTTTTTTGTTTCATTGGTGATACTCCCTTAGAGGTATAAAGGAAAAATTAAGAATAATGAAAAATAGCGGTCGACAGGCAGCCTCTCGCCTGAGAACCAACCTCTCGTCACGCTTTATCAGACCTCGCCGCTGCCGTCCACACCATGATTAACCGGAGCCATTATGACCACCCATGACGCCGCCACCATCCTTCTGATTGATGATCATCCTATGCTGCGTAATGGCGTTAAGCAGCTTATTAGCCTCGATCCGCAGTTACAGGTGATCGCCGAAGCAGGCAATGGCGAACAGGGTATCACGCTGGCCGAACAGCACGATCCTGACCTGATTTTGCTCGATTTAAATATGCCGGGCATTAACGGTCTGGAAACCCTCGACCGTCTGCGACGCATTGACCTGTCGGGCCGCATCGTCGTGTTTACCGTTTCTAATGATGAAGAAGATGTGGTCAACGCGCTGAAGCGCGGCGCAGACGGCTATCTGTTGAAGGATATGGAGCCGGAGGCGCTGCTGACAGCACTGCATCAGGCGGCCGCCGGTCAGATGGTGTTAAGCGACGCTTTAGCGACGGTATTGATCAGCAGCTTGCGCGAAACACCGCCCGCGGCTCAGCGCGATATTCAACAGCTGACGCGCCGGGAACACGATATTCTGCGGCAAATCGCCCGCGGGCTGCCGAATAAAACCATTGCCCGTAAGCTCAATATCACCGAAAGCACAGTAAAGGTGCATGTAAAGCATCTGCTGAAAAAGTTACAGCTGAAGTCGCGCGTCGAAGCGGCGGTCTGGTATTTGCAGAATAAAACGGGCGGGTAAGCGGCGGACGACTGTTTCGTCCGCCAGAAGAAAAGCTTACTTAGAGGGATGCTCATTCAGCGAGGCAGCTTGCTGCTCCGATGCGGCCGGTTCATGGTGATCATGCTCCGTCATAGCGATGGCATGAACGCGCTTGCGCACGCCAAACCAGCCCAGAATCAGCACCACGGCGATCAATGGAATTGAGGCCACGGTAAAGGTGCCGTTCGGGTAGTCGAACGCCATCAGCACCAGCACGCTAAGCAGGAACAGCAACGTCAACCATGAGGTGACCGGCGCGCCCGGCAGCTTGAAGCTGACGTCATCCGCCTTGCCCTCTTTAATCGCCTTACGCAGACGCATCTGACAAACGATAATGAAGGCCCAGGTCGACAGAATGCCCAGCGACGCAATGTTCAGTACGATCTCAAACACCTGCGACGGCACATAATAGTTCAGCACCACGCCCACTACATAGACGGCGATCGTCACCAGAATACCGGCATACGGCACCTGTTGGCTGCTCATCTTCGCCAGCGATTGCGGCGCGGAGCCGCCCATCGCCATTGAGCGCAGAATACGTCCGGTGGAGTAAAGGCCGGAGTTCAGGCTCGATAACGCGGCGCTCAGCACCACGATATTCATAATGCTGCCAATATAAGGCACGCCCAGCTTAGAGAAGAAGGTGACGAACGGGCTTTGTCCCGCCTGATAGGCGTTCCAGGGCAGCAGCAGCACCAGCAGCACGACGGAGCCGACATAGAACAGACCGATACGCCAGATAACGCTATTAATCGCCTTCGGCAGCACCTTTTTCGGCTCTTTGCATTCGCCGGCGGCAATGCCCACCAGCTCGATAGAGGCGAAGGCGAAGACCACGCCCTGCACCAGCACCAGCGCCGGCAGCAAGCCGTGCGGGAACATCCCGCCGTTATCGGAGATCAAATGGAAGCCGGTCGCATTGCCGTCCAGCGGCTTGCCGCTGCCCAGGAAAACGACGCCGACCACGAGGAAAATAACGATCGCCAGTACTTTCACCAGCGCGAACCAGAACTCCATTTCGGCGAACCATTTCACCCCAATCAGGTTCATGGTGCCGACAATCGCCAGCGCGCCCAGCGCGAAGACCCACTGCGGCACATCGCCAAACGCGCCCCAGTAGTGCATATAGAGCGCCACCGCGGTGATATCGACAATGCCGGTCATCGCCCAGTTGACGAAATACATCCAGCCCGCGACATAAGAGGCTTTTTCACCCAGAAACTCGCGCGCATAAGAGACAAAACTGCCGCTGGAAGGCCGATGCAATACCAGTTCGCCTAACGCGCGCAGAATAAAGAAGGAGAAGATGCCGCAGACGAGATAAACCAGCGCCAGCGCCGGACCGGCAGCCTGTAAACGCGCGCCCGCGCCGAGAAACAGACCGGTACCAATAGCGCCGCCGATGGCGATCATTTGTACCTGACGGTTGCCCATCGCTTTGTCGTAGCCAGCATCATGTGAATTCAGCCAGCGTCTTTTGGCAGCGCGCTGTTCCGCTGCCGTTTTCTTGGTTGCTTTCATTGCCTTTCCTGTTGTCCTGCCCGATAAAGGAGCTACTGTCCGCTCAAGCCCCTTTCCCCTTTATAACCAATCGTTTGCGTTACAGGGAGTCCGGGGGCAAATCCGCTGAAAATCTGAGTGTTGTAATGTAGCGACACAGCGGATTTACGGCGATGAATCCTAACCGTTCTCTTAAGGGGAAGCAAAACCCCAACAGCGAAATTTTTTACTCTTTTGTAATTTTTGTGGCACAACTTAAAAAGCGAGAACGCCGCGCTGGCGCTGCGTAAAAGCGGGATCTACCCCAGCACGCGGCCAGGAAAGTAACGCGTTAGTAACGCCCGGTTGAAAAGCCAGCCCCGCGCTTATCCTCCCGCCGGGTCGCGGCGGCCTTAGTGAAGCATTATCTGCCTTGCCGATGCGATAAAAAGGCGCCGCGCGCATTTTCCTGCTGCTAATTTGACTTGACACCGCTGCGTGCCCTGTCGTTTCAGGCTATGATTGCTCCTCTTTTTTGAGTTAAGTTTTCCCATGCTGAAACGTTCCGTTACCAGTTCTATCGCCCGCGCGCTGGCCGGCATCGTCATTCTTTCGGTGCTTTCCACAAGCCTGGCTCTGCTGACGCTTTCCGGCAGCCTGCGCGATGCGGAAATGATCAATCTTGCCGGCTCGCTGCGTATGCAAAGCTACCGCCTGGCCTGGGATTCCGATACCCATTCTCCCGAACTGGAAACGCATCTGTATGCGTATCAGCAGTCGCTGAATGCGCCGGTGTTGCAGCATCTGAACCGCTTTTACGTGCCGGAAAACGTGCGTAATCGTTACCGTCAGCTGAAAGTCAGCTGGCCCATGCTGCAGGCGGATCTGTTGAGTGGGGAGCCGCAGCGCTATTCGCAACATGTGGCAGGCTATGTCGGAGAGATCGACCGCTTTGTCTACGATCTGCAGCGCTATGCGGAACGCAAAATGCAGCTGGTGGCGCTGACCAGCGGCGTCGGCTTCATCGCTATTGTCGCGCTCGCCTTCTGGACGATTCGCCTGACGCGCCGTCAGGTGGTCAAGCCGCTTAATCGGCTGGTGCAGGCCAGCCGCTATATCGAACAGGGCAATTTCCACTATCCGCCGCTTGAGACGTCGCTGGAGAATGAGCTGGGCCTGCTGGCCAACGCGTTTAATCGCATGTCGGGCGAGCTGGAACGCCATTACAGCGAGCTGGAAAATACGGTGAAAGCGCGAACCGCCGATCTGCTGGTGGCGAATCAAACCATGACGATCCTCTACGAGGCTTCGCAGGCGCTGGCGGTCAGCAGCCTGAGTCATCCAACGATTACCGAGGTGATGGAAATTGTGTTCAGCCGCGCGAAACTCACCGCGCTGGCGCTGGATGCCGGAGAAAGCTGGCAGTTCGCGTTGGGAACGCCGCAGCCCGATAAAACCTGGCAGCATTTAGCGCTGAAACAGGAGAATCAGCCCGGCGGCGAGCTGCGCTGGCAGGAAGGCGATCGACACACGCCCGCGCCGCTGATGCAGAGCGTCGGCAACCTGCTGTCGCGCGCCATCTGGATTCATCAGGCGCAAAAACAGCAGCAGCAGCTTCTGCTGATGGAGGAGCGCGCCACCATCGCGCGCGAATTGCACGATTCGCTGGCGCAGGCGCTGTCGTTTCTGCGCATACAGCTGACGTTGCTGAAGCGCACTATTACAACCGAGCAGCAGCCGGCGCAGCAGATCATCAGCGATTTCGATCAGGCGCTGGCGGAAGCCTATCGTCAACTGCGCGAACTACTGAACACCTTTCGCCTGTCGGTGGATGAAGCCTGTCTGCCCGCAGCGCTACAGGCGATGCTGACGCCGCTGCAGCAACAAACTTCCGCCGAAATTGCGCTGACCTGCGCGTCAAGCTTTGACGCGCTGACGGCGCAGCAGCAGGTGCATGTGCTACAGATTGTGCGCGAAGCGGTGCTGAACGCGATTCGCCACGCCGACGCCCGCCGTATTGAGGTAAGCTGCGTCACGCTGGAAAGCGGCGAACACCATATCACTATCAGCGATGACGGCTGCGGGCTCGATACCGTTGAGGAGCCGGCCGGGCACTATGGCCTGACGATTATGCATGAGCGGGCGCAGCGGCTCGGCGGAACACTGCAAATGGAAACTACGCCTGCTGCCGGAACGCGGCTGCTGCTGCGCTTTCCGATGCAGGCGACAGAAACCGTGACGGGGTAACCCTTCGTTATCATTTTTATTTAGTCAGCCGACGCTGGCGCTCTACGCCTGGGAGTACCATGGACAATCGACATTTTACCGTGATGCTGGTGGACGATCATCCGCTGATGCGGCGGGGGATCCGTCAGCTGCTGGAGCTGAACAGCCATTTTGACGTCGTCGCCGAGGCCAATAACGGCACCGAGGCGCTGGCGGAGGCCAGCCGGCTGTCGCCGGACGTTATTCTGCTGGATCTGCATATGAAAGGCATGTCCGGCCTCGATACGCTGAAGGCGTTGCGCAATGAAGGCGTGGCGGCGCGCATTCTGGTGCTGACCGTCTCCGACACGCGCAGCGATATCTACGCCATGCTGGACGCCGGCGCGGACGGCTACCTGTTGAAAGACAGCGAGCCGGAGGTGCTGTTGCAGCAGATTATCGACGGCGCGCAGGGCGCTAACGTTTACAGCAGCGTGGTGCGCGACTATCTGGTGACCCGCGCCCACAGCGCCAATCCGTTCGAGACGCTGACCGAGCGCGAACTGGACGTGCTGCAGGAAGTGGCGCGCGGTCTTTCTAATAAAGAGATTGCGGCCGCGCTGCATATTTCGGAAGAGACGGTAAAGGTGCATATTCGCAACTTCCTGCGTAAGCTGGATGTGCGTTCGCGCGTAGCCGCGACCGTGCTGTGGCTGGAGAATAAGCATCGCTGATCGCTTCGTGTCATAACGCCCCGCGTTTCGGCACGATAATTTACATTTTCTCCTCTTTTTCTCCACGATTCTTCTTCCGGGGACGCGTAAAGTGATGCGATATCCGATCGCACTGAATCGATTAACAAATCACCCAGCATAGCCTGCCCGTCGCGACGTCAACGCGACCGGCAGGTTTGTTCCCGTTGATAACATCGTATTGAGGAGTGCCGCTGTAATGGCGAATTTTTTTATTGACCGCCCAATCTTTGCCTGGGTGTTGGCAATAATGATGTGCCTGACCGGCGCGCTGGCGATTATCTCATTACCGGTGGAACAGTATCCCGATCTCGCGCCGCCCAACGTGCGCATTACGGCAAATTATCCCGGCGCCTCGGCGGAGACGCTGGAAAATACGGTGACGCAGATTATCGAGCAGAGCATGACCGGCATCGATAACCTGATGTATATGTCGTCGCAGAGCAGTAACACCGGCCAGATGACCATTACCCTCACCTTTTCTGCCGGCACCAACCCCGATGAAGCGCGTCAACAGGTGCAGAACCAGTTACAGTCGGCCCTGCGCAAACTGCCACAGGCGGTGCAGCAGCAGGGCGTGACGGTGAATAAAACCGGCGAAAGCAATATTCTGATGCTGGCGTTTGTCTCTACTGACGGCAGTATGGATAAGCAGGATATCGCCGACTATGTCGCCAGTAATATTCAGGACCCCCTCAGCCGCATCAGCGGCGTCGGCCAGGTGGACGCCTACGGCACCCAGTATGCGATGCGTATCTGGCTCGATCCCAACAAGCTGATTAACTATTCGCTCACCACGCAGGATGTGGTAAGCGCGATTGAATCGCAGAACAGTCAGGTCGCGGTGGGTCAGGTCGGCGGCACGCCGTCGGTCGATAACCAGGCGCTGAACGCCACGGTTAACTCGCAGTCGCTGCTGCAAACGCCGGAACAGTTTAAAGCGATTACGCTGCGCACCAACCGCGACGGCTCGGTGGTGACGCTGGGCGACGTGGCGGAGGTGGCGCTGGGCGCGGAGAAATATGACTACCTCAGCCGCTATAACGGTATGGCGGCCTCCGCCCTGGGCGTAAAGCTCGCCTCCGGCGCCAACGAGCTGGAGACCGATCGTCTGGTGCGCGCGCGCGTCGAGGAGCTGTCGCGCTACTTCCCGCATGGCCTGGAGGCGAAAGTCGCCTATGAGACCACGCCGTTCGTCACCGCCTCGATCCGCGACGTGGTGAAAACCCTGCTGGAAGCGGTGCTGCTGGTCTTCCTGGTGATGTATCTGTTTATGCAGAACTTCCGCGCCACCCTGATCCCAACAATAGCGGTGCCGGTGGTGCTGCTGGGCACCTTCTCGGTGCTTTACCTCTGCGGCTTCAATATCAATACACTGACCATGTTCGCGATGGTGCTGGCGATCGGCCTGCTGGTGGATGACGCCATCGTGGTAGTGGAAAACGTCGAGCGCATTATGAGCGAAGAAGGCCTGTCGCCGCGCGAGGCCACCCGTAAATCGATGGGGCAAATTCAGGGCGCGCTGGTGGGCATTACATTGGTGCTTTCCGCCGTGTTTGTGCCGATGGCCTTTTTCGGCGGCACCGTCGGCGCGATTTACCGTCAGTTCTCGATCACCGTGGTGTCGGCGATGGTGCTGTCGGTGCTGGTGGCGATGATTTTAACGCCTGCGCTCTGCGCCTCACTGCTGAAGCCGGTGGCGCCAGGCCATCATCACCAACGGCGCGGCTTCTTCGGCTGGTTTAACCGCATGTTCGCGCGCAATACCCAGCGCTATGAACGCGGCGTAGGGAAAATTCTGCATCAAACCGGACGCTGGCTGCTGATCTACCTTGCGATTATCGGTCTGATGGCGTTTCTGTTTCTGCGTCTGCCCACCTCTTTCCTGCCGCTGGAAGATCGCGGCATCTTTACGACGCAGGTGCAGCTGCCGCCCGGCTCGACGCAGCAGCAGACGCTGAAGGTCGTGGAAAAGGCGGAAAGCTATTACATGACCCACGAGAAAGAGAATATCGAATCGGTATTCGCTACCGTCGGTTCCGGCCCCGGCGGCAACGGTCAGAACGTGGCGCGCCTGTTTGTGCGGCTAAAAGACTGGGAGATGCGCGCCGACGCCGATCGATCCTCGTTCGCGATTATTGAACGCGCCACCAAAGCCTTCCGCCAAATTAAAGAGGCGGGCGTCATCGCCAGCAGTCCGCCCGCCATCACCGGCATGGGCAGCTCCGCCGGTTTCGATATGCAATTACAGGATCATGCCGGGATTGGACATACGCAGCTGATGGCGATGCGCGATCGGCTGCTGGCGCTGGCGTCGCAGGACTCGCGCCTGGCGCGCGTGCGCCACAACGGGCTGGATGACAGCCCGCAGCTGCGCATCGATATCGATCAGCGCAAGGCGCAGGCGCTGGGCGTCTCTATCGACGATATTAACGATACGCTGAAAACCGGCTGGGGCTCGACCTACGTGAACGACTTCCTCGATCGGGGACGCGTGAAAAAGGTTTATGTGCAGGCGGCGGCGAAATATCGCATGCTGCCGGATGACATTAACAAATGGTACGTGCGCAACAGCTCAGGCGGCATGGTGCCGTTCAGCGCCTTCGCCAAAACCAGCTGGGAAACCGGATCGCCGCGCCTGGAGCGCTATAACGGCTACGCGTCGCTGGAAATTGTCGGCGAGGCGGCGCCCGGCGTGAGTACCGGCACCGCGATGAACGTGATGGAGCAACTGGTGAGCCAGCTGCCGCTCGGCGTCGGCCTGCAATGGACTGGCGCCTCTTTACAGGAGCGGCTTTCCGGCTCGCAGGCGCCGGTGCTCTACACTATTTCGCTGCTTGTCGTCTTCCTCTGCCTGGCGGCGCTTTATGAGAGCTGGTCGATTCCGTTCGCCGTGATGCTGGTGGTGCCGCTGGGCGTAGTGGGCGCGCTGATCGCCACCTGGGCGCGCGGGCTGGAAAACGATGTCTATTTCCAGGTCGGGCTGCTGACGGTCATCGGCCTGTCGGCGAAAAACGCCATCCTGATCGTCGAGTTCGCCAACGATATCAACCGTCGCGGCGGCGATCTGCTCGCCGCCACATTAGAAGCCTCGCGCCAGCGTCTGCGTCCGATATTAATGACTTCGCTGGCGTTTGTTTTCGGCGTGCTGCCGATGGCGATCAGCAACGGAGCGGGGTCAGGCAGTCAGCATGCCGTCGGCACCGGCGTGATGGGCGGCATGATTTCCGCTACGCTGCTGGCGATATTTTTCGTGCCGTTATTTTTTGTATTAATCCGACGCCGCTTCCCGTTAAAAATAAAGCCGACGGAAAGCGCGTAATTAGAAATAATTTTAATGCATTAAAGATGCATAAATAATAAAGGCAGCCGATTGCTCGGCTGCCTTATTTATTTGATTATGGACTGTCAGATGCAAAGACGATTGCTGTGTTCGTCACGCTTCTCTTTATAGGGCTTAATTACTTGCGTAACATCGCGTCGATAAAGTCTTTCCAGTTCCCCAGTTCTAATTCAATCATATCTACCTCTCTTGTTATTAAGGCTTATTTTACGCCCGTTTTTGCAGCAAGTGAATACGCTGTTTCTGATATTGCTATCGGAAAAAGTCTGAAAAACTTTAGTAATTTATTAAAATGAGAGCTGACGCACAATTCAGCAAATTAATTAATTCCTTTAATGATTAATTAAATAATTCCTGAGGTTTGAAACGCTTTATCAAACGTTTTGCTCTGCTTCGCCGGGAAGGGTTTCTGGATCGGAACCACAAGGTAAGGCATTATTCATTAAAGATATTTTTAAAAATGAGACCAAAAATGACACAAAATCAGCCACCTGCTCTTTTTACCCTCTATGGCATTAAAAATTGCGACACGATCAAAAAAGCGCGTCGCTATCTGGACGCGCAGAATGTCGAGCATCTTTATCACGACTACCGCGCGGATGGGTTAACGGCCGAACGACTGCAACACTTTATCGCTACGCTGGGCTGGCAGGCGCTGTTGAACACGCGCGGCACGACATGGCGCAAGCTGTCAGAAGAGGAAAAAGCGGCCATCGACAACGCGGACGCGGCGGCGGCACTGATGCTGGCGCAGCCCGCGCTGATCAAACGGCCATTGCTCGCCGCCGCAGACGGATCTATGCTGCTGGGTTTTAACGAAACCGACTACCAGCAGTTTATTCAGGAGAAGTCATAATATGTATTGTCCGGTCATTGAGCTGGCGCAGCAGCTCATTCGTCGCCCTTCACTCAGCCCGGACGATGCCGGCTGTCAGGCGCTTATGATTGAACGCCTGCAAAAGATTGGCTTCACTGTCGAGCCGGTTAACATTGCCGATACGCAAAATTTTTGGGCGTGGCGCGGACAGGGCGAAACTCTGGCCTTCGCAGGTCATACCGACGTGGTGCCGCCCGGTGACGTCAGCCGCTGGATCAACCCGCCCTTTGAGCCCACTATCCGCGACGGCATGCTGTTTGGGCGCGGCGCCGCCGATATGAAAGGCTCGCTGGCGGCGATGGTAGTGGCGGCGGAGCGTTTTGTCGCCGCTAACCCGCATCATCGCGGACGCCTGGCGTTTCTTATTACCTCCGATGAAGAGGCGAACGCCACGCACGGCACTGTCAAGGTGGTGGAACATCTGATGGCGCGCAACGAGCGGCTTGATTACTGTCTGGTAGGCGAACCATCCAGCACCGTGCAGGTGGGCGACGTGGTGAAAAACGGCCGTCGCGGCTCGATTACCGCTAACCTGACGATCCATGGCGTGCAGGGCCACGTCGCCTATCCACACCTGGCGGATAATCCGGTGCATCGCGCCCTGCCCGCGCTGAACGAACTGGTCGCCACCGAATGGGATCGCGGCAACGAATTTTTCCCGCCGACCAGCATGCAGATCGCCAATGTGCAGGCGGGCACCGGCAGCAACAACGTGATTCCGGGCGAGCTGTTCGTCCAGTTCAACTTCCGCTTCAGCACCGAGCTGACCGACAGCGATATCCGCCAGCGCGTCGAGGCGCTGCTGGAACGTCACCAGCTGCCCTATACGCTCGAATGGAAACTCTCCGGCCAGCCGTTTCTGACCTCGCGCGGCCGCCTGGTGGATGCGGTAATCAACGCCGTTGAGCACTATACTGAAACCAGGCCTGAGTTGCAGACCACGGGCGGCACTTCCGATGGCCGTTTTATCGCCCGCATGGGCGCCCAGGTGGTTGAACTGGGCCCGGTGAACGCCACCATCCATAAAATTAATGAGTGCGTGAAGGCGTCCGACCTGCAGCTGCTGAGCCGTATGTATCAACGCATTATGGAACAACTGATCGCATAAGCGTCCCTCAGGAGGAGCCATCATGGAATGGGTAAAAGAGTACTGGTGGATCATTGTGATCCTGTTGCTGGTCGGCGTGCTGATGAACGTCTATAAGGATTTGAAGCGTATCGACCATAAGAAATATATGGCTAATAAGCCCGATCTGCCGCCCCATCGCGATTTCAACGATAAGTGGGACGATGATGACGACTGGCCAAACAAGAAGAAATAGTCCCGACAGGGGCAGCGTGGCTGCCCCTTCCCCGCCTTACATCAGCGTAATAACATCACTCTCCCTCGGCTTACCGCCGCTTAACGCCTCTTCAAAGTAGCGGCGCGGCACGGTATAGCGCAGATGATCCAGCGCCAGATTCATACTGCGCTGGTCGATAGCGTGTGGCAGGTCCTCAACAATATCCAGCGTCACGTCGCCTCCCAGCGCGGTCAGACGCGCCGCCGCCTGCTGCGCCAGCTCCGCCTGATAGATCTCATCGTCCTGGCCATGGATCAGATGGATAGTGGTTTTTGCCGTCGCCTGTTCCGGCAGGCTGGCGTAGCGTCCGCTAAACGCTACGATGCGACCGGCCAACGCCGGCTGCGCCTTGCTGCCCTCCAGCACCATGACGCTGCCCTGAGAAAACCCAATCAGCGCCGTGGCCTCTGGCGCAATGCCGGTTTGCTGCTGCCACTCGCTGACCGACCGCAGAAACTGCGGCATCGCTTCATCCACGCGCTGCTGTAAGCTGGCGTCGTTCAGAGCCGTTTCGCTGTACCACTGACGGCCCGGCGCCTGACCGCCCGGTTCCGGGCCGCCGACGCTGATCACCAGCGCCTGAGGGTAAACCTCGGCAAACCAGCCGCCAATCTCGCC
This sequence comes from Mixta calida, assembly GCF_002953215.1. Taxonomy (NCBI): domain Bacteria; kingdom Pseudomonadati; phylum Pseudomonadota; class Gammaproteobacteria; order Enterobacterales; family Erwiniaceae; genus Mixta; species Mixta calida. The sequence goes on from NZ_CP026378.1 coordinate 3,232,084, forward strand.
CATGGCAACCGGGTTATCGCCGGCGGCGTGGTAGAGCAGAAACAGCTGCTGCGGCGGCGTGGATGGATTCTGTACGACAACATAGCTCAGATTCATATCATCTCCTCTCTTCCCTTTAAGCGTAGATGATGATTCACGCCTGCCCGCTTTCATCTCTGTGTCAGAGGTGCCGTTGCCTTATTATTCCGCGCTAGCTCTCAATTCGGCGATGCTCTGCCGTTCTCTGTCACAACGCCCGGCGTCCTGCTGCCGCATCAGCCGCCCCGCCTCTTCGCGCCAGTGATTCAGCAACGCCTTGCGGCCGCTCAGCCCAAACGCGGCAGCCAGCGCGGTCGGCGACCGACGTTGAATAATGGCCTGATGCAGCGCCAGACCGACGCTTTCCGTCGCCAGCAGCAGCCGTCCCAGGGCGGGCAGGCTGACCTCGAAGGCGCGATGGGCGAAGGCGAAACCCGCGAGCGCGCGCCAGTCCTCGTCATCCAGTGGCTGACTGGCGTCGGGCGTCAGGGGAATAGTTTCGTCCAGCAGCGGCTGGAGCCAGTAAAGATCGCGCGCCAGCCGCCGCTCCGCCTGCTGGATCAACTGCCGCCCGGCCGCGCTCAGCGGTAAAATGGCCATCGCGCTGTAACAGCCGCTGCTCGCTTCCCGCTGGGTGGCGATACGCGCCAGCCTGAAGCCGCTGCGCTGCCAGAAACGCCACAGCTCATCGGTAAAACCAAAGCTGACGGAGAGATAGTCCAGCCCTTGCGTCAATGCCTGCGCGGCAGCGGCATCGATTAGACGGCCGCCGATGCGCTGCCGACGCAGCCCCGGCGCGACGGCGATGCGGCTGACGCGCTGCGAACGCAGCTGCGCCGCCTGCGGAAAGCCCGCGTGCGCCGCCAGCGACTGCGCGACCAGGCTGCCGCGCGGACGCCGCAGTCCGGCCCATACCTGCTGCGCCAGCTCGGCGGAAAGCCCGCCCTCTTCTACCAGCCACAGCGCGCCGGCGATATCGCCATCAGGGTTTTCCGCCGCGAAAAAGCGCTGGCCCGGCGCATCCATCATGCGTCGAAAATCGAGCGGCGTGGTGCGGTAGTGCGCGCTGGTCAGCAATAGATACAGACGCAACAGGCGGGCCGGATCGCGGTCGCGATCGCAGCGGATCACCGCGATCGCCGCTTTTGACGCGACGCGATCCTCCTGCGCCTCGTCCAGCAGCAGCGCGGCATTCACGACCTTCTCCAGCGGATCGTCCTGCCGCCAGCGCTGCGGCGCATCCAGCTGATAAAAGCGCGCCTGCGGCAGCGAGGCGCAAAATTTCAGCAGAAAGCCGCGTCCGGTGCCTTCATAGCCCTGTACGGTGGTGGTAAGCAAAACATAAGGAAAGCGCGTGACCAGTCGTTGCAGCAGGGGCGCAGGAATGGCTGCCGCCTCGTCGATAATCAGCCAGTCGGCGTCCGGCTGCATATCGTCCGCCAACAGCGCATCGGGCGCGATAAATGCGAAGCGCTCGCCGGCAAAACGCGTCAGCACCGCCGTGGAGACTTTGGCGGGCGCGGTTACCAGACAGCGGCCTGACCACTGTCGGAGCAGCATACCGGCCAGCGCGGACTTGCCGCGCCCGCGCGCGGCGGTTAAGACATGAATGCCGGGCGCGGCCCTGAGCAGCTTTGCCAGCAGATGTTGCTGTTGCCGCGCGTCGCCTGGCTGCCAGTCGCTGAGCGTCAATGCTGGCGGCCAGCGCGGCGGCTGATGCTGCTGATGCAGCAGCACCTGCGCGTCGGTCAGAAAGTGACGTTGCAGATGGTGGATAAAATGCGGGGTGGCGAGGGGCGCATCGCATTCGCTCCAGCGCAGCGAATCGCTGTCGGGACGCTGCGGCCACGTCGTCCAGGGCGGCGTCAGCAGCAGCAGCCAGCTGCCCGCGCTGAGCGTGCCGACCAGCGCGGCGAACGCTTCGCTGTGAAACCCGTTACGGGCGTCAAAAATGGCGTGGCGGAACTCCTGTCCCAGCAGGTTGCGCAGGGCGGAGGGCGGCAACGCGTCGGCCAGGTCGCTGGCCTCGCTGAGCGTTATCCACTCTCCAGAAAGCGCTATCCGCCACTGCTGCGCCTGCTGGCGGCACCACTCTGCCTCGCCGGATAACACCGCCAGCCGCCGAATGCCGGTACGCCGCATCTCGGCGGTAAGCGTTTCCAGACTCACGATTTAGCGGCTGGCGAAGGTATCGCACTGACCGGGATCGCCGCCGTCAAAGCCGCGTTTAAACCAGCTGTAGCGCTGTTCAGAGGTGCCATGAGTGAAACTGTCGGGCGTAACGCGGCCCTGGCTCTGCTGTTGCAACCGATCGTCGCCAATCGCTTCAGCGGCGTTCAGCGCTTCCTGCAGATCGCCCGGCTCCAGAACCTGTTCTTTCTGCATATAGTGGCCCCAGACGCCCGCGAAGCAGTCCGCCTGCAGCTCCATCTTCACCGAAAGCTGATTAACCTGAGCCTGAGAAGCGTTCTGCTGCATCTGACGCACTTTCGGTTCGATGCCAAGCAGCTTCTGCACATGGTGTCCGACTTCGTGCGCCACGACATAGCCCTGCGCAAAATCGCCGTCGGCGCCCAGCTTGTTCTTCAGCTCATCATAAAAGGAGAGATCGATATAAACGGTTTCATCGGCCGGACAGTAAAAGGGGCCCATCACCGACTGGCCGGTGCCGCAGCCGGTGCGCGTCGCGTTGCGGTACATCACCAGGTGCGGCGCTTTATACTGCTTGCCCATCTGGGTAAACAGCTTTTGCCAAGTATCTTCCGTCGTGGCAAGGATAACAGAGGTGAATTTCGCCGCCTCATCATCCTGCGGGCTGACGCGCTGCGTACTGCTCTGCTGCGAGACCGGCTCGCCGCCGGTCAGCAGCGGCGTCAGGTCATAGCCGTAATAACCAGCGACCATCACAATCACCAGCAAAATAATCCCGCCCTTGCCGCGCGGAATACGCATACGTCCGGCGCCCACGGTGGGTGACTGACTTCGACGATCTTCTACGTTGTCGCTCTCGCGACGCCCTTGCCAACGCATAACCTTCCCCTGTTTTTCACTGTGGCGGATACGGCAAATTCTAGTCGCGGCGACGCTGAATAACCAGAGCGCGTCGCGCCGGATGGGAGGGTAACGGAAAAAAAGGACGGGCACAACGAAGGAGGAGTGGCCGACGGCGGCTGCGCGTCGGCCGGAAAAAGCGCTGTCAGTCGAGCTTCACGCCCAAACGGTGAGCCACTTCCTCATACGCTTCGATCACGCCGCCCAGACTCTGACGAAAACGATCTTTATCCATTTTGGCCATGGTCTCTTTATCCCACAGGCGCGCGCCGTCCGGCGAAAATTCGTCGCCCAGCGTTACTTCGCCTTTAAACAGGCCGAACTCCAGCTTGAAATCGACCAGAATCAGTCCGGCGTCGTCGAACAGCTTGCTAAGGACGTCATTCGCTTTGTAGGTCAGCTCGCGCATACGCGCCAGGTTCTCTTTATTCACCCAGCCGAAGGTTTCACAGTAGGATTCATTGACCATCGGATCGTGTTTGGCGTCATCCTTCAGGAACAGATCGAACAAGGGCGGATTCAGCACCATACCCTCTTCCACACCGAGACGTTTTACCAGCGAACCCGCTGCGCGGTTGCGCACCACGCACTCAACCGGCACCATCTCCAGCTTTTTCACCAGCGCTTCGTTATCAGAGAGCAGCGCTTCCATCTGCGTCGGGATGCCCGCCTCTTCCAGCTTGCGCATGATAAAGTAGTTAAACTTGTTGTTCACCATGCCTTTGCGATCGAACTGTTCGATACGCGCCCCGTCTCCTGCTGACGTATCATTGCGGAACTCGAGTACCAACAGATCCGGATTTTCGGTGCTGTAGACGGTTTTCGCTTTGCCGCGATACAACTCAGCTAGCTTTTGCATCTTGATAAACTCCAAACATGGTAAATAGTGAAAGGCCTGACCGCGCCACGCAATCGTTTACGTCGCTGCGCGCTATTATGCCAAAGATAAAATAAAAAAGGCCGGAATTTTCCGGCCTTTTTTTATTACTTGCTGAGCGCGGCCTGAAGGACCGCCACCAGCGCGTCGTTTTGCGACTGCGTCAGGACATGGCCTTTCGGGTCGATAAACTGCAGGCTGCTGCGGTTGTCGAGATCGCCGACCTGCAGCGTATAGTCGCCGTTCGGCAGCTGCGGATCTTTGGCGCCGATCTCATCCCAGGTGCTGTCGCCCGGCGCTTTGTAGGTCACCTTCATGCTGCCCTGCGAGCGGTTGCTGTCGGTGATATCCATGCCGATGCGCTGCAACGCGGCTGGCAGACGCTGCCAGGAGACATTGAAAGGCGCACGCAGGATCAGATTCGGTAGGCCGGTGTCATCGGCGCCGCTCTGCACGTCGATCTGCGAAGCGCTGCGGCTGGCGGCGGCGTCCTGCGCGGCGGTTTCCATCTTATCCAGGCCGGTGCTGATATCGTTCAGCATCTGCGCGGTATAACGCTGGATCTGCGTGGGCGAGGAAACATCATTGCCCGCCTGCTGCAGCTGCAGCAGTTTAACCGTCAGTGCCTGCTGATAACCCTGCTGCTGCACGCTGATCTGATAGCGGCCGCGGTACTGGTTATCTTCATCGGCGCGGTTCCACTCGACCCAGTCGGTCGTCAGCTGCTGGCTGGCGTCCTGCTGGCTGGCGATCGGGAAGCGGTAAGACTGCACCACGTTCACCACCTGCGGCCAGACGGAACCGCTGCGGCTGTTCTCCATCATCAGCACGCCGGTATTGCCGCTGAACTGCGCGCGCGCGCCGTTTATCAACGCCAGCGGCTGAGCAGGCGGACGAATGTCCAGCTGCTTGCCGACCGCGCCGTTGCCGGCCGCGTGCGGTACATCATAATCGCCGTTTTGCAGCGGCAGAATCATCCCCGCCGGCGCGCGTAAATCCTGCAGCTCAGCCGCCTGCAAATAAGATTCATCCCCGCTGACCTGGCGCTTATAGCGCTGATCGTTAGAGCAACCCGCCAGCAGCATTACCGTGGACAGCCCAACGATAGTCGCTACCGTGGACTTTTTTACTGAATAAGCCATCAACTCTCCCTAAATTACAGCAGACCCGCGTTTTTCAGCGCCTGCTCCACAACCGGACACGCTGCCCCGGATAACGGAACCATTGGCAGACGCAGGGTATCGGTCGCGATTAATCCCAGTTTTTTCGCGGCCCATTTCACCGGAACAGGATTAGATTCAACAAACAGTTTCTGATGCAGGTGCATCAGGCGCTGGTTAAGATGACGCGCCTCGGCGAAGTTGCCTTCGCGCGCCAGACGGCACAGCTCGGCCATTTCACGCGCGGCGATGTTCGCCGTCACGGAGATCACGCCGTGGCCGCCCAGCTGCATAAAGTCGAGCGCGGTGGCGTCGTCGCCGCTCACCAGCACAAACTCATCATCAACCAGCTCTTGGATCTGGCTGACGCGCGATAAGTTCCCGGTCGCCTCTTTGATCCCAATAATATTTTTGATTTTCGCCAGACGCGCAACCGTTTCAGGCAGCATATCGCAGCCGGTGCGCGACGGGACGTTATAGAGCATTTGCGGCAGTTCAGTGCTTTCCGCAATCGCTTTAAAGTGCTGATACAACCCTTCCTGCGTCGGACGGTTGTAGTATGGCGTCACGGTCAGGCAGCCGATCACGCCGGAGTTTTCGAAGCGTTTGGTCAGAGAGATGCCTTCTGCGGTGGCGTTCGCGCCGGTGCCGGCGATGACCGGGATGCGGCCGTCGGCAAGGTCGAGCGTCAACATCACCACGTCGCCATGTTCATCATGACTCAGCGTTGCGGATTCGCCGGTAGTTCCCACAGAAACGATGGCGGAGGTTCCGCTCTCGACATGATAATCAATCAGTTTTTTCAGGCTCGTACGGCAGACATTACCTTTGTCATCCATTGGCGTAACGAGCGCAACAATACTTCCCGTGAACATTGGCTATCCCCTCGACAAACAAGTGCTTCATGGTACGTTTGACCGGCGGGGAAAAGCAAGCGAACAGAGGCCGGGAGCGCTTGGCAGAGGGTATTTTTTATGTTTACCTACGGGTTATAACTGTTACTTATCAGCTTACCCCACAGGAAGACCTATTTTGCCGCAGACACCGCAACACTTTTTGGTCATCACGGCGTTGGGCGTCGATCGTCCCGGCATCGTGAACACCATTACCCGTCATGTCAGCAGCTGCGGCTGTAATATCGAAGATAGCCGTCTGGCGATGCTCGGCGATGAGTTCACTTTTATTATGCTGCTTTCCGGCAGCTGGAACGCCATTACCCTGATCGAATCCACGCTGCCGCTAAAGGGCGCCGAACTGGAGCTGCTGATCGTCATGAAGCGCACCAACGCCGGCAGCAGGCCGCCGATGCCGGAAACCGTCTGGGTGCAGGTAGAGGTCAATGACTCGCCGCACATCATCGAACGTTTCACCGATCTGTTCGACTCGCACCAGATGCATATCGCGGAACTGGTCTCGCGCACGCAGCCATCGCAAGAAAACCAGCCGCCTTTACTCTATATTCAAATCACCGCGCACAGCCCGGCGCATCGGGACGCAACATTAATTGAGCAGGCGTTTCATGCCCTATGTACAGAACTGCATGCGCAAGGCACTATTAGCGTCGTGAATTATCCTCAGCATGACGAAAAAATGGAGAGTAGTGATGAATCCACTGAAAGCCGGTGACACCGCACCGAAATTTAGCTTGCCCGATCAGGACGGCGAACAAGTAAATTTGACCGACTTCCAGGGACAGCGCGTGTTGGTCTACTTCTACCCTAAAGCGATGACGCCCGGCTGCACCGTGCAGGCGTGCGGCCTGCGCGATAATATGGACGAGCTGAAAAAAGCGGGTGTGGAAGTGCTGGGCATCAGCACCGACAAGCCGGAAAAGCTATCGCGCTTCGCAGAAAAAGAGCTGCTGAACTTTACCCTGCTCTCGGATGAAAACCATGAGGTCAGCGAGCAGTTCGGCGTCTGGGGCGAGAAAACCTTTATGGGTAAAACCTATGACGGCATTCACCGCATCAGCTTTCTGATCGACGCCAACGGCACCATTGAAAAAGTGTTCGACGATTTCAAAACCAGCAACCATTACGACATCGTTATGGATTACCTGAAGTCCGCCTGAGGCCGTGCGTGGCGTCAACGACGCCACGACCATCGTCTACGGCTCCGTGCGCAGGGTATCCGGCCAGGCGTGCACCACCGCTTTAATCAGCGTCGCCAACGGAATGGCGAAAAACACGCCCCAGAATCCCCACAGCCCGCCGAAAATCACCACCGCCATAATAATCACCAGCGGATGCAGGTTGACCGCTTCGGAAAAAAGCACCGGCACCAGCACGTTGCCGTCCAGCGCCTGGATGATCAGATAGACCACCATCATCGTCCAGAAATCACTGCCCAGCCCCCACTGAAACAGGCCGACGCAGATTACCGGCAGCGTCGCCGCCAGCGCGCCGATATAAGGGATTAGCACCGACAGCCCCACCAGCACCGCCAGCAGCAGCGCGTAGTTCAGCCCCAGCACCACAAAGGCGATCCAGGTAGCCACGCCGACCACCACCATTTCCAGCACTTTGCCGCGAATATAGTTGGTAATCTGCTGATTCATCTCGCTCCAGACCTGCCCCGCCAGCCCGCGGTTGCGCGGCAGCACGCGGCGCACCGCGTCAAGCATCTGCTGTTTGTCCTTTAGCAGGAAGAAAACCATCAGCGGTACTACCACCAGATAGATAGCCAGCGTCATCAGCCCCACCAGCGACGCCAGGGAGTATTTCACCACCGATTCGCCCACGCCGGAGAGACGGCTGCGCAGGTTATCGATCACGATATCGACAATCCCGGCATCGGCCAGCGCCGGAAAACGCGCCGGCAGTTCTGCGGAAAAGAGATAGAGCTGGTTCAGCATGTTCGGCGTGTCGTGCAGCAGGTTAATGCCCTGCTGCCAGGCGACCGGCGCTACCACCAGCACGAACAGCAGCAACACCCCGACGAAAAAGGCCAGCACGATGGTGGTGGCCCAGCTGCGCGAGCAGCCCAGGCGCTCAAGCCGCACGGTCGGCCACTCCAGCAGATAAGCGAGCACCAGCGCCACCAGCAGCGGCGCCAGCAGATCGCTGAAAAAGAACAGAATAAAAAACGCTGCCAGCAAAATCACCAGCAGAGCAATGGCTTCCGGGTCGCTAAAGCGACGGCGATACCATTGAATAAGAAGAGCCAGCATGGCATTCCCTTCCCTGTATTAACAAGGTGGACGATTGTACTGAAATGCGCGCCAGAAGACAGAATTACCTGAACGCTGGTGCAGCCTTTATCGCCAGGCGCGCCTTTCATTATGCGCTGAGGAAGCGGCGACCACGCAGTTGCGTCCTGCGCGCTTGGCGCGGTAGAGCGCTTCATCGGCGCGGCGGAAGCTCTCTTCGAGCGTTTCGCTGTCGGAGAGCCAGCAGCTGACGCCAACCGACAGCGTCACTTCGCCAACCGGCTCGATGGCGTGCTGCTGCGTGGCGGCGCGCACCCGCTCCGCCAGCGCCAGCGCGGTCCCCTCGTCGGCGCCGGGCAGAATCATCAGAAACTCTTCGCCGCCGCTACGACAGACCACATCCGTCTGGCGGGCGCAGCTTTTTAGCTGGCGCGCGGTCTGCTGGATAACCCTGTCGCCCACATCGTGTCCCCAGGTGTCGTTGACCCGTTTGAAGTGATCGATATCAAGCGCCAGTACGGCAAAAGGCTGCTGGGTGGTGGAGAAATATTCCAGCACCGCATGCAGGCCGCGCCGGTTAAGCAGCTGGGTCAGCGGATCGGTCTGCACTTCCGACTTCAGCTGGCCGATTTTATTGTGCAGCAGGCCAATACCGGAAAGCAGCGCCCGTTTAATCTGCGCCGCCTCGAAATACCAGGATCGCACGCCGTTAATCTCCAGCGCGGCATCCTGTTCATCCATCTGGCTCGCCTTACGCGCCAGATGCCACAGCGGCAGCGCGATCAGCCGCGCCAGCAGCCAGGCGGCGGCCAGCGTTAGCAGAGCCAAAGGCAGGGAATGTTGCATGACCTGAAAAAGGAGACTGCTGAGCGGCGCCAGCGTAATGCGCGTCGGCTTAACGGCGAAGATAGTCCAGTCGGAATCCGGCACGTGCGCATAACCGGCCAGCACGGGTTCGCCTTTCTCATTGGTTATCTCCTGATAGCCGCTGCTGGCGTAAGCGCCCGCCTCCTGATGCAGCAGCGGCGCGAGTTTTTTGCCGACCAGCTGGCTGTTCTGGTGATAGAGCACGCGATCATCGCGATCCAGCACATAAAGCTGCGTGCCGTCGCGGTAGAACTGGCTAAGCAGCAGCTCGTTAAGCGCGCTTTTGCGCTTCAGGTAGAGGGTGCCGCCGACGTAGCCGAGATAGCCGCCGGTTTCTGACCAGACGGGCCGCGAGATAAAAACGATGAGGTTATTCGCTGCCGAGATACTGGGTTGCCCAATCAGCGGCAGGCGCCGCTCCAGCGCCTCACGGGAACTGGCGGAATTGAGGTGCATGCCCTTTAACATCAGCGATTCCGGCGATATGGCGCGCAACCAGCCGCCAGCGTCGACAACCGCCACCGAGTTAAAGCTGTTGGTTTGCTGCCGCAGTCGCTCCACTTCCGTCTGTAGCAGCGTCTCATCGTCAAAATGCGCGCCAATCTGAGCGGCAGACCAGGCAAGCTGCAACTGCGCCTGCTGGAAAAACTGTCCGGTCGTGGCGGCCAGCTTGGCGGCGTAGACGCGGTTGGCTTCCAACGTATTCGTAATCAGCTGCTCGCGCTGAACACGCCAGGCGGCATAGAGAGAATTAGCCAGGGTGATAACGATACTGGCGACCGCCAGCAGGGTAATAAGCGTCCGTAAGTCCGTTTTCGGCCGTAGCAGCCTTAGCATGGACTCACCTTTATTGGGTTAATCATTTAATGTTGCGCCTTGTGGAGCTTTATTATTGTTACTGCTTGTTGTGTCGTGCGCCCTGGTGAGATGCACGTCTCAATTGTACACGGGTTAAGCAGCCAGCAAAACGCTCCGCCGGAGGCGATTGATAAAATTCTGCTGGTCAGGCCTGTACCTGAGATTTTACCGACGCGGATAAAAAAAGGCGCCGTTAAAGACGGCGCCCTTGTAACAGAAAGCGGTACGAGCAATCAGAGCATTAACAGTCCATAGCCCTGATTTTGCAGGGTGGCGACCGTCGTGCCGCTGGAAATGGTATGGGTGACCGACTTATCGATCCACTCACGATCGATATGATGGAAAGCCACAGACTGATCGCAGACGGTCACTTTTACGCCCGCTTTTTCCAGCTCGTTAATCATCTTCAGGTTCGGGTTATCGATGCCGTACGCTTTGTGGAACTGTTCATTATTCAGCGCGGCGATAACGGCGTCGCCGTTCATGGAGACCACGAAATCAAGCTTTTTCAAGGGAATGCCGGCAGCGTAATAGAGGTTCACCACACGCGCGACGCGCTCCAGACCCAGGTGCGGATCTTTGATATCGCCATCGTTTTTATTCAGCTGGAAAACGATTTTGTTGCTGAGGTTCGGATCGTTACGCGGATTGTAGGCCGGCGTATCGACATAGTGGATTTTGCCATAGCCTTCAATTGCCGGGGTTGACCAAAAATCAGCCGGTTCCGTTTTGTTGCTAAAATGGTTGGTCACTTTGTCATAGAGCTGTGGTGCCTGAAGCACATTACCGCCGATAAAACCGGCCAGAGCCGCGACGACGATATAAGATACGGGACGCATAAAAATTACTCCTTTAAATCAGGATGTTGTCATCAAAAGGTCGAACATATTACATTTGCAACAAGGCGTAGCCCTGATTTTCCAGGGTTGAAACCGTCGTTGGGCTGGATAAAGCATGAACTACCGAACGATCTATCCAGTCATGTTTGAAATGGTGAAAGGCAACCGACTGATCGCAGACGGTGACCTTAACGCCCGCATCATTCAACGCCTGAATAAGTTTGAGACTGGGATTATCAAAACCGTACAAGCGATGGAACTGCTGGTTGTTCAGCATTGCCGGAGTCGCGTCGCCGGTGACGGAAACCACAAAATGCAGTTGCTCCAGCGGCACGCCGGCGGCGACGTATAAGTTCACTACGCGCGCCACACGCTCAAGGCCCAGGTTAGGAATTTTCATTCCCCCTTCGCTGCGGGTGATCTGAAAAACGATTTTGTTGCTCAGACCGACCGTCGGCTGAAACTGCGCATCAGATTCGTAATGTATTTTGCCGTAGCCGTTAATCGCTGGCGTACTCCAGAAACCTGCGGCTTCTTCACCAGCAGAATTAAAATGCGCGGTGACTTTATCGATAATTTCCGGGCTTTTGGTTAACCCCACGCCGACAACGCCGCCCACCACGGCAATGAAAAAACAGGCTACTGCAGAACGCATTTTTACGGCTCTCCGATGAATGTTCAGCGGCTGCAAAGCGACATTTTTGACTCTGGTTCTTCGCGGCCTTTTTCATCTATATCACAGAGTCACACAGGTGAAACACAAGTTACGCGGCGGCACTAACGGGGTAATTTCACAAGGTGAAAGTCAACCAAAAAAATCATCTTCTGTTTTTGTTAATTCCACGCTAAGTACTTGATTTAAAGATGGCTTCCTGCATTAAGAATATCCTCATAAAGGCCAGCACCCTTCCCGATCCAGCCAATAACAGAGAAAGCGTTATGGAATGCAGATAAATAAAGAGAGGGGGAAAGTTAACAATGGATCTGAGGAGAAAAAGAGAAGAAAAAAATAGACGACGCATTTACGCCAGTTAATAGTGACCAGCAAATTAAAAAATGTCCTTTTACAGTAGATTAATTAACGTTTCGAAAATTTTTTGCGGCTGACCGCACATAATTTTTCAGAAGATGCTTAATCAAAACCCGTGCCACTTTCAATTTCTCTGAATAAGTTTACACAACTTTGAATTTTAACCGCCGCCCACGATGCGGTTTTCGCCGCTGCGCGCCGCTTTTAAACAGCCATTTCATTATGCGGTTTACCCCGCTAAGATAGCGCCCTGAGCGCCTGCGTCGCGCTGCCGTATGAACGATCCGCAACGTAGCCGGTCAAAACTTTACTCTCTGCCCAGGGGAAGAAGTATGTTCAATCGCTTGAAGAAAAATGTCATCGCCTCGCTTATTGTCACGCTGCTGGCGGGCAACGTGGTTACTTCCCAGGCAGACGTCGCTGATTCGCTCCCGGATATCGGCACCACCGCAGGCGGCACGCTATCGATTAATCAGGAACTGCAGATGGGCGATTTTTATGTGCGCCAGCTGCGAGCCAGCGCGCCGCTGATTAACGATCCGCTGCTGAATCAGTACATCAATCAGCTTGGCATGCGACTGGTGGCCCATGCTGATTCGGTGCGCACCCCTTTCCATTTCTACCTGATCCGCAACGATGAGATCAACGCCTTCGCCTTTTTCGGCGGCAACGTGGTGCTGCATTCGGCGTTGTTCCGCACCAGCGATAATGAAAGCCAGCTGGCTTCGGTCATCGCGCATGAGATATCGCACGTCACTCAACGCCACCTGGCGCGCGCGATGGAAGATCAGCAGCGCAACGCGCCGCTGACCTGGGTCGGCGCGCTCGGCTCGATTCTGCTGGCGATGGCGAATCCGCAGGCGGGCATGGCGGGTTTGGCCGGCACATTAGCCGGCACCCAGCAGGGCATTATCTCCTTCACGCAAAACAATGAGCAGGAGGCGGATCGTATCGGCATTCAGGTGTTGCAACGCGCCGGTTTCGATCCGCAGGCGATGCCGACCTTCCTGCAAAAGCTGGCGGATCAGTCGCGCTTCGCCTCTAAGCCGCCGGAAATTCTGCTGACGCACCCGCTGCCTGACAGCCGTCTGGCCGATGCCCGCAACCGCGCCGAACAGATGCGTCCGGTCGTTGTGCAATCCTCACAGGATTACTACATGGCGAAAGCGCGCGCGCTGGGCATGTACGCCACCGGGCAGAATCAGCTGGGCGAGGATCTGCTGGTTGAGTGGTCCAAAGGCAACGCGCGCCAGCAGCAGGCGGCGCAGTACGGCAGAGCGCTGCTGTTCCTGGAAGCGAAAAGTTTCGCCAACGCAAAAAAGATTATCGAACCGCTACTGGCGAAAGCGCCGAATAATGTCTGGTTTCTCGATATCATGACCGACATCGATATCGGGCTGAACCAGCCGCAGCAGGCGGTTGCTCGCCTGTCGGCGCTGAAGGCCAGCAGCAGCGATCCGGTTTTGCAGCTCAACCTGGCGAACGCCCTGCTGGAAGCGAAGCAGCCCGCCGCCGCCAGCCGCGTATTAAACCGCTATACCTGGGCGCATCCTGACGACGTCAACGGTTGGGACCTGCTGGCGCAGGCGTCGGCGGCGCAAAATCTGCGCGATGAGGAGCTGTCGGCGCGTGCCGAAGGGCTGGCGCTTACCGGTCAGCTGGATCAGGCGATTACCACGCTCAGCAGCGCCAGCGCGCAGGTTAAGCTGGGCAGTCTGCAACAGGCGCGCTATGACGCGCGCATCGACCAGCTGCGTCAGTTACAGCTGCGCTTCCGACAGTATCAGAAAGGACGTTAATCAGAGGAAAAGTGAATGACCACGGTCACCATTTATCACAACCCACGCTGCTCCAAAAGCCGCGAAACGCTGGCGCTACTGGAACAGCGCGGCATCGAGCCGAACGTCGTGCTCTATTTACAACAACCGCCCGACGTCGCGACGCTGCGCCAGCTGGTGCAGTCGCTTGGGCTGAGCAGCGTGCGCGCGCTGATGCGTACTAAAGAAGAGGAATATCAGGCGCTGGGGCTGGACGATCCGGCGCTGAGCGAAGAAGCGCTGCTGACGGCGCTGGCCGCTCATCCGAAACTGATGGAGCGCCCGATCGTCGTGGCGCAGGGAAAAGCGCGTCTGGGGCGTCCACCGGAGCAGGTGCTGGAGATCCTGTAGATCTTACAGCGCCAGGATCTCTTTAACGAAGGGGATCGTTAGCTTGCGCTGGGCGGTGATCGAGGCACGATCGAGCCGATCCAGCGTGATGAATAAGGTGCGCATCTCCCGATCAAGCCGTTTCAGCAGGAAGCGGCCCACATCTTCAGGCAGCTCAAAACCGCGCAGGCTGGCGCGCAGCTGCAGCGCCTGCAGTTTATCTTCGTCGGAAAGCGGCTGCAGTTTGTAGATCTGCCCCCAGTCAAGACGCGAAGCGAGATCCGGCAGCTTCAGATTCAGCTGACGCGGCGGACGATCGCCAGTGATTAACAGGCGGGTCTTGCCGGTCTCAAGGATGCGATTGTAGAGATCGAAAATCGCCATTTCCCACTCTTCCTCGCCGGCAATGCACTCAATATTGTCGATGCAGACCAGCGCCAGCTGCTCCATACCGTCAAGCACCTCCGGCACGAACCAGGTGCGCTTATCCAATGGCACATAGCCGACGGCGTCGCCGCGCATGGACATTTCCGCGCAGGCGGCGTGCAGTAAATGGCTGCGCCCCCCGCCTTCGCGTGACCAGAAATAGAGATAGCTGCCATGTTCCTGCGCCAGAGCGCCTTTAAGTGCGGCCAGCAGGGACGCATTTTCACCCGGCCAAAAGCTGGCGAAGGTTTCATCATCCGGTAAATAGAGAGGCAGTGAAAGTTGTGCCGGCGTGTTCAGAAGCACCTCAAGTTTGAACGGGCTAAAAACGGCGGTAGTTTAACACATCTTTTCAAAGGAAATGAAACAGGAACGAAGCGCTGCGCCTGACAGATCAGGCGCAGCGCAAGCGGTAAGTTGATAAGGTTCCCTGGTGTTGGGGAATTCAATGTTATCTGATTAAGTAGAATATCTTTTTAATTTTGTAATATTTAATACTTTATTTCGAATAGTACCATACCGAATTTCGCCACATGGGGGAACAGGGGAAATTCTCTCTTGCCGTATATGGTTAAAAGTGGTAATAAGTCTGGCGCACGGAAGTTTATATATTTTTAATTATAAATATGACGACTATTTCACAAGGAAAACATCATCAATGAAAATCAACGTGACGGATAATCCTGCTCAGGTGGATGAGGATTTTGTCATTGACAGTCTGTGGGCGCACAACGATAAATTCGATAAAGTGGATATTCACCCGCTGTTTATCACTTTAAGGGACGAAGAAAACCACATTGCCGGCGGTCTGGTCGCCAGAACCTGGTGGGGCGGCCTCGAAGTGCAATATCTTTGGGTCAGTGACGATCATCGAGCGCAGGGTTTTGGCCGCCAGCTGATGCTGGAAGCGGAAAAACAGGCGATTCAGCGCGGCTGCCATATGGCCTATGTGGACACCTTTAGTTTCCAGGCGAAGGGCTTTTATGAAAAGCTCGGCTATCGGGAATATGGTCATCTGGGCAATTACGCGCATAAACATACGCGATATTATCTGGCGAAAGATCTCTAATCGTTACCGACAGGGTAAATATCATCATGTCCGATATCGACGCCAGTTTCACCAGCCTGATAGCGATGATGGAGCATCTCAGCGAGCCCTGGGGGATAAAGGATCGGGAATCGCGGCATATCTATATGAATAAGGCCGCCCTGCTTTATACCAACACGCCGCTGAATTTCGATATTGTCGGTAAAACGGATGCGGAATTTCCGGCCGACTGGGCGGAATGCGCGGACGATTTACAGGAGCATGACCGACGAACGGAAACATCACGCAGGCAAACGGCGGTTATCGAAACGCATTACTGGTTCGGTAAAAATTACCTGACGCCATGGATTAGCGAAAAGCTGCCTGTTTATAACAGCAGCGGCGACTATATCGGCGTTATGTGGAATGCGAAGCCGTTTAATACCCTTTCACCGCATAAATATATCAACCAACAGATGCCCAGCGTCCTGACGACCGATATTCCTGGTAATTTTTTTACCCAGTCGGAGCTGGATATTATCTTCTTTATGCTTCAGCGACTTTCCGTTAAGGAGATCGCCAAAATATACAATATCAGTCCAAAAACGATTCAAAATCGTATTTATAACATCTATCAAAAAGCGGACGTGCACTCTCTGAACCAGTTTGAAGAATATTGCCGCCATGCGCAGCTTGATAGTTATATTCCTTACCGCCTGCTTGAAAAAGGCATTCAGTTTATCTGAAATTCTCACGGAACGTGTTCATGATAAAAATCGACGATTTCCCGCTGACGCGGGTACCACAGGATAAAAAAGTTTCCTTTTTGAGCGTCGCCATTGTCCATATGGGCATGCTGACCGCCCTCGACCAGTTTATGCTGGGCGCAGTGCTGGGCCACTCCATGACGCTGGTCGACGCCTTTATCGCTATCGCCGTCGGTAGCCTGATCTTCGGCGTAGTCACCTTTGGTCTTGGCTACGCGGGCATGCGCGAAGGCATTTCCGGCAGCCTGCTGGCGCGCTGGTGCGGCTTTGGCCGTCTGGGATCGGTACTGATCGGCCTGATCGTGGCGATCAGCCTACTCGGCTGGTTCGGCATCCAGAACGCCATTTTCGCCAAATCGCTGGATGTGGCGCTGGATCATCGCCTGGGCTTCGGCTGGTCCGCCGCGCTTTCCGGCAGCGTGTTAACCATTCTGGTCACTTTCGGCTTCCGCGCCCTGCGCATCGCCGCGCGCATCGCGGTGCCGCTGTTTATCGCCCTGGTCGCCTGGGTTTCATGGGTGGCGCTCACCGGTCACGATCTGCACGGCGCGTTGCAACTGACGCCGCCCGGCGATCCGCTCTCCATCAGCGCAGGCATTACCATCGTGGTGGGCGGCGCGATCGTCGCCAGCCTGATGACGCCCGATCTGACGCGCTATTCGCGCAACAGCGGCCAGGTGCTGGGCGTGACGCTGCTGACCATTATTGCCGGCGAGTTCATCATTAACGGCCTGGCGATCCTGATAGCCAAAAGCCTCGGCACCGACGACGTGGTATCGATTATGTCGCAGGGCGCGGGCGGCCTCGGCATGATGGTGGTGGTCTTCTCCACGTTGCGCGTCAACGATTTAAACCTCTACTCTTCATCGCTGGGCATCGTGAACGCCGTCGAGGGGCTGAGCGGTCGCAAATGGAAATATGCGCCCACCACGCTCGCTATCGGCGTGCTGGGCACCACCCTTTCCGTGCTGGGTATTCTTGACCGCTTTGTCGATTTCCTTACGGTGCTGGGCGTGGTTTTCCCGCCGGTGATCGGCATTATGCTGATCGACTATTTCCTGCTGCGCACGCACCGCGCCGCGTTGGATGAGAGCCGCCGTCACGGACGTCTGCCTGATGAAACGCCGACCATCGGTCTGTCAGCGATTATCGCCAGCGTGGCGGGTGCGGCGGTAGGTCTGATAAGCGACTGGGGCGTGCCGACCATCACCTCGCTGCTGGTTGCCTGCGTGGTTTACTGGCTCTGCCACCGCCTGTTCGCCCGTAAGCTGGCGATCGCCTGATTAATCGGACGTAAAAAAGGCGCCCTGCGGCGCCTCAGATTATTGATACCGTGCCGTCGCGGACGACATGGCCCGTTCGCAAAGACGCAACAGACGGCATCCATGCCGGCTCGTCCCGCGCAGTCCCTTGCGCGGGACGCTTTGCTCACTGGTCCATGTCGTCCACTCCTTAAGTTTGTTAGCCGTCTGAGGCGCCGCAGGGCACCTTTTGTTATGCCGCCGTCTACTCTGGCTTATTATCGCCAGGCTCCAGAATCACCTCTTCCGGGCGCAGCACGTTGATGACCTTGAAAATCAGGCTCAGCCCGACGCCGACAAGGGTCGCCAGCGCCATTCCTTTCAGCTCGGCGGCGCCGATATGCACTTTCGCCCCGCTGACGCCGATAATCAGAATGACGGAAGTCAGGATTAGATTCTGCGCTTTGTTATAGTCCACCTTCGACTCAATCAGCACGCGAATACCCGAAGCGCCAATCACCCCGTAAAGCAGCAGCGACACGCCGCCCATTACCGGCACCGGAATCGCCTGAATCGCCGCCGCCAGCTTGCCGACGCAGGAGAGCAGAATGGCGATAATCGCCGCGCCGCCAATCACCCAGGTGCTGTAAACGCGGGTAATCGCCATCACGCCGATGTTTTCACCGTAGGTAGTGTTAGGCGTCGAGCCGAAAAAGCCGGAAATAATGGTGGAAAAGCCGTTGGCGAACATCGAACGATGCAGGCCCGGATCGCGGATTAAATCCTTTTTGACGATATTGGCGGTCACCACCAGATGTCCGACATGCTCGGCGATCACCACCAGCGCCGCTGGCAGAATCGTCAGCATCGCATACCACTCAAAGCGCGGCGTATAGAAGGTGGGCAGCGCAAACCACGGCGCCGCTTCAACGCCGCGCCAGTCGACGCCCCCCATCGCCCACGACAGAATATAGCCCGCCAGTACGCCGATCAGGATAGGGATAATCGCCAGAAAGCCGCGAAACAGCACCGAACCGAACACCGTAACCGCCAGCGTCACCAGCGAAATGGTGATCGCCGTGCCATCGACCGCCGCGCCGTCGGCAGGCAGCAGGCCCGCCATATTGGCCGCCACGCCCGCCAGCTCCAGGCCGATAACCGCGACAATCGCGCCCATCGCCGCCGGTGGAAACATCACATCCAGCCAGCCGGTGCCCGCCTTTTTCACAATCAGCGCCACCAGGCAGAACAGCACGCCGCAAAGAATAAAGCCGCCCAGCGCCACTTCATACCCCAGCGGCAGCAGCAGCAGCACCGGCGAAATAAACGCGAAGCTGGAGCCTAAGTAGGCAGGAATCTTACCCTTACAGATAAACAGATAGAGCAAAGTGCCGATGCCGTTGAACAGCAGCACCGTGGCCGGGTTGATATGAAACAGGATCGGCACCAGCACCGTCGCGCCGAACATGGCGAACAGATGCTGAAAGCTGAGCGGAATCGTTTGCAGGAGCGGTGGGCGTTCGTTAACGCCAATCGCGCGACGAGTCATGAAATATCCCCTTGAACTGTTTTTGGCAAAAAAAAGCCGACTCTTGCGGTCGGCTGAATGGATTATTTGGTTCCGAAAATCTTGTCGCCCGCGTCGCCGAGGCCGGGAATAATGTAGCCCTTGCTGTTCAGCCCCTGATCGATAGAGGCGGTGTAGAGCTCCACGTCCGGGTGCGCTTTTTCCAGCGCCGCGATACCTTCCGGCGCCGCCACCAGCACCAGCACCTTAATCGTGCTGCATCCCGCTTTTTTCAGCAGATCGATAGTGGCGATCATCGAACCGCCGGTCGCCAGCATCGGGTCGACCACCAGCGCCATGCGCTCTTCAATATTGGAGACCAGCTTCTGGAAATAGGGCACCGGCTCCAGCGTCTCTTCATCACGATACACGCCCACTACGCTGATGCGCGCGCTCGGCACATGCTCCAACACTCCTTCCATCATGCCGAGACCGGCACGCAGGATGGGCACAACGGTAATTTTTTTGCCTTTGATCTGATCGATTTCCACCGGGCCGTTCCAGCCTTCGATAGTCACTTTTTCCGTTTCCAGATCGGCGGTAGCTTCGTAGGTCAGCAAACTTCCCACTTCTGACGCCAGCTCGCGAAAACGCTTGGTGCTGATATCCTGCTCACGCATCAGGCCCAGTTTATGTTTGACGAGTGGGTGTTTGACTTCCACGATCTTCATTGTTGTACTCCCGGAGTGTTGAGCGGAAAAAAAAATCGCGGGATTATACCGCCTTTTGCCGACGGCGCCATATGAGATGAGGTAATAAAGCGCAAAAGCGACGCCTGTGGTAAGCATCCGTCAAAAAAACGGAATCCGCAATGTCAGCCGCAGATGCCACTCGCAAACGTTTGCCTGCGCTGTTAGAATTGCCGCGCTTTATTTTCAAACCGCAAACCGCGTGGGGAAACCGCTGTGACCGACAAGACCTCTCTCAGCTATAAAGACGCCGGCGTCGATATCGATGCAGGCAACGCGTTAGTCGATCGTATCAAAGGCGTGGTGAAAAAGACCCGTCGTCCCGAAGTAATGGGCGGACTGGGCGGTTTCGGCGCGCTGTGCGCGCTGCCGCAGAAATACCGCGAGCCGGTGCTGGTCTCCGGCACCGACGGCGTAGGCACCAAGCTGCGTCTGGCGATGGATCTCAAACGCCACGACACCATCGGCATCGATCTGGTTGCCATGTGCGTGAACGACCTGGTGGTGCAGGGCGCTGAACCTCTCTTCTTCCTCGACTATTACGCCACCGGCAAGCTGGATGTAGAGACCGCCTCCGCCGTGATCGCCGGCATCGCTGAGGGCTGTTTGCAGTCGGGCTGCGCGCTGGTTGGCGGTGAAACCGCAGAGATGCCAGGCATGTACCACGGCGAAGATTACGACGTGGCGGGCTTCTGCGTCGGCGTGGTGGAAAAATCGGAAATCATCGACGGCAGCAAAGTGCAGGACGGCGACGTGCTGATCGCCCTCGCCTCCAGCGGGCCGCACTCCAACGGCTATTCGCTGGTGCGCAAAATTCTGCAGGTCAGCCAGACCGATCCGCTCAGCAAGCAGCTGGACGGCAAACCGCTGGCCGATCATCTGCTGGCGCCGACGCGCATCTATGTGAAAAACATTCTCAGCCTGATTGAGCAGATCGACGTACACGCCATCGCCCACCTCACCGGCGGCGGCTTCTGGGAAAACATTCCGCGCGTGCTGCCGGATAATACCCAGGCGGTTATCGATGAAGCGAGCTGGCAGTGGCCGGCGGTGTTTAACTGGCTGCAACAGGCAGGCAACGTCAGCCGCCACGAAATGTACCGCACCTTTAACTGCGGCGTCGGCATGGTGATCGCCGTCAGCGCCAGCGAAGCAGACAAGGCGGTTGAGCTGATGAACGCCGCGGGCGAGCAGGCGTGGAAAATCGGCGTGATCGGCGCTTCAGACAGCGAAGAGCGTGTGGTTATTAAATGAAACGGCTGGTGGTGCTGATCTCCGGCAGCGGCAGCAATTTGCAGGCGATCCTCGACGCCTGCGGCCAGGGACGCATTAACGCCAGCGTGGCGGCGGTCTTTAGCAACAAGGCCAGCGCGTATGGCCTTGAGCGCGCCCGTCGGGCGGACGTGCCGGCGCATGCGCTGGCGGCGTCCGATTACGCCAGCCGCGAGGAGTTCGACCGCCAGCTGATCGCCGGAATCGACGCTTACGCGCCCGATCTGGTGGTGCTGGCGGGCTATATGCGCATCCTCAGTCCCGCCTTCGTCGCCCACTATCAGGATCGCCTGCTGAATATCCACCCTTCCCTGCTGCCGAAATATCCGGGCCTGCATACCCATCGTCAGGCGATGGAAAACGGCGACAGCGAGCACGGCACCTCGGTGCATTTCGTGACGGACGAACTGGATGGCGGCCCGGTGGTGTTACAGGCTAAAGTACCGGTCTTCGCCGACGACAGCGAAGAAGAGGTGATTGCGCGCGTGCAGCATCAGGAGCATGCGATCTATCCGCTGGTGATTAGCTGGTTCGTCGATGGACGCCTGGCGATGCGCGACAACGCCGCCTGGCTTGACGGCAAGAGGTTGCCGCCGCAGGGCTACGCGGGCGATTAGCCGCACCTTTCAGACAGAGAGCCGTCCGGCTCTCTGTTTTTCTCTTCTTCAGCCAAACCTTCCGGTGATGTAATCCTCGGTGCGCCGCTGCTTCGGCGTGGTAAACAGCGTATCGGTATCGGCGAACTCCACCAGCTTGCCCTGATGCATAAACGCGGTGTAGTCGGAAACGCGCGCCGCCTGCTGCATATTGTGCGTTACCAGAATCAGGGTGAAGTGCTGCTTCAGCGTGGTCATCAGCTCCTCGATCACCAGCGTGGAGATGGGATCGAGCGCCGAGGTTGGCTCATCCAGCAGCAGCACCTCCGGTTCGATGGCGATCGCTCTGGCGATCACCAATCGCTGCTGCTGACCGCTGGAGAGCGTCAACGCATTCTGCCGCAGGTTATCTTTGACTTCCGGCCAGAGCGCCGCCGCGCGCAGCGCGCGCTCCACCGCCTCGTTTAATACCCGACGATCGCGCACGCCCTGTAAGCGCAGGCCGTAGACGACATTTTCATAAATCGATTTGGGAAACGGATTGGGCCGCTGGAACACCATGCCGACCCGACGGCGCAGCGCGGAGAGATCGCCGCCGCTCTGTAAAATATCGCGCCGCTCCAGCCAGATCTCCCCTTCCATGCGGCAGGTGTCGATCACGTCATTCATGCGGTTAAAGCAGCGCAGCAGCGTCGATTTACCACAGCCGGAGGGGCCGATCAGCGCGGTAATGCGGTTTTTCGGAATATCGAGCGTAATGCCGTCAAGCGCCTGCTTCTCGCCATACCAGAGGGAGAGATTATTGATCGTCAGCGCGGTTTCGTTATCAGCGGTCATGGTCTCACCGTTATTGCACCAGCGAGCGATAGCGCTCGCGCAGGCGATGGCGTAAGCCCATCGCCGTCAGATTCAGCCCAAGAATAATCGCAACCAGCAGCAGCGCAGTGGCGTAGACCACCGGGCGATCGGCTTCGGCGTTCGGGCTCTGAAACGCCAGGTCGTAAATCTGGAAGCCAAGATGCATAAATTTGCGATCGAGATGCAGCCAGGGGAAAACATTGTCGACCGGCAGCTCCGGGGCCATTTTCACCACGCCCACCAGCATCAGCGGCGCGGTTTCGCCTGCGGCGCGCGCCACCGCCAGAATCAGCCCGGTCAACATCGCCGGCACCGCCAGCGGCAGCGTAACGTGCCAGAGCGTCTCCGCGCGGGTGGCGCCCAACGCCAGCGAGCCGTGGCGCAGCGCGGCGGGAATGCGCGACAGCCCTTCTTCGGTGGCGACGATCACTACCGGCAGCGTCAACAGCGCCAGCGTCAGCGAGGCCCACAGCAGGCCCGGCGTGCCGAAGGTCGGGCTCGGCAGCGCGGCGGTGTAAAACAGCCGATCGAGCGTACCGCCGATCAGCCAGACGAAAAAGCCTAATCCGAATACGCCATACACAATCGACGGCACGCCAGCGAGGTTGACCACCGCGATACGCACCAGCCGCGTCAACGGCCCCTGTCCGGCGTACTCATGCAGCCAGATAGCGGCCACCACGCCCAGCGGCATTACCACCACCGACATCAGCAGCACCATCAACACCGTGCCGAAAATGGCCGGGAAAGCGCCGCCCTCGCCCTGCGAGACGCCGGGCGAATCGGAGACGAAATGCCAGGCGGCACGCAGGAAATGATGCCATTTCTGCGCGAAACTCATCGCGTTGGGATACCAGGCGTCGACAATTTGCATCAGCGGAATGCGGTGCAGCTGGCCGCTGGCGTCGCGCAGCATCAGCGCGCTGCGGCCGCTCTCCTCCAGCAGCGACGCGCGCCGCTCCGCCTGCTGAGCAAACTGCCGCAGCAATTCCGCGCGGTTCGCCTCCAGCACCGAACGCGCCTGTTCATTCTCCTGGCCGCTGGCCCTGCGCTTCTGCGCTTCCGCCTCCAGCGCTTCCAGCTGCGCCGTGATGCGCGCCATTTCGTTGCGCCGTACCTGCTCGGCCAACGCCAGCTGTTGATGGGTCTGCTGAAGGCGCTGCTGCAATGCGCGCTGCATATTCTGCGCCGTCAGCGGCTGCTGATTTTCATACAGGCCGGCGAACCAGCCGAACGCTACGCCGCCGACGCGGCGCTGTAACACCAGCACGTCGCGCGGCCGCTCGCGGCGCGCGATATCGCTCTCCAGCAGGGTGCGGAAATCGGGCGCCGCGAAGTCGCGGTTGCCGGTTTTAATCAGGTAGCGCGTGACGCTCTCCGGCAGCTGCGGCGCCTGCGGCAGACCGGCGTCGATCAGCTGCTGACGCGACAGCGACTGCTCGCTGACCACTTCGCCCAGCAGGCGCGCCTCGCCAGCGGCAGGCTGAGAAAGGGTAAACAGCGTCACCGGCTGCGGCCAGAAATGGCGCAGACCCTGCCACGCCAGCAGCAACAGCAGCAGCACAAAGGCCAGCAGGCTAAAGGTCACCGCGCCAGCCGTCAGCCAGCGCCAGCGATCGTTTTGACGTAGCGCCTTCATCCCTGTCCCTCAGATTGTCCGTAACGGCGGCGCAAGCTTTGCCGCACCACTTCCGCCAGCGTATTCAGCACCAGCGTAAACACCAGCAGCACCAGCGCGCTGAGAAAAAGAATGCGGTAATGAGCGCTGCCCGCCGCCGCTTCCGGCATCTCCACGGCGATATTGGCGGAAAGCGCGCGCACGCCGTGAAACAGATCGCCCTCGGTGACCGGCGTGTTGCCGGTCGCCATCAGCACGATCATGGTTTCCCCCACCGCACGGCCAAAGCCGATCATTAGCGCGGCGAAAATGCCGGAGGCGGCGCTGGGCAGGATGACGCGCGACAGCGTCTGCCAGGCGGTAGCGCCCAGCGCCAGCGAGCCCTGCCCCAGCGCGGTCGGCACGCTGAAGATCGCATCTTCGGCCAGAGTAAAGATCAGCGGCACCAGCGCGAAGCCCATCGCCAAGGCGGCGATCAGCAGGTTGCGCTGCTCGTAGCCGCCGGGCAGCCGATCCGCCAACGGCTCGCCCCAAAACGCGCGATCGGCCAGCGGCGTCAGCCACAGGCAAAGCGCGCTGACCAGCAGCAGCAGCGGGATCAGCAGCCAGATTTCGCGCCCCGGCGCCGGTCGCCAGCGCTCGGGCAGCCGCCGCTGTAGTGGGCCGCACAGCAGCAGCGTCGCCGTCAGGGCGAAAGGCAGCAACAGCACGCCGGAAAGATACGTCGCGATATGCGGCGCCAGCCAGAGGCTGGCGAACAGCCCGACCACCACGCTCGGCAGCGCGCCCATCATCTCGATGGCGGGCTTGATCCAGCGACGCAGCGCGGGCGACATAAACCAGGCGGTATAGATCGCCGCCGCGATCGCCAGCGGTGCGGCGAACAGCATCGCCAGCGCCGCCGCCTTCAACGTGCCGGCGACCATCGGCATCAGGCTGAACTTCGCCTGATAAGGCTCCTCAACCGCCGTGGATTGCCAGACCCAATCCGGCTGCGGGTAGTTTTCATACCAGACTTTCTGCCACAGGCTGCGCAGGCTGACGTCGGGCCAGGGATTATCGACGCGCCAGTATTGCCAGCTGTCGGCGCGCTCAATCAGCAGCCCGTCGCCCTGCGGCGCGAAGCGCGCCTGGCGTATCCCCTCGCCCAGCTTGCGCGTAAAGAAAGCGCCTTCGCGTTTGCTGGCGAACAGATTGATTTCGCCCTCTGCGCTCAGCGTAGCGAATACCCGGCGCTGCGGCTCGGTAATCAGCAGCGTCTGCGCGCGGGCGCCCTCGAAATTGCGGATGCGATGCAGATGCAGCCCCTGCTCATCGGCGATATCGAACCACTGGCTGATGCCGCTTTCGTCGGCGAGCAGCAGCGAACGGCCGCCGCTCAGCAGCGCCATCTGCTTTGGCGGATGCGTTAAGGCGATGCTGTCGCGCAATGTCACCTGACCGCCGTCAAGCAGCCAGACGCGCAGCCTGTCGCCGCTGCTGGCGAACAGCAGTTTGCCGTTGGGCGACAGCAGCAGCTGCCCGACGGGGCCGCTGGCCAGGGTATCGCTTTGCGTCGACTGTCCGTTTTGCAGGCGCAGCAGCCGAATATGCGCGCCGTCACTCAGCGCCGCCAGCCAGGTATTCTCATCGACGACGGCCAGCGCCGCCATCGTCAGGCCGTCACTCATGCCGGAAAAAAGGCGGTCGCCAAGCGGAAATTTCCAGCGTGGCTGGCCGTCCGTTGCGCTAAAGTCAGGCTGGACAAGACGAAAATTGCCATCAGGCTGCAACAGCAGTACGCTGCTGTTATCGGCGGTCGTCGCGGCGGTCACCGGCCCGCGCGCCAGCGCAAGCGCCGGTTCAGGCTGGGCATCGCCCAACGGGAAAAAGCGCCCCGCGCCCTGCGCGTCGATACGCCAGCCCCAATCGCCTTTGACGCCAAGCGCAACGGCGGGCTGGGAGGAAAGCGCAGGATGGCGCAGCCCTGGCTGCATGGAAGGCGTGGCGAACAGCGGCATCACCACCCACAGCAGCCAGACGAACAGCAGCATCATGACCAGCAGCACGCCAATGCCGCAGGCACTGATAACGCGCGCGGTCAGCCGATCGACAAAACGCCGGGAGCGGTTGCTGTAGTGAACGGGGATATGATTGTCAATCATCGTGCCTGCGGTTTCCTCTTTGATGAAGCCGCTATGTTGCCCGTAGCTTACTGATATGACAACTGTTGAGGTTAGACATTGCTGCCATACTCTCGCCATAATGAACACGGAAGATGGATACCCTCGTCTCAAATCAGCATAACGGAGCCATAATGGGTCAGGAAAAGCTATACATCGAAAAAGAACTGAGCTGGTTATCCTTTAATGAACGCGTACTGCAGGAAGCGGCCGACAAGACCAACCCGCTGATTGAACGCATGCGCTTTCTTGGCATCTATTCCAACAACCTGGATGAGTTTTACAAGGTCCGCTTCGCCGATTTGAAAAGACGCATTTTGATCGGCGAGGAACAGGGTTCGCCCAGCACGCCCCGCCACCTGCTAAAGAAGATCCAACAGCGGGTGCTGCGCGCCGATCAGGAGTTTGACGGTCTCTATAACGATCTGCTGCTGGAGATGGCGCGCAATCAAATCTTTCTGATTAACGAACGCCAGCTGTCGCCGAACCAGCAGGGCTGGCTGCGCCACTACTTTAAGCATCAGCTGCGTCAGCACGTGACGCCGATCCTGATCAATCACGACACCGACCTGACCGAATTCCTCAAGGATGACTATACCTATCTGGCGGTGGAAATCATTCGCGGCGAAGAGATTCGCTACGCGCTGCTGGAGATCCCATCCGACAAGGTACCGCGCTTCGTCAACCTGCCTGCGGAATCGCCGCGTCGCCGCAAGCCGATGATCCTGTTGGACAACATCCTGCGCTACTGCCTGGACGATATTTTCAAAGGCTTCTTCGATTACGACGCGCTCAACGCCTATTCGATGAAAATGACGCGCGACGCCGAGTACGATTTGGTGACGGAGATGGAATCGAGCCTGCTGGAGCTGATGTCCTCCAGCCTGAAACAGCGCCTGACGGCGGAGCCGGTGCGCTTCGTGTATCAGCGCGACATGCCGAACGCCATGGTCGAGCTGCTGCGCGGCAAGCTCAGCATCTCCAACTACGATTCGGTGGTGCCCGGCGGCCGCTATCATAACTTCAAAGATTTTATTAGCTTCCCGAACGTCGGCAAAACCAACCTGGTGAATAAGCCGATGCCGCAGCTGCGCCATATCTGGTTTGATGGCTTCCGCAACGGCTTTGACGCCATTCGCAATCATGACGTGCTGCTCTACTATCCCTACCATACCTTTGAGCATGTGCTGGAGCTGCTGCGTCAGGCGTCGTTCGACCCCAGCGTGCTGGCGATCAAGATCAATATCTACCGCGTGGCGAAGAACTCGCGCATCATCGACGCGATGATCCACGCCGCCTACAACGGCAAAAAAGTGACGGTGGTAGTGGAATTGCAGGCGCGCTTTGACGAAGAGGCGAATATCCATTGGGCCAAGCGTCTGACCGAGGCGGGCGTGCATGTGATCTTCTCCGCGCCGGGCCTGAAGATTCACGCCAAGCTGTTCCTGATTTCGCGGCGCGAAGGCGATGAGGTGGTGCGTTACGCCCATATCGGCACCGGCAACTTTAACGAAAAAACCGCCCGCATCTATACCGACTATTCGCTGCTGACCGCCGACGCGCGCATCACCAACGAAGTGCGCCGGGTGTTTAACTTTATTGAAAACCCCTACCGTCCGGTGAGCTTCGACTACCTGATGGTGTCGCCGCAAAATTCGCGCCGCATGCTTTACCAGCTGATCGACGAAGAAATCGCCAACGCGCAGCAGGGCATTCCGGCTGGCATTACGCTGAAAATCAACAACCTGGTGGATAAGGGATTGGTCGATCGGCTTTATACCGCCTCCAGCGTCGGCGTAAAAGTGAATCTGCTGGTGCGCGGCATGTGTTCGCTTATTCCTAATCTCGAAGGGATCAGCGAAAATATCCGCGTGATTAGCATCGTTGACCGCTATCTTGAACATGATCGGGTTTACATTTTCGAGAACGGCGGCGATAAGAAAGTCTTTCTTTCTTCCGCCGACTGGATGACGCGCAACATCGATTACCGTATCGAAGTGGCGGTGGCCATCCTTGATCCTGTTCTGAAACAGCGCATCCTGGATATTATTGCCATCCTGTTCAGTGATACTGTAAAAGCCCGCATTATTGATAAAGAACTGAGTAACCGTTATGTACCGCGAGGCAATCGCCGCAAGGTGCGGGCGCAGCAGGCCATTTACGATTACATCAAATCTCTGGAACAACCTGAATAATTCACTATGCCGATATCCCATAAAAATATGCCCCGACCGCAAGAATTTGCCGCTATTGATCTCGGTTCCAATAGCTTTCATATGGTCATCGCCCGCGTGGTGGATGGGGCGATGCAGGTGCTGGGCCGCCTGAAGCAGCGCGTGCATCTGGCGGACGGGCTGGATGCGAACAACGTGCTGAGCGAAGAAGCGATCCAGCGCGGCCTGAGCTGCCTGGCGCTGTTCGCCGAACGTTTGCAGGGCTTCAGCGCCTCGAATGTCACCATCGTCGGCACCCATACGCTGCGTCAGGCGGTGAATGCGGAAGATTTTCTGCAACGCGCGGCGGAGGTTATTCCCTACCCTATCGAAGTGATTTCCGGTCACGAAGAAGCGCGTCTGATTTTTATGGGCGTGGAGCATACGCAGCCGGAAAAAGGGCGCAAGCTGGTGATCGATATCGGCGGCGGCTCGACCGAGCTGGTGATCGGCGAAGATTTCGAGCCGAAGCTGGTGGAAAGCCGCCGCATGGGCTGCGTCAGCTTCGCCAATCTCTACTTCCCCAATGGCGAAATCAGCCGGGAAAATTTCCGCCGCGCCCGTCTGGCGGCGGCCCAGAAGCTGGAAACCCTGGCCTGGCAGTATCGACTGCTGGGCTGGCAGTATGCGCTGGGCGCCTCCGGCACCATTAAGGCGGCCTGCGAAGTGCTGTTGGCGATGGGCGAAAAAGAGAAGCTGATTACGCCGGAGCGGCTGGAACGGCTTTACGACGAAGTGATGAAGCATCGATCCTTCGCCGCGCTGAGCCTGCCGGGCCTGTCGGAAGAACGCAAGGCGGTGTTCGTGCCGGGCCTCGCTATTCTGTGCGGCGTTTTTGATGCGCTGGCGATCCGCGAGCTGCGCCTGTCGGACGGCGCGCTGCGTGAAGGCGTGCTGTATGAGATGGAGGGCCGCTTCCGCCATCAGGATATCCGCAGCCGCACCGCGCAGAGCCTGGCCAATCACTACAACATCGACAGCGAGCAGGCGCGACGCGTGCTGGAGACCACCGATCAGCTCTGGCAGCAGTGGCGCGACCAGAATCCGCGCCTGGCCAACCCGCAGCTCTCCGCGCTGCTGAAGTGGGCGGCGATGCTGCATGAAGTGGGTTTAACCATCAACCACAGCGGCATGCAGCGCCACTCCGCCTACATTCTGCAAAACACCAACCTGCCCGGATTTAACCAGGATCAACAGCTGCTGCTGGCGACCCTGGTACGCTATCACCGTAAAGCGGTGAAAACCGACGAGCTGCCGCGCTTTACGCTGTTCAAGAAGAAACAGATCGTACCGCTGGTGTTTTTGCTGCGTCTCGGCACGCTGCTTAATAATCAGCGCCAGGCTACCACCCGCCCGGAACGGCTGACGTTGACGACCGACGAAGGGCACTGGACGCTGCGCTTCCCGGCCGGTTATTTCAGACAGAACACGCTGGTGCAGCTCGATCTGGAGCGGGAGCAAACCTACTGGGAAGATGTTCCCGGCTGGAAACTGATGATCGAAGAAGAAGAGGCGTAACGGACGCCGGCGAATCCGGGCGGCGCTTTCTCCGCCCGCATCAACCTGAAAAAAGAT
Source organism: Mixta calida (assembly GCF_002953215.1). Classification (NCBI taxonomy): domain Bacteria; kingdom Pseudomonadati; phylum Pseudomonadota; class Gammaproteobacteria; order Enterobacterales; family Erwiniaceae; genus Mixta; species Mixta calida. Next base: position 3,262,090 of record NZ_CP026378.1, read on the forward strand.
AATGACGACACGTCCCGATAACTATTTTACCGAAACATATCAGCTGACCGCCCCGCATTCGGAAGTGGTGGCGGCGCTGCCGTTGCTGACGCCGGGTAAAGCGCTGGATGTCGGCTGCGGCAACGGGCGCAACAGCCTTTACCTGAATATGAAAGGATTTGAAGTCGACGCCTGGGATAAAAATCCGCAGAGCCTCGATCGCCTGAACCACATTATCGCCGCAGAGTCGATCAGCGGCATCCACACGCAGCTGACCGATCTGAACAGCGTGCGCTTTAACGGCGAATATGACTTTGTCTTTTCGACGGTGGTGATGATGTTCCTGCAGCCGGAGACCATCCCGCAGCTGATCGCCGATATGCAGGCCAGCACGGCGAAAAACGGCTATAACCTGATCGTCGCGGCAATGGACACGGACGATTTTCCCTGTACCGTGCCCTTCCCCTTCACCTTTAAATCGGGCGAGCTGAGCCACTACTACCGCAAATGGCAGATCGTGAAATATAACGAAAACCCCGGCCAGCTGCATAAAACGGATGAAAACGGCAACCGCATCAGCCTGCGTTTCGCCACGCTGCTGGCGAAAAAGGCGCCGCCAGCGGAGTAATCAGCTCTCTCCCAGCATCGTGAGCGGCTGAAGTTCACTGATGGCGTAACCCTGCAAATAATCAATGCCCAGCCCGCGCAGGGCTGTGGCTACCGCCTCCGACTCCACCGACTCCGCTACGATCTGCATGCGCTTCAGGCGGGCGACGCGGCAGATAGATTCGATAATCTGATAGTCCAGCGGGTTGTGCAGCATATTGTGGATGAAGCTGCCGTCGATCTTAAGCATGTCCGCCTGCAAGTTTTTCAGCTGCAGATAGCTGGCGTAGCTCGCGCCGAAATGTCCGATGGCGATGCGGCAGCCCATCTGGCGCAGTCGGTTAATGGTGCGAAAGCCCGCAGAGGAATCTACCGTGACCAGCGCCTCGCTGATCTCCAGAATCAGCTGCCAGGGCTCGACCTGATGGTACTTCAGCAGCCGCTCCAGCTCGCTGATGAAAAAGGGCCGACACAGATTCACCGCGTGGATATTCACCGCAAAGCGCGCCGCAGGCAAACGCTCGCGGCAGCGATCGATAAAGCCCAGCGCGTGATCCAATACCCAGCGGTCGATTTCCCACGTCAGGCCGAACTCCTGTACCACCGGCAAAAAGCGATCCGGTTCGACCTGCTCTCCCCGTCCGTCAATCAGCCGTAGCAGCAACTCATGATAATCATCGCCGCGCAGCCCTTCGATGCGCTGCGCCATCATAATAAAGCGTTCGTTATCCAGCGCCTGCTGCACCTCATTTAACAACGCCAGCTTCTCTTTCACCTGGCGCTGCGCGCCGCCGTTGCCCTGATGCAGGTTTTCCGGCTGATGGCTATGCAGCGACACCTCCGCCATACCGCTCAGCTCGCCCAGCAGGGCCGGCAGATGGTTCACCGGCGGCACCACATGGCAATAACTGATGCCGATATCGGGTTGCAGCGGCAGCCCCTGCCAGCGCAGGCTGTAGCCATCAATGCGCACGCCGATTTGATAGATGCGCTGCTCGTAGGTCGCCTTATTCAGACGCAGCGCCAGATCGAAGCCCGGCAGATGATAGATGGCCTCGTTGGACTCCAGCAGCGGCTGTAGATGCGCAGCCAGCCGTCGCTTATATTCAATACGCAGGTCCAGCCCCCAGGTGCGGCTGAGGCGGTCGAGATCGGGAATGCGTAAAAAACAGAGCGTAGAGGAAGCCTGCTGCGCCAGCATTATTTTCAGCGCGCGCAGATTAGGCAGGTCGATAATCGGATCGATCAGCGCAGCCTGGCGCGATTTCTGAATCAGCTGCCGCTGCCGCACGCCGTTAACGCCGATAAAGTAGAGGATTAACGACCAGACCAGTAAATTAGTGATGGTGATCGCCAGATGCAGTGAGATTTCCGGCTGGATGCGAAATTGATAGAGCAGAAGCAGCACCAGCGACCACGTCAGCGCGGTAAACAGATAGCCGAAGCGGGCGGCGGACCAGAGCATGGTCGGCAGCAACAGCAGCAGGGCGAAATCGCCTATCACCTGGTTTTGCAGCTCGCTGTGCAGCACTGTCAGCAGCGCCACCAGCAGCGACAGCCAGGCCAGCCAGATTTTTATCTCCGCCGGGCTGACGCTTTCGGCGATCTGCTGGCGCAGCAGTCCGAGCTGACGCGACAGGTAGTGCGGATGGCGAAAGCAGCGGATCGTCATATAGTAAAGGGGCATAAGCGCTATGCTGGAGAGCAGAATGGCCTGATAGTTGATCAGGGTGCGCAGCGTTAACGGATTGCGGTTGAAAATCGAGGCGGAAGCAGGCACCGCATTCAGCGTCACCGTTATCTGAAGTAAAAAAACCAGCAGCGTCGGCAGGAAAAATCCCAGCCAGAACAGCCGCGTCACGCCCAGCTGCACCGCGCCGGGCCCGGCGCACCATCTCCGTCCCGCCCAGATGCGATAGCCCAGCCAGCAGATAGCGATGCCGCAGATAAAGATAGTGCAGGTCAACAGCGCATGGCCCAGCGAGAAAAGCGTCAGATAGCGCCACAGCAGCGCCAGCGTGATGCCGGGCAGCGCCGCCCAGTCAAACACCATCAGCAATGCCACCGTCAGCGTTATCGGCAAGAACAGCAGATAGACGGGGCCGTCGGGCAAGCTCAGCCGTACGGACAGGCTCCCGGACAGCGGCATCAGCAGCAGCGCCAGCCATAAAGGCATGCCCCACCAGCTGCGGCGAAAACGACGCAGCGCGGTTAAATTAAACCCCGAAAACAATGACGGCCTCTCCTCTCATGATGAAGCTCGCAAAAAGAGCCGCACGCAGTATAAAAACGGCCCTCATACTAATTTCAACGGCACTTTCAGGGTTGATGTATATCAAAACACACCGTTAAAACCGTTTTGGCCGCTGCTCGTTTAGCCAGCAGACAGGTTATTTCCATTATCTTCTGAGGAGAGTGGCGACGGCGCGACATTGACCTGAAGGTTACGCTGTGCCTAAATTGTTTTACCGCCTTCGGGCCAGATACAGGAAACCCTGCGTGAACAGCGTTACGTCGTTTCGAAGACGTCATAAAACCGGTCGAATGACCCGCATCGTGTTGCTGATTAGCTTCATTCTTTTACTGGGCCGTTTGCTCTATGTGTTGCCCGGCGCATTTCAGCATCATCAGGATAAAAAAGAGCATGCTGAGGTTCCGGCCATCACCCAGCCCGCCAAAGAGTAAGCCCATGATGCGAGCGTTAAGTTGCCTTTAATGAGACAACTTACCCTCTCCTCATGCCTGTAGAAAACGCCGGGCCGCCTTTCGCCCCGCATCCAGACACAAGGGAATTTTTATGTCTGTATCCCAAGCTCAACAGCTCGCCGATATTCGCAGCCGTATCCTTACGCTTTTACTTGATGGCCCCGAACTGGTTGAAGCCTTGCTTGAGCCGCCGTCCGATCCCGCCACCCTTTCCGCCGACACCGCCGCGCAAATTAGCGGCCTGCGCGACGATCTCGCCCTGCTGCACGCCGCCGATATCGCCGATATTCTTGAAGCGCTGCCGGAAGATGAGCGCCAGGCGCTATGGCGGCTGGTGGATAATTCACGCCGCGGCCAGGTGCTGGTGGAAGCGTCGGAAACGGTCTGGGAAAGCCTGACCGAAGTAATGAGCGACAAAGATATCCTGCAGGCGATCGCGCCGCTGGATATTGATGACCAGGCGTATCTGGCGCGCTACCTGCCGCGCGATCTTACCGGCAGGCTGCTGACCACGCTCGATCCGGCACTGCGCGCACGCGTGCTGAACGTGGTGCATTTCGACCGCGATCGCGTCGGGCGCATCATGGATTTCAACTTTATTACCGTACGCGCCGACATCGATATGGCAACGGTACAGCGATTTTTACGGCGCAGACGCGCGATCCCGGAAGGCACCGATAAGCTGTTTATCACCGATAAAGACAACGTGTTGCTGGGCGAGCTGCCGCTGACCGATATTCTGCTCAACCAGCCGGAGACGCCGGTATTTTCGGTGATGAACGATCGGCCGACCACTTTTCGTCTCGATGACAAGGCGGAAGACGCCGCCGGCGCCTTTGAACGTTATAACCTGATTTCCGCCGCGGTGATTGATGATAAAGGCAAGCTGATCGGCCGCGTCACCATTGAAGACGTGATCGACCTGGTTAACGAAGAGAACGAAAGCAACATCCGTAAAATGGGCGGCCTGAGCCAGGAGGAGGAGGTGTTCGCGCCGGTAAAAAAGGCGGTGCGCACCCGCTGGACCTGGCTGGCGATCAATCTGTGTACCGCCTTTGTCGCCTCGCGCGTGATCGGCCTGTTCGAGGAGACGATTTCCCAACTGGTGGCGCTGGCGACGCTGATGCCGATCGTCGCGGGCATCGGCGGCAATACCGGCAACCAGACCATCACCATGATCGTGCGCGCGCTGGCGCTGCATCAGGTAGAGCCGGGCAATTTCAGCTTTCTCTTCTTGCGCGAGCTGGGCGTGGCGCTGATAAACGGCCTGTTCTGGGGCGGCATTATGGGCGGCATCACCTGGCTGATGTATGACAACCTGGCGCTGGGCGGCGTAATGATGCTGGCGATGGTGTTAAACCTGCTGTTGGCGGCGCTGATGGGCGTGCTGATCCCGCTGATTATGACCAAAATGAATCGCGACCCGGCGATCGGCAGCAGCGTGATGATTACCGCGCTGACCGACACCGGCGGCTTTTTTATCTTCCTGGGTCTGGCGACGCTGTTTTTGCTGCACTGAGGCGAGGTGGCGATTTAAGGACAAAGAAGCGATAACGGGAACAGATTCAGCTGCCAGAGAACAGGTTTTCGCCAGCCTGACAGTCGTTTGCCAATAAGAAGCAGGGCGCTTTAATTAACGCTCCAGTCCTCCAGGCGCAGCCCGGAGATTCTGACAAATTCGTGTGTATTATTGGTGACCAGAATCAGCCCCAGCGATCGGGCATGCGCCGCGATCATACTGTCATACGGACCGACCGGCGTCCCCGCTTTCGCCAGCTCCGCACGAATTTGCCCCGTATGGATTGCAGCCTCGTTACTATAATTTAATACTTCCAGCCTGGCGATAAAGCCTTCTACTACCCGCAGATTTTTTTCCGGGCTGGCAGATTTCTCCGCTTCGTAGATCAGTTCCATTAGCGTTACGGAACTGACGCACAGCTGTCCATAACGTTGATTAAAAGCGGTGCGCACAGTCGGAGGCTTGTTTTTAATGGTATAAATACAGATGTTGGTATCCAACATATATTTGAGCATCAGAAGCTTTCCCTTTCTTGTTCATCAGGCTGATCCCGTGCCGTCATAAAATCTGATGTTACGTCCTCTCCATCAAACCAGCTATCCCAACCCTCGCCTGCGGGCGTAATTATCCGCGTCCGGCCCACGGCAATAATTTCAACCTGGCTGACATTGTCCGGCAGCGCGACGGCTTTAGGCAAACGCACCGCCTGGCTGCGATTGTTTTTAAACACGGTCGTCTTTTCCATCGCTTTCACCTCTGGTTATATTTTGTACTGAATAAAGATAAAGCAAGTCAGGGATATGTCAATGGGATATACCTTCAGGAGCAACGTGTTTACTGAGCAGTTGAAGCCCGCTTTCTGAATTCCTGCATCTCTCCATGTAAAAACAGATTTCATTAACGATGCACGAAATTGAGGATTTATGAAGCATCGCGATAAACCTCTCTATCGGGCGCCGCGAGACAAAAAAGCCCGCGATTAAGCGGGCTTCGGTCACTTCGTTATACGCGCCGGACAAACCGGACGTTAAATCATTCCCACTCGATCGTCGCTGGCGGCTTGCCGGAGATATCGTAAACCACGCGGGAAATGCCGTTGATCTCATTAATAATGCGGTTAGAGACGCGGCCCAGGAACTCATACGGCAGATGCGCCCAGTGCGCGGTCATAAAGTCGATAGTTTCCACCGCACGCAGCGAAACCACCCAGTCATATTTACGACCATCGCCCATCACGCCGACAGAACGCACCGGCAGGAAGACGGTAAACGCCTGGCTCACTTTGTTGTAGAGATCGGCTTTACGCAGTTCTTCGATAAAGATGGCGTCGGCGCGGCGCAGCAGATCGCAGTACTCTTTCTTCACTTCGCCCAGCACGCGCACGCCCAGACCCGGACCCGGGAACGGATGGCGATAGAGCATATCGTACGGCAGGCCCAGCTCCAGGCCGATCTTGCGCACTTCATCCTTAAACAGCTCTTTCAACGGCTCGACCAGGCCCAGCTTCATCTCTTTCGGCAGGCCGCCGACGTTGTGGTGCGATTTAATTACGTGCGCCTTGCCGGTGGCGGAGGCGGCGGACTCAATCACGTCAGGGTAGATGGTGCCCTGCGCCAGCCACTTCACGTCTTTCAGGCTGGTCGCCTGCTCGTCGAAGACCTCAACAAAGACGCGGCCAATGGTTTTACGCTTGGCTTCCGGTTCATCGATGCCCGCCAGCGCGTCAAGGAAGCGCGCTTCCGCCGGCACGTGGATGATATTCAGGCCGAAATGGTCGCCGAACATATCCATCACCTGCTCCGCTTCGTTCAGACGCAGCAGACCGTTATCGACGAAGACGCAGGTCAGACGGTCGCCGATGGCGCGATGCAGCAGCATGGCGGTCACGGAGGAGTCGACGCCGCCGGAAAGACCGAGGATCACTTTATCGTTGCCAACCTGCTCGCGCAGACGCTCAACGATATCTTCAATGATCTTCGCCGGGGTCCAGAGCGCCTCACACTCACAGATATCCAGCACGAAGCGCTCCAGCATACGCAGCCCCTGGCGGGTGTGGGTCACTTCCGGGTGGAACTGCACGCCGTAGAAACGCTTCTCTTCGTTAGCCATAATGGCGAACGGACAGGTTTCGGTGCTGGCGACGGTGACAAAGTCGGACGGGATTGCCGTTACCTTGTCGCCGTGGCTCATCCAGACATCCAGCAGCGGCAGGCCAGCAGCGCTGATGGAATCTTCAATGCCGCGCACCAGCGCGCTGTCGGTTCTGACCTCCACCTGCGCATAGCCGAACTCGCGTTCGCTGGAGCCTTCTACTTTACCGCCCAGCTGCATTGCCATGGTCTGCATGCCGTAGCAGACGCCCAGCACCGGCACGCCAGCGTTAAAAACATATTCCGGCGCGCGCGGGCTGTCGAGTTCGGTGGTGCTTTCCGGGCCGCCGGAAAGAATGATGCCGCTTGGTTTAAATTCGCGGATCTGCGCTTCGGTCACATCCCAGGCCCAGAGTTCGCAATATACGCCCAGCTCGCGCACGCGGCGCGCCACCAGCTGAGTGTACTGCGAACCAAAATCGAGGATTAAAATACGGTGCTTATGAATATTTTCCGTCGTCATTAAGGCAATTCCAGGGCGATAGACTGATAAATAAAAGCGCCCGGCGGGTGCCGGGCGAGAAAATTACGGGATTAGGATCCCATGCGATAGTTTGGCGACTCTTTAGTGATGGTCACGTCATGGACGTGGCTTTCCGAAATACCGGCGCCGCTGATGCGTACAAATTCCGCTTTAGTGCGCAGCTCTTCGATAGTGGCGCAGCCGGTCAGCCCCATGCAGGAGCGCAGGCCGCCCATCTGCTGATGCACGATCTCTTTCAGGCGGCCTTTATAGGCGACGCGGCCTTCGATGCCTTCCGGCACCAGCTTGTCCGCCGCGTTGTCGCTCTGGAAGTAGCGATCGGAGGAGCCTTTAGACATCGCGCCCAGCGAACCCATGCCGCGATAGGATTTAAACGCGCGGCCCTGGTAAAGCTCGATTTCGCCTGGGGATTCTTCGGTGCCGGCCAGCATTGAGCCGACCATTACGCAGGCGGCGCCTGCGGCGATCGCTTTAGCGATATCGCCGGAGAAGCGGATGCCGCCGTCGGCAATCACCGGCACGCCGGTGCCTTCCAGCGCTTCAACCGCGTCGGAAACCGCAGTAATCTGCGGCACGCCGACGCCGGTAACGATACGGGTGGTGCAGATAGAGCCAGGGCCGATGCCGACTTTCACCGCGCTTACGCCCGCCTGGGCCAGCGCCAGCGCGCCCGCGCCGGTCGCGACGTTGCCGCCGATGATCTGCAGGTTAGGATATTTGGCGCGCGTTTCGCGGATGCGTTGCAGCACGCCTTCGGAATGACCGTGAGAGGAGTCGATCAGCAGCACGTCAACGCCCGCCGCCACCAGCGCATCGACGCGTGCTTCATTGCCCGCGCCTGCGCCGACCGCCGCGCCAACGCGCAGACGGCCATGCTCATCTTTACAGGCCAGCGGCTTACGCTCCGCCTTCTGGAAATCTTTTACGGTGATCATGCCGAGCAGACGGAAGCTGTCATCCACCACCAGCGCTTTTTCGACGCGCTTCTCATGCATTCTTTGCAGCACCACTTCGCGCGCTTCACCCTCTTTAACCGTCACCAGGCGCTCTTTTGGCGTCATCACGGCGGTGACCGGCAGGTTGAGATCGGTCACGAAACGTACGTCGCGGCCGGTGATAATCCCGACCAGCTGGTTATCCTCCGTCACGACCGGATAGCCGGCGAAACCGTTGCGCTCGGTCAGCTCTTTTACTTCACGCAGCGTAGTGGTCGGCAGCACGGTCTGCGGATCGGTCACGACGCCGCTTTCATGCTTTTTCACCTTGCGCACTTCTTCCGCCTGGCGCTCGATGGACATATTTTTGTGGATAAAGCCCAGCCCGCCTTCCTGCGCCAGCGCGATAGCCAGACCGGCTTCGGTCACGGTATCCATGGCGGCAGAGAGCATTGGAATGTTCAGACGAATGGTTTTGGTCAGTTGGGTGCTGAGGTCGGCCGTGTTAGGCAGTACAGTGGAGTGAGCAGGAACGAGCAAAACGTCGTCAAAAGTGAGTGCTTCTTTAGCGATTCGTAGCATGGCAATATCTCAACCTGGGGTGAATGAGAACAGATAAAATATTGCCGCGGCATTATACAGGGCGTAATCGGTTGCCTCCAGCTTTTTTTCAGAAAATGTCTTGATCCCCTGCTTCAGGCATGTAGTATCGGTGAATTAACTCGCTGATTTATTATTTGATCCTCATCACATGTCGCTACCGCCTTCCGCCAATATATTTACCGTCAGCCGCCTTAATACCACGGTGCGTCAGCTGCTGGAAGGCGAGATGGGTCAGATCTGGCTCAGCGCCGAGATCTCTAACTTTACCCAGCCCGCTTCCGGCCACTGGTACTTCACGCTGAAAGATGACACCGCCCAGGTGCGCAGCGCCATGTTCCGTAACAGCAACCGGCGCGTAACTTTCCGTCCGCAGCATGGACAGCAGGTGCTGGTGCGCGCCACGGTGACGCTTTACGAGCCGCGTGGCGACTATCAGCTGATTGTCGAAAGCATGCATCCGGCGGGCGAAGGTCTGCTGCAACAGCAGTTTGAACAGCTGAAGCAGCGGCTGGCGGCGGAAGGACTGTTTGAGCAGCAGCATAAACAGCCGCTGCCTGAACCGGCGCGTCAGGTGGGCGTGATCACTTCCGCTACCGGCGCGGCGCTGCATGATGTGCTGCGCGTGCTGCATCGCCGCGATCCGTCGCTGCCGGTGATCATCTATCCGACGGCGGTCCAGGGCAACGATGCCCCTGCATCCATCGCGCGCGCCATTGAGCTGGCTAACCTGCGCAACGAGTGCGACGTGCTGATCGTCGGACGCGGCGGCGGCTCGCTGGAAGATTTATGGAGCTTTAACGACGAGCGGGTGGCGCGGGCGATTTTCGCCAGCCGCATTCCGATCGTCAGCGCCGTCGGCCATGAAACCGACGTAACCATCGCCGATTTTGTCGCCGACCTGCGCGCGCCGACGCCTTCCGCCGCGGCGGAGATCGTCAGTCGCAATCAGGTGGAACTGCTGCGCCAGCTGCAGTCGCAGCAGACGCGGCTGGAGATGGCGATGGACTACTACCTGGCCCAGCAGCAGCGCACCTTTACCCGCCTGCAACACCGTTTGCAGCAGCAGCATCCGCAGCTGCGGCTGGCACGCCAGCAGACGGCGCTGTTCCGTCTGCAACGGCGGCTGGACGAGGCGTTACAGCTGCGTCTGCGCGAGGCCGCGCGCCAGCAGGATCGTCTGACGCAGCGCCTGGCGGCCCAGCAGCCGCAGCGTAATATCAACCGTGCGCAGCAGCAGCTTCAGCAGTGGCAATATCGTCTGACGCAGGCGATGCGGCAGCGGCTGAGTGAAGAAAAACAGCGCTTCGGCGCGCTGGCGGGACATCTGGAAGGCGTCAGCCCGCTGGCGACGTTGGCACGCGGCTTCAGCGTGACGCAGACGCCCACCGGCGAGGTGCTGAAAACCGCCGGGCAGCTTCAGCCTGGCGACAAGCTGCAAACCCGCCTGCAGGATGGCTGGGTGGAAAGCGAAGTAAAAACTATCACGCCGCTGAAAAAAACGCGCAAAAAGCGGACATAGCCTTCGCCATAAGGCGGCAATCAGAGCTGAATGTCTTCCATAATGCTAAAAAGTCGCGCTAAAAGCGCCCAAAAAACGCCGTGCCGCATCTTAAAGCAATAGTCGGCAATGAGCTGCATGCCTCCCGTTACGCCATAAAAAAGGCGCGCCTGAAGCGCGCCTTTTTAGCCTGCGACGCTACAGTCGATACGCTGAGGCAGCTTCGCCGTTAATCCACAATTCACGCCGTTCGCCGGATGGCAGCACTATCTCTAACTGCCGCCACGCGGGCTGATAGCGCCCTTCCCGCGCTATGTTCAGCGTAATGCGCGTCGCGTCGCAGGTCATTCGCCAGCGCAGCCAGAGCGCATCGCCCTCACGCCAGCCGTAGCTTTCGCCGTCATCCTCGAAAAGCATTCCTTCGCTCTCTCCTGCTGACAGCGGAAACAGCCGCAGCTCGCGCTGATTGTCCGCAGCCGCGTCCACATGCGCCAGCCGCTGCGACATCGGCAGCCCGGCGCCGGCGCGCGCCAGCAGCGGCAGCCGCTCCAGCGGCGCATCCAGCGTGATCCACTGTCCGCCGCCGTACCATTGTCCGCTCCAGAAGCAGTACCAGCCTGTGCCGTTATCGGGCAGCCATACCCGGCGCTGACGCTGGCCCGGCTCCACCACGCTCGCCACCAGCAGATCGCGTCCGATAAGAAAATCATCCGTTTCCTGCCAGGCGTGTGCGTCATGTTCATGATCAAGAAAGGTGGGCCGCAGCATCGGCTCATCGTCAACGCTGGCCTGCCACAGCAGCGTGTAAAAGTAAGGCAGCAGACGGTAGCGCAGGCGGATCGCCTCGCGCACGATGTCCGTTACGGCGGGATACATCCACGGCTCGTTTACCGTGCCGTCGTCATTCCATGAGTGTATGGTAAAACGCGGATGCATCACGCCGTTCTGCACCCAGCGGGCAAACAGCTCCGCGTCCGGCCTGTCGCCGGAGAAGCCGCCGACGTCGTGACCGACGTTATACAGCCCCGACAGGCTCATCCCCAGCCCCATGCGCGTGTTGTAGCGCAGCGTCTGCCAGCTGGTGCGGTTGTCGCCGCTCCAGGTCTGTACGTAGCGCTGCATACCGGCGCAGCCGGAGCGCGAAATCAGGTAAGGCCGTTGCTGCGGCGCGAAACGCTGCTGCGCCTCCAGCGAGGCGCGCATCATCAACAACGGCATCACCGGACGAATGTGCTTAATCGCCACGGGGCGACCGAAGCCGTGACAGCGCGCCTCGCCGTCCCAGATCTCATATTCGTTGTTGTCGTTCCAGGTGGCATCGATGCCCATCTCCAGCAGCTGCGTGGTGACGCCCTGCTGCCACCAGCGTATCGCATCGGGATTGGTAAAATCGAGGTGCGATCCCTCATCGTCCCAAAAGCAGGAGCGCTCCGGCGCATCCGATTCGGAATCGCGAATAAACAGCCCCTGCCGCGCCGCTTCTTCATAACGCGGATGATCCTGTAGCAGGCAGGGTTTGATATTGGCCGCCAGCCGCAGTCCCGCCTCATGAAACGCCGCGCTTAGCTGGCGCGGCTGCGGCACTTTTTCATAGTTCCAGTTAAATACGTAGCGCTTATTGCCGATGGAGGTGTAGCCGGAAGAAAGCTGGAAAGAGTCGCAGGGAATAGCGTGCTGCCGGCAGAGCTGAATAAACTGCTGTAGCTGGTGCTGCGCGTCGGGCGCGTCGGTGTAGTGCATGGTGGAGCCGCTGTAGCCCAGGCTCCACTTCGGCCCGAAACAGGTTTTTCCGGTAAGCCGCACAAAGGCTTTAGTGACGTCCAGCACGCGCGGACCGAAAAACAGGTAGTAGTCGAGATCGCCCGCCTCCGCCTGATAGCGGCGGTAAGGCTGATGATAGTTGTCCAGTTCGTTGCCGAGGTCGAGCCAGCAGCTGCTGAGATTATCGTAAAACAGGCCGAAGCTAACCTGCTCGCGGCGGGTAATGGTAAACGGAATATGCTTGTAGAGCGGATCGGTGCTGGCGGCGTTATAGCCCATCGCATCCAGATTGCGCATCTCAAAGCGTCGTCCACTGCGCTCTAGGTCGCCCGCTTTTTCCCCCAGCCCGTAGTAGCGATCGTCGGCGAAACGGCGCTGGTAGTGCGCCACGCCGTCGCCGTGCGCATTCAGCAGATAGGCGCTGGTGCGACGATCTTCGACCAGCGGACGCCACTGGTTATCCGCATCCAGATATTCCCACGCCAGCCAGAGCGGCTGATGCACCGTGACGCGCAGATGCTGGCTGCTGATGATCAGCCGATCGGCGTAGGTTTCCAGATGATAGCCCGGCAGGCTGAAGCCCTCCACGCTCAGGCGATCGCGTCCCTCCCAGGGCACATCTTCCTGCGGCGCGATGCTCCAGGTGCGATCCAGCGCCAGCTCGCCGTTGCGTTTGATCAGGATGCGGAACATCGACTCCTCCAGCACGTAGAGGCAAAACAGATGCCGCCCGTCAACCTGCAGTTCGATCCTGTCGGCGTACTTCCCCGCCAGCGTCCAGTTTTTTAACGTCTTCATATCCACTCCAGCAGTTAACGTTTTTTAGCGCGGCGTTCGGCCAGCAGAGCAATCAGGAACAGCGCGCCGATAAGGTCGAAAAAGCCCATCGCCACAAACAGCGGGCCGAAGCCGATGGTGTCGGAAACGGCGCCGATCAGCAGGGAAAAGAGGAAGCTGGCGATCCAGGCGCAGGAGCCGCGCATGCCGTTGACGGTCGCCATCTGATTTTTATCGAACGACTCCACCACCAGCGCGCTCAGCATGCAGGAGATCACCTGATGGCCGAAGCCGCCGATAGAGATCAGCGCAATCGCCAGAAACGGATCTTTGGTTACGGCGACCAGCGTCAGCGACAGCATCAGAAACGCGCCGGTAACGGAGCTGGCGATCACCGAATTAATGCGCTGGAAGCCGAACCATTTGCGATACAGGTTGGTGAGATAGCCGCTGGCGACGCTGCCAATATCGGCCGCCAGGAAAGGCAGCCAGGCGAACAGCGCGATCTGCTTGAGATCCATGCCGCGCTCGGTAGCGAGATAGAGCGGCACCCAGAAGCTGAAGACCGCCCAGGCCGGTTCGGCAAGAAAGGCGGGAATGGCGATGCCGTAAAATTTCTTGTCGCGGCAGAGACGCGCCAGCGAGGTGAAAAACGGCAGCTTCGGCAGATCCGGCTCGTTATCTTCCCGGATCAGATCCAGTTCCTGCTGGCTGAGGTTCGGATGCTGCTGCGGCGCATGGTAGAAGCGCCACCAGAGCACCACCCAAACCAGCCCCAGCGCGCCGGAAAAGAGAAAGGCGCCCTGCCAGCCCAGCGTCAGGTGGGCGACGACGATAATCGGCGGCGCCAGCATCGCGCCGACGGAGAAGCCTACCCCGGCCCAGCCTGCGGCGACGGGCCGCTCTTTCTTCGGAAACCAGTCGGCGATGGCACGGGCGTTGGCGGGCGTGGCGGCCGCTTCAGCGCCGCCCATGAAAAAGCGCAGCAGCGCCAGCTGAACCCAGCTTCCCGCACCGGCGTGCAGCATACAGACCAGCGCCCAAAGCGTGGCGCAGATCATAAAGCCGGTTTTCAGGCCAATCACATCGATCAGCCAGCCGCAGAGCGGCTGAAACAGCGTATAGGCGAGCTGGAATGCCGCCACTACCCAGGAGTACTGCTCGGTGGACATATTCAGGCTGACCTTGAGCTCCGGCGCCAGAATCCCCAGCGAGTTGCGGGTAATGTAGTTAATGGTGATGCCGAGCAGAAAGAGCGCCAGCATCCACCAGCGCAGCGACTTGAATTTACGGGCAGAACGGGTTGCGGTGGCCTGTTCGGTTTCAATACTCATCTGTTTTCTCCATCGCCGCCTGCCGTGCGGTGCGCGCAGGCGCTTCAGTCGTGGTATCGAAGGCTACAACAGCGGTGCAATGCGACGTGTTTCACAAAATAGTCCTTTTGCCCGCTTAACCCTATGATTATCGGTTGATTTCCCTGGCGAGCCATCAGCATAGTGAAGTGTCGCGTCTGTCCAACCGAGCTACCGTTGCAGACTAGCCAGCAGCGTTGCCGGGCGAAACCGCGTTTTTTGCAAAAATTTTCATTCGCAAGCAAATCGTCGTGAGCAACAGGGCCTGAGTGCGCAACAGCGGGCTAACCAACGCTGATGAAAAAATTTTCATCAGCTGATTTGAAGGGGATCACAAAATGAATGGAAAGTTAAAAATCACCCTGATCGCCCATCAAACCGGGCTGTCGATCAGTACTGTTTCGCGCGTGCTGGCGGGCAAAGCCAACACCAGCGAAGCCGCCCGGCAAAAGGTGATGGCCTGCGCGCGCCAGCACGGTATTTTGCAGGATCTGTCGCAGGGCAGACTGATGCTGAACAACCTGGTGATTTTCGCGCCGCCGCGCGCCTTCTCGGTGCGCACCGACATTTTTTACTACAAGGTGATTCAGAGCGTGATCGATGCGCTCAGACCTTGGGAGGTGCGCATCAGCTCCTGTGGGCTGGAGGAGGATCGCAGCGACAGCGCGCTGTTCGTCGAAAAGATGAACCATCCGCATACCCAGGCGGCGTTGATTATCGGCATCGACGATCCGCATATCCATTCGCTGGCGGCGGATCTGAATAAGCCCTGCGTATTAGTTAACTGCAGCGACCGCGAGATGCGCCTCGACAGCGTTTCCCCCGATCATCAGCTGATCGGCGAGTTTTCCGCCAGCTGGCTGTTTCAGCAGGGGCACCGCAACATCCTTAACTTGCAGTGCCTGCGGCGTAACACCATGGAACTGCGTCTCGCGGGCATTCGCCAGGCGTGGATGCGGCAGAATTTGACCTTTGACGCCGGACAGCATCTGGTCACCACCTCTGGTTTCGGCGCGGAGGAGGCGGAGCTTGCGGTGACCAGCTGGCTGAGCGCCCTGCCCGATCGCAGCCGCTGGCCGAGCGCTATTCTCGCTGGCGGCGACTTTATGGCGATGGGCGCGGTCGCGGCGATCAATAAGTTCGGCCTGTCGGTGCCGGGCGATATATCGGTAATGAGCACCGACAGTTCAAACCTGGCGGAGATTCACGACGTGCCCTTGACCTCGGTACAGGTGCCGCGCGACGAACTGGGATTCGAGGCGGTTCAGCTGTTGCAGCGCAGGCTGCTGCGTCCTGCCGCCCCACCCTGTAACCTACTGTTGCAGGGGAAACTGGCGGTACGGGAATCGGTGCGGCGTTTTAGCGCCCATAAGATGAAACCGGCGCTCAGCACCCATCATCCGCAACTCTATGACGATCGCGCATAATATTAGCATTTTTAATAAGTAAACGATCGGGGCGCGCGGTCGGACCCTGGGAATATCTGAACTACACTTAGCAGCATCCGCTTTCATCAATAAGGGTTATTTCAGCCTAAGGAGAGCCACAATGCAGCGCAAACCCGTCAGCTCCATTATTCCTCCCTATATTCTGCGTAAAATTATTGATAATGGGTCGGGCCATCAGCAGGATTACGCTCGCCGCACGTTAAACCATGTTCAGCATTTGATGGCGCATAACTGGCAGAAGCCGACCGCGCCGAAAAACGCCACCGGCGGCCATGTCGATCGTGAAATTTACGATGCGCAAAACACCGAAAGCCTGCCCGGCACGCTGGTGCGTAAAGAGGGTCAGCCGGAAAACAACGATATCGCCGCCAAAGAAGCCTGGGACTATCTCGGCGTTACCTATGATTTCTTCTGGCAGGCGTATCAGCGCAATTCGCTGGATAACCAGGGGTTGACGCTGCGCGGCACCGTTCACTATGGCAAGGAGTACCAGAACGCCTTCTGGAACGGTCAGCAGATGGTATTTGGCGACGGAGACGGCGAAATCTTCAACCGTTTCACCATCGCTATCGACGTGGTGGCGCACGAGCTGGCGCACGGCGTGACCGAAACCGAAGCGGGCCTGATCTACTTTGAACAGGCGGGCGCGCTGAATGAATCCCTCTCTGACGTTTTCGGCTCGCTGGTGAAGCAGTTCCATCTCAAGCAGACCGCGGATCAGGCCGACTGGCTGATTGGCGAAGGGCTACTGGCGGAGGGGATTAACGGACGCGGGCTGCGTTCGATGTCGGAGCCGGGCACCGCCTATAATGATCCTATGCTGGGCAAAGATCCGCAACCGGCGCATATGCGCGACTATATTCAGACGCGTGAGGATAATGGCGGGGTTCACCTGAATTCCGGCATTCCCAATCGGGCATTTTATCTGGCGGCGAAAGCGCTGGGCGGCTATGCCTGGGAACTGGCGGGACGCGCCTGGTACGATACCGTGTGCGATAAAGAACTGCCGCAGGACGCCGATTTCAAAACCTTTGCTCAGTTTACTATCCGTCACGCCGAAACGCGCTTTAACAAAGCGACGGCGCAGGCGATTGAAGAAGCATGGAAAGAAACGGGCGTTTTATCATGAAAGAGTTACCGGAACTGACCGACGACGCCGTAATCGATCTGGCGCGCGAAGGCGGTTTTGCTTATATCCCAACGTTAGCCGGTCAGCGGCGCATCGAGCTGGGCCAGTTGCCGAACCCACAGAAAGAGCGGGTATGCGAAATCCTGCGCCACTCCCTGCCGCTCGGGGAGCCGGCGGATAAGCCGGTACAGTCCGGGCGCGGCGACCAGTACTACTACCGCATCCAGATCAGCTATCAAACGCAGCAGCACGCTGGCGATATTGTGATCGTCATTCCCGACAGTCTGGCGCCGCCTGAACTTAAAGCGCTGTGGAAAGAAGGCGAATAGCGTAAGAAAAAAGGCCCCTTGCGGGGCTTTAATTTTTCAGGTTTCTGTTATTTCTTATCCGCCTGATCATCCAGCGCGTAAGCAATCACATAATCGCCGCGATCCGGCGACTGACGCGCGCCGCCTGCGGAGATCAGGATGTACTGTTTGCCGGTTTTCGGCGAAACGTAGCTCATCGGGCCGCCCTGACTGCCGACCGGCAGACGCGCTTTCCACACTTCCTTGCCGGTAGAGCTGTCAAAGGCGCGGAGATAGTAATCCTGCGTTCCGGCGATAAACACCAGACCGCCCTGCGTCGCCAGCGTACCGCCCAGCGTCGGCATGCCGATCGGCATTTTCATCCGCATCTTAATGCCGAACGGACCGGTATCCTGCACCGTACCGACCGGCACCTGCCAGACGATTTTCTGGGTTTTCAGATCGACCGCCGACAGCGTGCCGAACGGCGGCTCCTGACAAGGAATGCCCAGCGGCGACATAAAGCGGTTTTTGTTGACCGCGTACGGCGTGCCTTTCAACGGAACCGCGCCCATGCCGGTATTGATCGCTTCGCCGCCGTTGCTGCCGCGCGCGATGGCGTCGGTATTGGCCGGGATCATCTGCACCCACAGGCCCAGACGCATATCATTAACGAAAATGTAATGATTATTCGGGTCGGTAGAGAGGCTGCCCCAGTTCATGCCGCCCAGCGAGCCAGGGAAGCTGAGGGATTTGTCAGTGCCCGGCACGGTGAACAATCCATCATAGCGCATCGATTTAAAGCTAATGCGGCAAACCAGCTGATCGAACGGCGTCGCGCCCCACATATCGGACTCTTTCAGCGTCTGCGCGCCGATTTGCGGCATGCCCGTGGAGTGCGGCTGCGTTTTGGTGTACTGCTCGTTCGGGATTGTGCCCTGCTTCATCGGCAGCTCTTTGACTTCCGTCAGCGGCTTGCCAGTGAGTCGATCCAGTACGAAAATCTGCCCGGCCTTGGTGCCAAATACTACCGCCGGTTTGCTGCCGCCCTCTTTCAGCGGGAAGTCGATCAGGCTCGGCTGCATCGGGATATCGAAATCCCACAGATCGTTATGTACCGTCTGGTAGACCCACTTCTCTTTACCGGTGGCGGCGTCGAGCGCCAGGATAGAAGCGCCGTACTTGTGATCCAGCGGCGTGCGGTTGGCGCCCCACAGGTCAACGGAGGAGCTGCCCATCGGGATAAACACGGTGTTCATCGCCGGGTCCCAGGACATAGGCGCCCAGGAGTTCGGCGTGCTGCGCGCGTAAGACTGGCCCGGCTGCAGCTGTGCATTGGGATTCTCATTGCCTGGATCAAACGCCCAGCGCATCTGACCGGTGATCACGTCAAAACCGCGCAGTACGCCGCCAGGCATATCGGTCTGCACGTTATCCGCGATGCGGCCGCCTACCACCACGGTGGTGCCCGCCAGCGTCGGCGCGGAGGTCAGCTGGTATTTCGGATCCTGCGCGTCGCCGAGGCCCGCTTTCAGATCGACCGTGCCCTTGTCGCCAAACTGCTGGCAGAGCTCGCCGTTATCGGCGTTGATGGCGATCAGGCGCGCGTCGATGGTGTTCATCAGCAGGCGGCGCTGACAGCTGTCGCCCGCGGGCAACGAGACCGGGGTAATCGGCGTGGAGCCGGGCACCGTCGGCTGCGGCAGCGGCTTATTGATATCGAAATAAGCCAGGCCGCGGCAGCGGTTCCAGACTTCCGCCTGCGCGTTGATTTCGCGCTTCCAGATCTGTTTGCCGCTGTCGGCGTCAACCGCAATCACGTTGTTATGCGGGGTGCACATATAGATGCGATCGCCGATTTGCAGCGGCGTCTGCTGATCTTCCGCGCCGTTGCCGGTCGGGCTGTCCGGCACGTCGCCGGTATGGAAGGTCCAGGCGACCTTCAGATCTTTAACGTTGTCGCGGGTAATCTGATCAAGCGCGACAAAGCGGCTGCCGCCGGGCGTATTACCGTAGTTATCCCAGTCTTTTTGCGCATTCGCCTTGTCCACCGGCACCAGCGGCAGCGGCTGACCGTCAAAGGCGACAGGAGGATGCGGCTGAAACATCTGCACCAGCGTCGCCACCATCGCCACCGCAAGCACGGCGCTGGCGCCCCAGGCCGCTTTAGCAGCCGAGGGTTTGTCTTCACGTTTGCGCAGCGCAGGCAGCGTCAGCAGCGCGAGGATCATGAAGCCGGTCGGCACCATCAGGCGCGACACCAGCGGCCAGAACTCAAAGCCGCCGTCAATCGGAGCCCAGATCAGCGAGCCGATAAAGACCAGCGCGAACAGCAGCACCGCCGACGCTTTGCGGCGGAAAAACTGAATCGCGGACAGAATGGTAACAATTCCGGCAATCAGGAAGTACTTGCTACCGCCGAGCATGGCGAGTTTACCGCCGCCGATCGTAAAGAACAGACCGGTAGCAAGCAGCACCAGACCCAGCAATATGCACCATATACCCAGTCCTTTTGATGACCGGGTGGTAGTTTGAACCATGATAAAACTCTCCTGGTGGAACCAAGGCTTAGCAATAAGTCATAAGTCGTCAGCCTGAAACGCAGGCCAGCACCCCTGTTTTATTATCCAGCCATAACAAACAGTTAACCTGAAACGGGTTTGCCACCCGCCATTGGCATCCTGCCTTTTAACGCCAGCGCGCTGCGCCGCTAAAAAAAGAGGGTAGACCAACGGCCGGGATTGTACCAATCGGTACGTTATGAGTTAAACAAAAAATTAACAACATTGCGAAAATCCGCACTTTTGCTGCAAAAAATTAACGAGGCAAACCGGCAGGGACAGGAGGTGAAAGAAAACGATCGGCGCGCTTCCGCCGATGGGCTAAAGGAAGCGCGTTTGAAGCTAACGTCAGAAAGAGAGCAGTGAAAGGCTATGCCTGATAGTTTAGCGGCACGAACTCGACCCGCTTTTTCGATATTAGCCCGTGACCGTGCTGGCAAAAGTAATCGACTGCGCCGCAGGCCTTTAGCACCTGTAATGGCTGATGGCAGTCGGGACACTGCGCCTGTCGCGCATAATGAGCGCCGCACCGCTCACAAAAAAAGTCGCTGTCGCCGAGCGTTAGTGGGTGCTGACATTTTTCACATTTCGCCATGATAGCCTCCTGAATAAACGCGGCGGCGGTCGACCGCTGCAATGCGAATATCATAAACCGATGCGAACGGTGAATCCTGCGCCAGGTCATCTTTCGGCGCCGCCCATAAAAAAGGGCCGCGTTTCCGCAGCCCCTTCGATTAGCGCTTGTTCTTTTTCAGATGCGAAAGCAGGCGCTTACGCTTACGCTGCTGGTTTGGCGTCAGCAGGTTGCGTTTGCCGGCAAAGGGGTTGTCCCCTTCTTTAAACTGAATGCGGATCGGCGTTCCCATCACGTTCAGCGAACGACGGAAGTAGTTCATCAGGTAACGCTTGTAAGAATCGGGCAGATCCTTCACCTGGTTGCCATGAATCACCACGATCGGCGGATTATAGCCGCCCGCGTGCGCATATTTCAGCTTCACGCGACGACCACGCACCAGAGGCGGCTGATGATCTTCCGCAGCCATGTTCATGATACGCGTCAGCATTGAGGTGCCGACGCGGCGCGTTGAACAGTCGTACGCTTCGTTGATCGATTCAAACAGATTGCCGACGCCGCTGCCGTGCAGCGCGGAAATAAAGTGAACGCGCGCAAAGTCGATAAAGCCCAGACGGTAATCGAGGGTCTCTTTGACTTCATCCTTCACTTCCTGCGACAGGCCATCCCACTTGTTGACCACAATCACCAGTGAGCGCCCACTATTCAGGATAAAGCCCAGCAGAGAGAGATCCTGGTCGGAGATACCCTGACGGGCATCGATAACCAGCAGCACCACGTTGGCGTCTTCGATCGCTTGCAGCGTTTTGATTACCGAGAACTTTTCTACCGTATCGGTGACCTTGCCGCGTTTACGCACGCCAGCGGTATCGATCAGGATATATTCGCGCTCGTCGCGCTCCATCGGAATATAGATGCTGTCACGGGTGGTGCCCGGCATGTCGTACACCACTACGCGATCTTCGCCGAGAATACGGTTGGTAAGCGTTGACTTACCGACGTTAGGTCGACCGACGATAGCGATTTTCACCGGCAGGCCGGTGGGGTCGAAATCATCCTCTTCCTCTTCCGCGTCAGGATCTTCGCCGCGCTCTTTCGCTTCCAGCTCGGCCCAGTAGGCCTGGTTCTCTTCCTCTTCGCTCAGCGGCTCCGCAGGCGCAACCACGTCCATCCACGGCAACAGCGCCGTTTCCAGCAGCGAAGTGACGCCGCGGCCATGCGATGCGGCGATGGAGTGAATCTCGCCCAGGCCCAGCGCGTAAAAATCGACGACGGCGCTGTCAGCGTCCAGCCCGTCGGTTTTGTTCGCCACCAGAAACGTCGCTTTCTCACGCGCGCGCAAATGTTTGGCGATAGCCTGATCCGCAGGCATCAGCCCGGCGCGCGCATCCACCATAAACAGCACGACGTCCGCCTCTTCAATCGCCAGCAGCGACTGTTCAGCCATACGGGTTTCCACGCCATCTTCGGTGCCGTCAATACCGCCGGTGTCGATGACGATAAATTCCCGTCCTTCCACCTCGGCGCGCCCGTATTTACGATCGCGCGTCAGACCTGGGAAATCTGCCACCAGCGCATCGCGGGTGCGCGTTAAACGGTTAAACAGGGTGGATTTGCCCACGTTAGGACGCCCAACCAGCGCGACCACAGGTACCATAAATAATGCCTCATTACGAAACGAAAAATCAGAAGCCTGAACAGGCAATTATAAACGGTCTCTGCCGCCCTGTTCAGGCTGAAGGCGCTAAGGATAACACGCCGTCAGAAAAACGAAACGGCCCCTGTAAGCCAGGAGCCGTTGATCAACACTGCGCTATCCGTCGGCGATTAACGCGCGATAGAGTAAACCTCGCCGTTCTTCGCCTGGATCAGCAGCTTATCGCTGGCAACCACCGGTTCGGTCTGGAAGCCGGAGCCATCCACTTTCTGCTGCGCGACGAAACGACCGTCGTCGGTGTTCAGCCAGTGCAGATAGCCTTCGCTGTCGCCCACAACGATATAGCCGTTATAAAGGACCGGTGAAGTCAGGTTGCGGTGCAGCAGATCGCTCTGACGCCAGATGGCGACGCCGCCGTCGGCGTTCAGCGCCATCACGCGGTCATCCTGATCGATCAGATAGATGCGGCCCGCGTCGACAATGAAATCTTTCACCGAACCGATTTCGCGTTTCCACAACATCTGGCCGGAACGCAGATCCAGCGCCGTCAGGTTACCGTTATAGGCCAGCGCGTACACTACGCCGTTAACGATAACCGGCGTGGTGTCGACGTCGCTGAGACGATCGATTTCGGTCGCGCCGCTCGGCTGAGAGATGCGCTGCTGCCAGATAATCTGGCCCTGGTTCAAAATCACTGCGCTGACGCGGCCATTGTCGCCGCCAACGATCGCGCCGCCGAAAGCGGTGGCGGGCGCAGATTCGCCGCGCAGCGAAAGCGCTGGCATATCCAGATTAACGGTCCATTTCACCGCGCCGCTGTTCTGATCCAGCCCCTGCAACATGCCGTTGCTGGTATGAATCAACACCAGGCCGTCGCTGACCACCGGACGGGAAAGCGCTTCGCCAGCCACTTTGGTCTGCCAGGCGACAGAGCCGTCGGCGCTGTTCAGCGCATAAACCTGCGCGCGCTCGCTGCCGATATAGATATGCTCGCCCGCCGCGGTTACGCCGCCGGAAAGCAGGGCTGGCGTATTTTTCGAGAAAAAGCCGTTATCGGTGGAAAGGTTAACTTTCCATTTTTCTTTACCGTCGCTGGCGTCCAGCGCCTTCACGATGCCGAAACGATCGGCCGCATAGACGGTGTCATTCTGCCAGGCGGGATGCAGATTGGAGTAGAAGTCGCCAATGCCGTCGCCGACGGAGGTGCTCCACACTTCCTGCGGTTCAAACTGGTTTTCCACTTTCGGCAACGGGGCCATTTTGACGACATCTTCTTCGCCGCTGAACAGCGAGCAACCGCTGAGCAAAGTGACTGAAATCAGCCCTGACAGCAGGTATTTACGTAATTCCATGCGCTCTCTCTTGAATGGCTTAACCTAAATTATTCATTTTCATCTGCATCATTTCTTTCAGCGCCGGTGACGCCTCGGAAGCGATCCCCTTGCTCCAGGCATCACGGGCGCCCTGCTTATCGCCCTTGCTCAGCAGCGCTTCACCACGAATATCCGCAACGATGGCCGTCCAGCCTTCACCCTTCACGCTATCCAACGTTTTCAGCGCGTCGTCCGCCTGCTTCTGTTGCAGCTGAATCCGCGCCAGGCGCAGATTCATTACCGCCTGCAGGTTGGCGTCGCGCGTATTTTTAATGCCGCTTTGCAGCTGTCCGGCCGCTTTCGCCAGCTCGTTTTTATCGACATACTGCTTCGCCAGGTCGAGCGAGGCCAGCGCGCCATAGGTATTGCTGTTTTCGTTAGCGAATTTCGCCACGGCTTCCAGCGTCTGCGGCTTGCTGGCGTCCAGCGCGGTGGTCAACTGCTGATAGTGCGCCGACACTTCACGCGAGGAGCTGTCCTGATGAGTGCTCCAGTAACGCCAGCCGACCAGCGCGCCGATACCCAGCACCACGCCGACCGCTAATGCTTTGCCGTTATTGGCAAAAAAACGACGGAGCGCATCCACCTGTTCGTTTTCGTTGCTGTAAACTTCCACGCAATCCTTCTCCTTAACTGTTCCTGCCCGACGATCTTACGACAGCAGGGTCACTAACGCCGCAGCCACTTCATCCTGCGCCAGCGTTTGTTGTTCGCCGCTGCGCAGGTCTTTCACCACTACCTGCCCGGCGTTCATTTCATCTTCGCCCAGCACCAGCGCAACGCGAGCGCCCCATTTGTCGGCGCGCGCGAACTGCTTCTTAAAGTTGCCGCCGCCGAAATTGGTCATCAGCTTTAGCGACGGCGCCGCATCGCGTACCCGCTCCGCCAGCTGCATCGCGGCGGACTGTACGCCCTGACCCGAAGCGATAACATAGACATCAACAATGCGTGACGGTTCAAAATCGGGGTTAACCGCCTGAACCAGCAGCACCAGACGCTCCATGCCCATGGCGAAACCGACGCCCGGCGTCGCGCGTCCGCCCAGCTGCTCGACCAGTCCGTCATAGCGGCCGCCGGCGCATACCGTGCCCTGCGCGCCCAGGCTGGTGGTCACCCATTCGAATACGGTGCGGTTGTAGTAATCGAGACCGCGCACCAGGCGCTGGTTGATGGTGTAGGCGATGCCGACGCTATCCAGCAGCGCGCACAGCCCGTCGAAATGGGCGCGCGATTCTTCATCCAGATAATCGCCCAGCGTCGGCGCGTCGTTCAGCAGCGCCTGCACGTCCGGGTTTTTACTGTCCAGCACGCGCAGCGGATTGCTGTACATGCGGCGTTTGCAGTCTTCGTCCAGCGTCTCTTTATGCTGTTCGAGGAATGCTACCAGCGCGTCGCGGTAGCTGGCGCGCGCTTCAAGCGAGCCGATGGAGTTAAGCTCCAGCTTCACATGATCGGCGATGCCGAGCGCTTTCCACCAGCGCGCGGTCATCATAATCAATTCGGCGTCGATATCCGGCCCTTGCAGACCGAACACTTCCGCGCCGATCTGATGGAACTGACGGTAGCGCCCTTTCTGCGGACGCTCGTAGCGAAACATCGGGCCCATGTACCACAGGCGCTGCTCCTGGTTATAGAGCAGACCATGCTCGATACCGGCGCGCACGCAGCCCGCGGTGCCTTCCGGGCGCAGCGTCAGGCTTTCGCCGTTGCGATCGTCAAAGGTATACATCTCCTTTTCCACCACGTCGGTCACTTCGCCGATAGCGCGCTTAAACAGCGGCGTATGCTCGACGACCGGCAGGCGGATTTCGCTGTAGCCATAGCTGGACAGTACCTGCTTCAGAATACCTTCGATACGCTGCCAGACAACGGTGTCGGTCGGCAAATAGTCGTTCATGCCGCGGATGGCCTGGATGTTCTTCGCCACGTCATTTCTCTCTTTATTCAAATTACACCAGACACGGCGTCTGGCCGTTCCGGCGATAATGCCGGAACCTGAACAGAAAAAAACCTGTACGGCGCAGGCCGTTCAGGTTCAGTCAGCGCGCCGCCGCAGCGACGGCGCCGTTTAATTTTCCACTTGCTGCACGTTAATGCGCCGGGTTTCATCGAGCATCGCCGCTTTCGCCCGAATGCGCGCTTCCAGCTGGTCGATCATATCGTCATTATCGAGACGATCGCGCTGGCGAACGCCATCTTCATAAAAGCCGCTTTTCTTGTTGCTGCCGGTCACGCCCAGCGTCGACACCAGCGCTTCGCCCGGTCCGTTCACCACGCAGCCAATGATCGAAACGTCCATCGGGGTGATGATATCTTCCAGCCGCTGCTCCAGCGCGTTAACGGTACCGATCACGTCGAACTCCTGACGCGAGCAGGTCGGACAGGCGATAAAGTTGATGCCGCGGGTGCGGATGCGCAGCGATTTCAGGATATCGAAACCGACTTTCACCTCTTCCACCGGATCGGCCGCCAGCGAAATGCGCAGCGTATCGCCAATGCCTTCGGAAAGCAGCAAACCGAGGCCGATCGCCGATTTTACCGCGCCGGCGCGCGCGCCGCCCGCTTCGGTGATCCCCAGATGCAGCGGCTGATCGATCTGTTTCGCCAACAGACGATAGGACTCTACCGCGAGGAAGACATCGGAGGCTTTTACGCTGACTTTGAACTGATCGAAGTTGAGTCGATCCAGATGATCGACATGGCGCATGGCGGATTCAAGCAGCGCCTGCGGCGTCGGCTCGCCATACTTTTCCTGCAGATCTTTTTCCAGCGAGCCGGCGTTAACACCGATGCGGATAGGAATATTTCTGTCACGCGCGCATTCCACCACCTGGCGGATACGCTCGTTGTTGCCGATGTTGCCGGGGTTGATGCGCAGACAGTCGACGCCATATTCCGCTACTTTCAGCGCAATGCGGTAGTCAAAATGAATATCCGCCACCAGCGGCACGTTCACCTGCTGTTTGATCAGTTTGAACGCTTCAGCGGCGTCCATGGTCGGCACCGAGACGCGAACGATATCAACGCCCACGCGCTCCAGCGCTTTGATCTGTTTAACGGTCGCTTCCACATCCGTGGTGCGGGTGTTAGTCATGGATTGCACGGCGATAGGCGCGCCGTCACCCACTGGCACCTTGCCGACGTAAATGCGCGTTGATTTGCGACGGATAATGGGTGCTTCGTTATGCATGTTGTTTCTCCATAATTGCCGCGAAGCAGCGCAAAGGGTTTACTGGGCCCAAAGCGTCAGGCGAGCAACCTGGTTGGTACGAATAAAACGACTTAAATCAACAGGCTGTCCCTGATAATGAATCTGTACAGCTGCCGGCGCGCCAATCTTCAGACGATAAGGCGCGGTGCCGGAAAGGCTGAGTTTACCACCACTGCGCTGCATTCCGCTGAACAGTTTTTTTCCTGAGGCGTCGGTCACTTCCAGCCAGCAGTCAGCATTGAAATCCAACACAACGGTATTGGCGTCGGCGGCAGGACCGCTGACGCTGGCGCTGCCGGTAGGCAGCGGCGTCGCGTTATTCTCTGTCGCCGTCGGCGCGGCGGTCACCGGCGCCTGGCTCGGCGAAACGACCGCGTTGGCGTCGTTATTGCCGGCAGAGGCCGTCGGCGCGGCGGTCACCGGCGCCGCGTTATTCGGCGCTGGCGCGCTGGCGCCTGGCGCGGCGGTATTGGCGGCCGCGCTGCTGGTGTTATTGGCGTTGTCGTTGGTCAACGGCACGCTGATGCCGTCAGACGGCGCCGCCTGGCTCTGGGCGCTGCTGTTGTCGCTGCCATTATCGGTTAACGGAATGGACTGACTGCTGTCGTCGCCTGCGCCGCCCTGATCGGAAAGCGACACCAGATCATCCTGCGCCGCCTTATGATTTTGCCACCACCAGGCGCCGGTCAGACCGACGACGACAAACACGACCAGCCAGGTAAAAATCATTAGCCAGCCGTCGCGTTTTTTACGTCGCTTGCCCAGCGAAAAGCTCTGCATCGGTTCGACTTTCGCCGCGCGTACCGGAGCCTGCTTCGCCATCATCGGCAGCAGTTCCTCTTCCGGCACATGCACCAGCCGTGCGTAAGAGCGGATATAGCCGCGTAAAAAAGTCGAAGCCAAATCGGCCGGTGATTTGTCCTCTTCAATGTCTCGCACGGTTGAAAGTTTCAGGCACAAACGCTCAGCAACATTCTGCTGCGTCAGCCCCATCTGCTCACGGGCGGCACGCAGGCGGGCGCCTGTGGAATTTGCTGCTGTTGTATCTTGAGTGGCTTCAGTATTCATTAGCTAGAAAATGCTGGTACTGTATCGATTGTGGAAAATTTTGCGCCAGTTGCCGACCGTAATCTGCTTTATCTACGGTCCGCTGTTCCAGCGCAGCGAAACGAATCTCCAACCACAGGCTCTCTGCTGTCGCAGGCGCGCTGTGATGATATACCTCTAACAAAAGCCGCGTTGATTCAGGCTTCTGCTGTTCAAGATGTCTTTCAGCTTCGGCCAGTAGCGCGTCCGCTTTTTGCCGGTCAGCCTGCAACGCTGTCAACAACGCCCGCCGTGCGGAGGCGTAGTCGCCCTGCCGCAAATAACAGTATCCGGCGCGCTCCTGACTGTCAGCGCTTGCTGCAAGCGAATTCGGCGTCGCAGCAAGAGTAAATTGTTGATGCGCCGCATCATACTGCCCTAATCCGCAAAGAAACGCACCGTAATTGTTAAGTGCATAACTATTTTTGGGCGCGGATTTCAGCGCCGACTGATAATAATGCCGCGCCATCGCCCCGTCGCCTTCCTGCTCATGCAGGCGCGCCATCGCTAACAAAACGCGATAGTCGCCGGGCGCATCCTGCAACGCCCGCTGTAAATTGCGCCGCGCTGCGGGCATATCGCCCTGCAAAAGATAGATAAGCCCCAACTGCAAACGAATCTGTCCGCTGCCGCTGGCCTGGCGTTGACTGCTACAGCCCGCCAGCGCCAACGCGGCCACCAGCATCAGCCATCGTAATCCTTTACGCATGCTGCCTCCATGTGTGATGAAGTCTGGTATGTTACGCCAAACTCAGCAAGGCAGGCAGCACGTTACGCCCGAAAAAAGGTTTTCTTCTCCAGTTTCAGAGCGCTTTCACAGATATTTGTTCACCCGCCATTTTTTTGCGCAGCGTACGCTTGGTGCGGTCAATAACGTCGCCCGCCAGCTGGCCGCAGGCGGCGTCGATATCATCGCCACGCGTTTTACGCACGATGGTGGTGAAACCATAGCTCATCAGCACCTTGGCAAAGCGATCGACGCGGCTGTTAGAGCTGCGGCCGTAAGGCGCGCCCGGGAAGGGGTTCCACGGAATCAGGTTAATTTTGCACGGCGTATCTTTCAGCAGCTCGGCCAGCTGGTGCGCATCGTCGGTGCTGTCGTTAATGTGATCCAGCATCACATATTCAATCGTCACGCGCCCCTGATTGGCATTGGATTTTTCCAGGTAACGGCGCACCGATTCCAGGAAGGTCGCGATATTGTACTTTTTGTTGATCGGCACGATTTCGTCGCGAATGGTGTCGTTCGGCGCATGCAGGGAGATCGCCAGCGCCACGTCGATCATATCGCCCAGCTTATCCAGCGCAGGCACGACGCCTGAGGTCGACAGGGTGACGCGGCGTTTGGAGAGGCCGAAACCGAAATCGTCCAGCATGATTTCCATCGCCGGCACAACGTTGTTCAGATTGAGCAGCGGTTCGCCCATGCCCATCATTACCACGTTAGTGATAGGACGCTGGCCGGTCACTTTGGCGGCGCCGATGATTTTCGCTGCGCGCCACACCTGACCAATAATCTCGGATACGCGCAGGTTACGGTTAAAGCCCTGCTGTGCGGTGGAGCAGAATTTACACTCAAGGGCGCAGCCGACCTGTGAAGAAACGCACAGCGTAGCGCGGTCGTCTTCAGGGATGTAAACCGTTTCTACCAGCTGGTCACCCACGCGGATCGCCCATTTAATGGTGCCATCTGCGGAGCGTTTCTCTTCCGCCACTTCCGGTGCGCGGATTTCGGTTAACTGCTTGAGTTTGTTGCGCAGCACCTTATTGATGTCGGTCATCTCATCGAAATCATCACTGCAGTAGTGATAGATCCATTTCATAACCTGATCGGCGCGGAAAGGCTTTTCACCCAGAGAGATAAAGAACTCGCGCATCTGCTGACGGTTCAGGTCCAGCAAATTGATTTTTTCACTTTTTGGGGAGACAACAGCGGGAGATGCGGACGACGGCGTCACAATGTGTTCGGACATAATGTTCTCTGGCCTCGTTATTACACGTTATGGCCCTGGTTAGGGATAGAAAAAGAAGCGCCCTCGCTGAGTAAAACTCATGAGGGCGCATTATTGTACAAATAACTGTAGCGCGATGCTATTGCGCGACCGGCCAGGGTGACAATTAATTTGTAACTGTCATTGTGCGGTCAGGCGAGCCGTTGATTAACGGGTACGCGGGCAGATTTCGTTTTCGCCGAAGAAAAACGCGATTTCACGCGCGGCAGACTCCAGAGAGTCAGAACCGTGAGTGGCGTTCTCGGTGAAGCTATCAGCGTAGTCAGCACGCAGCGTGCCAGCCAGCGCGTTAGCCGGATTGGTCGCGCCCATCAGATCGCGGTGACGCTGAACGGCGTTTTCGCCTTCCAGTACGGAAACAACGATCGGACCGGAGGTCATGAATTCAACCAGACCGTCAAAGAACGGTTTGCCTTTATGCTCAGCATAGAAGCCTTCAGCCTGCTCTTTGGTCAGGTGCAGCATTTTTGCAGCAACGATTTTAAAACCAGCGGCTTCGAAACGGTTATAAATGGCGCCAATTACGTTTTTTGCCACCGCGTTCGGTTTTACGATGGAAAAGGTACGTTCTACTGTCATGTTGACCTCTGTCTTAACTTCCAGGTTAAGCCGGTTGTGAATTAATTGATACCGGCCTGTGAAAACGGCGCCGATTATAGGGGCGCAAAGCCGGCTTGCCTATCTAAGTTTCAGCGATTTATTGAAAAAGTATGATCCTTCTCGCGTAGCTGCTTCATTAATGCGCATTCCAACCCTATCCTGGTTTACTCCACGGTGAAAGTGGCTGCGGCGACCTGGCCGGCGGCATCCAGCACGCTGAGCTGATAACGACCGGCGCGTGTAAACACCAGCCGCTGCGTAACGCCGCCATCGGCGCCGCTCAGCACCTCGCCGTTGAGAAACCACCATCGCCCTTCTCCTTCGCCGCCCTGCGCCGCGACGCTGAGCGATAATTCAGATTTTCCCGGCAGACGATGCAGGATTTGACCGTCGCGCACGCCGGTCAGCAGCAATGGCAGCGCGCTGCTTTCCGCCTTCGGCGGACAGCTGGCTGAAACGGGCGGCAACCGCTGCGCGCGTCGTTCGCCAGGCAACAGCCAGGGCTCCAGCGGCACCGGCCAGAGGACAATCTTCTGTGCTCTGGCGCCGCTGCAATCCGCTGCCACCCGCTCCCCTTGCCCATT
This sequence comes from Mixta calida, assembly GCF_002953215.1. Lineage (NCBI taxonomy): Bacteria > Pseudomonadati > Pseudomonadota > Gammaproteobacteria > Enterobacterales > Erwiniaceae > Mixta > Mixta calida. The sequence continues at coordinate 3,292,982 of NZ_CP026378.1, forward strand.
CAGCCAGACGGTTTGTTGCAACCCAAACGTCCCTTCCTGCCCGGCGGCGAGCAGCGTGGGCGGCGCAGTGTCGTTTAATACCCAGCTCTGACGTCGCTGACGGCAGTTGCCGTCGCCCGCAGGCAGCGGCTGACCGCCCGGCCAGCACAACGCCTGAACGCTGATGCTCGCCGGACGCGGATCGGCGGGCAAAAAACGGCCGCGTAACTGCGGCGACGTCATCAGCAGATGGTGCAGCTGATTCAGCACCGGAACGGCGCTCGCCACGCCATACTGACCGGCGACCGGCGTGCCATCGGGACGCCCGACCCACACCCCGATCAGATAACGCGCGTTGATGCCGATAGCCCAGGCGTCGCGGTAGCCATAGCTGGTGCCGGTTTTCAACGCCAGCGGCGCGATGGTGGGTAGCGCGTCGTCCGGCTGCGGCTGCGCCTCGCCCGCCAACATGCGTCGCACCATCCAGGCCGCGCCGGGCGACAGCAGCGGCCGCTCTACCAGCGGGTCCTGCGTCAATAACCGCAGTTGCCCCGCCTGCCCATGTCGGGCAAAGGCGCTATAGGCCGCCACGATCTCATCCATGCGTGCGCCGGTGCCGCCAAGGATCAGCGACAGGTTAGGCTCCGCCGTGGCGGGAAAGCGGAGAGTTAAGCCGACATTGCGCAGCGCCGCGGTCATGCGCTTCGGACCATACGCCTCCAGCAGCTGCACCGCCGGCAGATTTAGCGAGCGCGATAACGCCTCGCTGGCGCTGACCGGCCCATGAAATCCTGTGTCGAAGTTGCCGGGACGATAATTGCCGAAACGGCGCGGCACATCCTGCAGCAGCGATTCCCCAGCGATCAGGCCGTCATCCAGCGCCAGCCCATACAAAAAAGGTTTCAGCACCGATCCGGGGATCGTACGCTACTGACCATATCGACGTGACCAAAGCGGCTGTCGTCGTCCAGATCGACCGATCCCATCCAGGCGCGCACCTGCATCGTTGTATGATCGACTACCAGCACCGCCATAGAAGTGCGCAGCGGCAAGGATCCTTTCCAGCCCTGCGCCAGCGCTTCAATCTGACGCTGAAGCGAGGCGTTGATAGTGGTGGTGATTTTGGCCTGCCCGGAGAGCGCCAATACGCGACGCGCCAGCAGCGGCGCCAGCTGCGGCATCTGACGCGGCGCCAGCCAAACCGGCTCCTGCATAATTTCCTGAACGGCGGTTTGCGGCCAGACGCCATAGGCCGCCAGGCGCAGCAGCACTTTATCGCGCGCCGCGCGCGCACGCTCAGGCCAGCGGTCCGGTCGCAGGCGGCTCGGCGCCTGCGGCAATACCGCCAGCAGCGCCGCCTCGCCGCGCGTCAGGGCTGACGGCGGCTTGCCCAGCCAACTCCAGCTGGCCGCGCCGATGCCTTCCAGCGTTCCGCCAAAAGGCGCGCGGTTCAGATAGAGCGTCAGAATCTCCCTTTTCGAGAGATGCCATTCCAGCTGTATCGCGCGCCAGGCCTGATGCAGTTTGCCACCAAATGTGCGCGGCTGCGGATCGATAAGCCGCGCGACCTGCATAGTAATGGTGCTGCCGCCGGAAACGATCTCGCCGCCGCGCAGATCCTGCCAGGCGGCGCGCAGGATAGCCAGCGGATTGATGCCCGGATGGTGCCAGAACCAGCGATCTTCGTAGGTCAGCAGCGCCTGTAAATACCAGGGAGAGACCTCTTCCGGCGTAACCGGATAGCGCCAGATGCCGTTTTTATCGGCGAAGCGCCACAGCGGCGTGCCATCTTCCGCCACCACCACGCGGGCAGGCGCCACCTGTTGCAGCGGCAGAGGGAATAAGCGATCCGCCAGCCACAGCAGGGTGGCCAGCAGGCATAAACTGCAAAGTATGATTTTTACGGGGCGCAAAACGATCTTCATAAAAATAGCGCCCGGCATTAGCCGGGCACCCGCTTAGCGAATGGTCAAACGCGGCGGCGTCGCGTCAGTCGCGCGCCACTGCGGCACATACATCGACTCCACCTGCGGCGCCGGCACCTGATAGCTGCCCGGCGTTACCGCACGTGCCAGATAGAGCAGTTCGACCGGACGATAGCCATCGACATTCACCGCGGCGACGAAGCGATCGTCACGGAACTCCATATGTTTGATGTCGGCCTGCTGCATATCATTCATCAGCTCCTGCACGTCAGCGGCGCTTTCGCCAAGGCTGGCGCTGCTGCTGGCGAGATTCTGGTTTTCCAGCTCCAGCCCGGCGGGCAGCAGATCGGTGACCAGCGCGTCCGGCACGCGATCTTTTGCCGTGACGGTAAGATGCACTAATAGCAGCTGTCCGCTTTCCAGCGATGCCAGCGACAGCGGTTTGCCGTTGAGATCGAGATACTCGCGACGCACGGCAAGATTCTGGCTAACGACGCCCGGCGGCGTTTGCGCATAGCCGACGACATCCAGCCGACCGTAGACCGGTGAATCATTCTGGCTGGCGACCGTCACCCCTTCGGCCAGCTGCGTCGGGCTGAGCGGCAGAATGCGGGTTTTATTGTCGCCCGGCGACAGCGCCTGCCCGTTAAGGCTGGCCTGCCACGCCGCTCCCTCAGCCTGTTCCAGAGCTCGTCCTGCAAGGAACAACGCGTTATTCTCCTGCGTCGATAGCCACTGCTTCGCATTAAGCTGCTGCGCCAGCGTGATGATTAACCGATCCTGCACCTCCGGCAGCAGCTGGTACTCACGCAGCAGCGTCAGGATCTGCGCGCTGTCGCGCAGCGGGCTGCCATAATCCTCCAGCCAGTAAAGGCGCTCAGGACGCGCGCTGTTAACGCCCTGGCCGAGCAGCGCCGTAGCGCGCGGCGCATCGCCCATCAGCTTCAGCGCTACGCCCAGCTGCACCAGCGCCAGCCCCGATTTGGCCTGAGTCCGTCTTTCATACAGCGCGCGCAGCGCGCCCAGCGGTGCTTTTTGCTGACGGGCCAGCACCAGCGCAGCGTAGGCCTGCACATTGAAACGGGTCGCAGCGGCATCGTTGCTGTAATAGACCTCAACCTGACCGCCATCCTGCAGATAGCGCAGCAGACGCTCGTTGCCTTTCGCCAGCGTCGCCTTATCGACGGCGTAGCCCTGCTCGCCTGCACGGGTCAGGAAATCCATCGCATAGGCGGTCAGCCAGAACTCTTCGGCGCTCTCTTTGCTCCACAGGCCGAATCCGCCGTTGTAGCGCTGCATCTGGCTGATACGATCGATACCGGTATCAATCGCCGCATGGCGGTCAGCGTCGCTGCCGCTTTTAATTCCCAGCGCCTTCAGTTCCGCCTGGTTGGTATAGAGCGACGGCCACAGACCGCTAATGGTCTGCTCCAGACAGCCATAGGGATAGGCATAAAGCTCGCTGATGTAGCGCGCGATATTCAACGGCGGATGACCGCTGAGCGCCAGCTGTCCCTGCATCGTCTCTGGCGCGAGGCCGCTGAAGGCTTCTGCGGGCAGCTGCCATGGCATACCGGTATGAACCACGCTGTTAAAGCTGCGGGTCTCCGCGGGCCAGGCGGGTCGCACGCCGAGCGTCCAGTGCCCTTTACTTAGCGGCAGGGTTTCGCCCGGCACTTCCAGACCGCTAATCACGGCATCAATGCTGCCTTCGCCATAGCCCATCGCGGCGCTAACCGGGATAAACAGCGTTGTACGCTGACCCGGACTCAGACTGACCTGACGTGACGCAGTCTCTTCCAGCTTCACCAAACCGCTGGCCTGTAAATTCACCATCAGCGTTTGCGGATAGTCCGTGAGATTGGTGAGATCCAGCGCCAAATGGCTGTTGTCGCCGCCCGCAAGAAAGCGCGGCATCGCCAGCTGCGTAATCAGGGGCGCGGCGACCACCACTTTACTCTCGCTCTGGCCGAAGCGATCGTCGCTCCAGGCCTGAGCCATCAGGCGCATCTCGCCGTTAAACTCCGGGATCGGCAACGTAATCGTGCCTTCACCGTTGGCATCGAGCGTCACCGGCTGTAGCTGGGTCGCCAGGATGTTGACATGATTGACCGGCGGTTTCCCACCGCGCGCCAGCGGATCGCCTTCATCGCCGTCGCCCCCGAAACGTAAGGCGGCCAGCCTGCCCTTCCCTTCGATAAGCTGTCCGTAGACATCGTACTGATCGGCGTTGTAACGCTTACGACCAAAGAAGGCGGCATAGGGATCGGGCGTTTTATAGTCGGTGATATTCAACACGCCGCTGTCTACCGCCGACAACAGCACCTGCACCTGCTTCGGCAGCGCCTCGCCTGCGACCGCGGCTTTGACTTTCACCGTCAGGTTTTGATTCGGACGAATTTTCTGCGGCGCCGTTAATGTCAGATTCAAACGGCGCGCCTCATCCTGCATCGGCAGATGCAAAATGCCCACTGCCCGTTTCGGCGTGGTTCCCTGCGCTTTGTCGCCGGGGCGGATGACCAGCGCGCTGAAGTAAAGATCGTGACGACGCCACGCCTTATCAATGGGAACGGCGACATCCACCCCGCCAGCAGGCACATCGACCGTTTGCCACCAGAGCGGGCCGTTGCTCGACTCCACCATCAGGTAGCCTTTGCCCGCCGCAGGCGCTTCAATATGCACCTGTGCCCTTTCGCCCGGCTGATAGTTGGCTTTATCCAGCTTCAGCTTCACCTGATCGGGCCGTACGGCGCCGGTGCCGTCGGTATTGTCCTGCCAGCTGTAGCCCGCCCAGAAGCGGACGCTGCTGCGGGCGGTTTCATCGGGCGCTGCGACTTCAATGCGATAAGGGCCCCACTCCACCGGAAAAGCGACCTTCGCTTCCCCTTGTTCCGACAGCGTCAGCCGCCGCGTCTCTTCAATCAAATCTTTTTGATCGTAACGCGACTGCCAACCCTCACCTTCAGCGAAGCTCCAGTAGTAATCGCGTCGCTCGCGAATCAGTCGCACTTCAACGTCCTGGCCGGTGATCTTTTCACCGCGCGCGTTGGCCAGCACGATACTGAATTCCGCGCTGCCGTTTTCATCCACGACCGGCTGCGCGGTAGAGGTATCGTTACGGTAGTCGTAAACCTCTTTGCTGCTGAACAGCGGACGGATGCCGGGCAGCACTTCGGCGGGCCAGATCGCCTGACTGACGCGGCGCGTCACCGGACGGCCGCCGCTTTCCAGCAGGCTGGCCTGCAGGATCAGCTGCGCTGGCGAATGCACCTCCTGCCAGGAAGACTGCGTGGCGACGGCGGTTTCGCCCTGCGGATCTAGCGTCAGATCGATCTCATCCAGATTACGCTTCAAACCCGCTTCGGCGATGTCGCCGAACTGATAGCCGGGCAGTGACTTCACCGCTTCGCGATCGGGACGTAAGAACAGCTGTCCCTGTAGGCGATTGCCCGCTGCGGGCGCGCCATACAGATAGCGCCCGTTAACGTGAAAGGTAATGTCGTTATCCGGTGCGACCGGATCAACGCTGGCCGACAGGCTGAGCGCCATACGCTCCGGCATAAAGTCTTCTACGCTGAATGGCCACTGACGCGGTCGGCCATCGCCTGTATCTACGCGCAGCATCCAGCGTCCGGTCGGCGCGCCCTGCGGTAGCGGATAACGCAGCTGCCACAGGCCGTTTTCCGGCTGCCAGACCTGGGTACGCGCCACATCGCCGTCCGGCTTAACGATTTCCAGTTTAACCGGCTGCGGCGGCAGTGGTTTGCCATCGGCGTCGCGCATCAGCGCATTGGCGATCAGCGTTTCGCCAGGACGATAAAGATCGCGCGGACCAAAAATGAACAGCTGTTTGTCATAGCCTTCAGGACCGGCCACGGCGAATTCTGCCAGATCGAGCGCCGGACGGCGGAGATCGAGCAGCGAGGTTTGATCGTTTTTCGTCGCCAGGATCAGTTTCGCCTTTGCCTGCCAGGGCAGCGATACGTGTCCCTGGTCATCGGTCGTCGCCTGATTCAGAGTCTGTCCTTTTTCATCCAGCATGGTCAGCGTCACGCCTTCCAGCGGCGCGCCATCTTCTAAACGCTGGCTGAAGAGATCGACCTGCTGCGGGAACTGATGCAGCGAAAGGCCGATATCGCTGAGCGTAAATAGCGTGGCCGCATTGCTATAGCTGTAGCTGCCCGCCTGCTTCATCACCGCCAGGTAGACGCCGGGCTGCGCCAGCGGCTTGATATCGCCGAGCGGCAGCTGTAGCTGTTCACGGGTATTGCGCGCCGGGTTAAGATCGAAGCGGCTGGTATAGATCAGATCCGCCTTCTGCAGCAGCGATTCAGACTGCCAGATCTGCAGGCTGTTGCCATATTGCCAGTCGGCGATGAAGGAAGGGAGCGAGGCGGTTTTGATACGGAAAAAGTCGACGTCCACCTGATTGACGTTAAGCGCCATTACCGGCAGCCCTTTGACGATGCGCGTCGGCAGCAGCGAACCGCGACTGGCGAAACCCACCATCGGCTGAATATCGCGCGTGGTCAGCGTCTGCTCCGCCGCCGTCTCCAGCGTGGCGCCATTCGCCGCCTTCAGTCCGCTGTCGATGCGCGCTTTTAGCTGGCGCGCTGGCTCCAGGTGGCGGAAACGCAGCTCTTTGCGGTTGGGCGAAAGCTCCCAGCCGCCCTCAACAACGCCGCTTTTGCTGTCGGTCAGGTGAGCGTACTGGCTAAAGTTTTGCTGGTCGTCCAGCGAGACGGAAAAAGTAACGACCAGCGTGCTGGCGCCGTCAAGCTGCACTTCTGAAATATCGATCACCTGCAGCGGCTTGCCCTGCTCACGCGCCAGCTGTGCGGCTCGCTGTTCATCGCTCATCGCCGGCGCGCCGGGCTGCGCCGTTGTCGCCTTGCTGGCCGTAACGGCAGGCGGCGTTACTTTATCGTTATCATCATCACAACCGCTCAGCAGCAGCAATGACAGCAGCAGCGCCGCGCCAGCCCTGTACCTTAACCCGGACATATTTTCTCCATGGCGCAAACGCCTTGTAAAATGGGGTTACTATTATCACCTGAAAGTAAAAAAATTTAACAGTCCTGATTCATTTCACGCTGGTCTGGGTTATCGCGCCAATAGGACATTCCGGCAAGCGCTAATCGTATCGGCTGCTTTTTATTGCGCGCGTCGCCGCAAAACCGATGTAACAATCCGTCAGGACGATCCGCTTTATGCGGTCGACTTTCCGAATCTATAAGCCCGCTCGCAGCATCGCTGATTGGATCTTGAGATGGGTCGCGAGATCGTCGACACTCACTGCACATCAATGGATATTGAGGTTGTTATGACATCCGCTCTCTTTGTAACCGCACAGTGGTTATCCGAACACCAGAATGATGCCGATCTACAGGTTATCGACGCGCGCATGGTTCCACCGGGCCAGGAAAACCTGCGCGATGTGTGCGCCGAATACCGCGCCGGGCACCTGCCCAACGCGCCTTTTTTCGATATCGAGCAGCTTTCCGATCGCAACAGCCCTTACCCGCATATGATGCCGCGCACGGAGTCTTTCGCCGTGGCGATGCGCGAGCTGGGCGTTGACAGCAGCAAGCATCTGGTGGTGTATGACGAGGGCAATCTCTTTTCCGCGCCGCGCGCCTGGTGGATGCTGCGCGCGTTCGGCGTTGAGCGCGTTTCATTACTGGCCGGCGGGCTGGCGGCCTGGAAACAGGCGGGCTATACGCTGCAAACCGGCGACGTGGCGCTGCCGGAGGCGGAATTTGAGGCCCATTACGACGCCAGCCTGGTGAAAAGCGTGACCGATGTACTGTTGATCAGTCATGAGGGCACGGCGCAGCTGGTTGACGCGCGCCCGGCCAACCGTTTCAACGGCGAAGTCGACGAGCCGCGTCCGGGATTGCGGCGCGGCCATATCCCCGGCAGCCTGAACGTGCCGTGGGGCGAACTGGTGGCCAACGGGCAGCTGAAGCCGGAAGCGGAGCTGCGCGAGATTTTTCAGCGCCACGGCGTCGATTTAACGAAGCCGGTGGTTGCCAGCTGCGGCTCAGGCGTGACGGCGGTCGTCGCTATCCTGGCTCTGACGGCGTTGGGCATCAAAGACGTGAAGCTTTACGACGGTTCCTGGAGCGAATGGGGCAGCCGCGACGATCTGCCGCTGACGAAAAACGCCTGAGATTTTCGCCGCGCAGCGGCGTAAAAACCAGAGCCTGAAAGCGGCGCAACCGCAGAAGGTAAAAAGGGACGGCGTCGCCGTCCCTTCCCTTAAGGGTTGCCGCTTCTGCTCTTATGCGTTATCGCTTTCACGTCATAAGCTTTGCCGCCGTCGCGCGTCAGATAATACGCTGGCCGCCTTTAAACTCACGCAGGAAGCTGCCCCAGCGGCGCTCATAAAATGGCGTGATGTGCGCGGTAAAAAAGTGGCTGATGCCCTGTTCGCCGTCAACCACCTCGCAGATATCGACCGGCTCATCCTCCAGCAGCGTATCGGTCGCCACCGCGCCAGCGGCGCGAATGATGTTATCGATATCGCCATCGGCTTCAATGCCGATCAGCAGGTTAGGCCGATCGTCAGCTTGCTCTTTGATATGAGCGACAAACGCCCGGCGCACCTGCTTATGTTTGCTGAACAGCTGCGTCAGGGAGTCGATCATCTGCGCCGGCGGCTCGGCGATTTCCGACAACAGCAGCGGTTCGCCGCCTTCCAGGATCGTCTGCTGGCTCAGGGCGTCGCCCTCTTCGCCAAGCAGATGCGCGATCTCTCGCGCGGAGAACTCTTTTCCCGCCGAAAGCTTAGGATTGAGAAATAGCGTTTCGCCAAGCGTCATTCCGAACAGCGTGCGCACCGGCAGCATGACGTAAGACTGCTCGCCTTCCGTCGCCTCAGCCATCGCCGCTTCTGAGGTAAAAAAGGGAATGACGCTGGTGCCGTCCTCTTTTTCCCAGTGTTGCAGATCGACCGGCGTGCTGGCGTCCAGCTGTTCGCCGGTGCTGGTGCCAGGCACCCACACGCTGGCTTCCATCAGCAGTGCGAAAAATTCAGGCCGATGCGCCGGCTCGGTGGCCGCCAGCTTCAGCACCTCTTCCAGACGTTGGTTAGGATTATTTTCAGTGTGATTCATGCTCTTTCCGCTTTTCAATCGGAGCCGGTTTGCCACCGGCTCCGCACGCTTATTTCAGCAGCAGGTTGGCGATAGTGCGCACGCCAAGCCCGGTCGCGCCCGCAGACCATTGCTCAACCGCGCCTTTGCGATAGGTCGCGGAGCAGTCGATATGCAGCCAGCCCTGCTGATAGTTGCTGACGAAATGCGACAGAAACGCGGCGGCGGTGCTGGCGCCTGCGGTGTGCGCCGCTCCGGCGATGTTGTTGAGATCGGCGAAGTTCGATGACAGATGGCTGCGATGGAATTCCGCCAGCGGCAGGCGCCAGAAGGCTTCATTCTCGCTCTCTGCGCTGCTTAACAGCTGCTGCGCCAGCGCGTCGTCAAAGGTAAACAGCGCGTGGTAATCGTTGCCCAGCGCGGTCTTGGCGGCGCCGGTCAGGGTCGCGGCGTCGATCAGCAGCTGGGGCTGTTGCTGGCTGGCGTCAATCAGCCCGTCGGCCAGCACCAGGCGCCCTTCCGCATCGGTGTTCATCACCTCAACGGTTTTACCGTTGCGATAGCGAATGATGTCGCCGAGGCGGAACGCATTGCCGCTCACCATGTTGTCGGCGCAGCAGAGATAGAGCTTCACACGCTTATTAAGGCCGCGCGCGATCGCCAGGGCCAGCGCGCCGGTCACGGTGGCGGCGCCGCCCATATCGGACTTCATCGAGTCCATAAAGGCGCTCGGCTTCAGGCTGTAACCGCCGGTGTCGAAGGTAATTCCTTTACCCACCAGACAGGCGTAAACCGGCGCGTTTTCATCGCCGCCAGGGTTATAGTCCAGTGCCAGCAGCGCCGGGCCGCGGGTAGAGCCGCGTCCAACGGTATGCAGGCCCATATAGTTCTGTTCACGCAGATCGTCGCCTTTAGTAATGCGATAGCTGACCGCATCGCCAGCGTATTTAGCGATCAGATCCACTGCCCGACGGGCCAACTGTTCCGGGCCCAGTTCTTCCGCCGGCTGGTTAATGATATCGCGTACCCAGTCGATGATGCTCAGACGATATTCCAGCTCGGCGCGTTCGTTGTCGCCAAGCGGCGCCCAGTCAACGCTGCGCTCGCCTTTCGGACCGCGATAGCCCTGCCAGAAAGCCCAGCTTTTCTCCAGATCCCAGCCGTCGCCGCTGAGAAAAACGTGTCGGACGCCCTGCCCGTCGATCTTGCGCGCCGCGCGCTGAATGGTCGCCAGCGCGTCGCCGCCGGTCAGGTGAATGGTCATGCCTTCATTGCTGCTGCTGAGGATCGCTTTTTCACCCCAGCGCGCGTCGGCTGCCGCAGTCGACAGCGCGATATTCATCTTTTCAGTTGCCATTAACGTGGTCCCTTTTCTTTATCTGAAACGGAGGTACCTGAGAGATTATTCAAACTCATCCAGCCAGACCAGCAGTATCGCTTCCAGAATCTTTTCACTGGAGGCATCAGGCTGGTCATCGAACGCTTCAAGCTGACAGATCCAGCGATGCATATCAGTAAAACGCACCGTTTTTGGATCGGTATCCGGGTAAGCATCATACAAAGCTTCGCCGATTTCACGGCTGTCGGTCCATTTCAGTCCCATGATCTTTCCTCAGACAAAAACGGGCCGGCTTGAAGGCCGACCCGTTTTTAACGATTAATGTTCGCGCGCGTGGTTAATGGTGTAGCGCGGAATTTCCACCACTAAATCTTCGTCGGTTACCCGCGCCTGGCAACTGAGACGGCTTTCCGGCTCCAGTCCCCAGGCTTTATCCAGCATATCGTCCTCGTCTTCGCTGCTTTCCGGCAGCGAGTCGAAGCCTTCGCGCACGATGCAGTGGCAGGTGGTGCAGGCACACGATTTTTCGCAGGCATGTTCCAGATCGATGCCGTTGCGCAGGGCGACGTCAAGGATGGTTTCGCCCTGGGCTGCGTCAAACACGCCGCCTTCCGGCAGCAGATCCTGGTGGGGCAAAAAGACAATTTTAGGCATTGATCAAACCTCATCCACAGAATGCCCGGCCAGCGCGCGACGGACGGAATTGTCCATACGACGGGCGGCAAAATCCTGGGTTACTTTATCGAGTTGTTTTACCGCCGCGCTGATGGTGTCGACCTCATCGCCGCGAATGGCTTCCTGCAGCTGACGCTGCGCCTGTTGAATAGCGTGCAGTTCTTCCGCGCTCAGCAGCGCGGCGTCTTCCGCCAGCGCGCCTTCGAGACTTTCCAGCACCCGCAGGCCTTCCACCTTCTGTTCCGCCAGCCTGCGCGCCGCAACGTCCTGCTGCGCCCAGGTCATGGAGTCGGTAATCATGCTGGCGATTTCGTTTTCCGTCAGTCCGTAGGAGGGTTTTACCTGAATAGAGGCTTCGACGCCGGTGGATTTCTCCATCGCCGTCACGCTCAGCAGGCCGTCCGCATCCACCTGGAAAGTGACGCGAATGTGCGCGCCGCCTGCGGGCATCGCCGGAATGCCGCGCAGCGCAAAGCGCGCCAGGGAACGGCAGTCGGAAACCAGCTCGCGCTCGCCCTGCAGCACATGAATGCTCATCGCCGTCTGGCCATCCTTAAAGGTGGTGAATTCCTGCGCGCGCGCCACCGGAATGGTCGTATTGCGCGGGATCACTTTCTCCACCAGGCCGCCCATGGTCTCCAGTCCTAACGAGAGCGGAATGACGTCCAGCAGCAGCATTTCGCTGTCCGGCTTGTTGCCGACCAGAATATCAGCCTGAATCGCCGCGCCGATGGCGACGACCTTATCGGGATCGATGGTGGTTAACGGTTGTCGGCCAAAGAATTCGCCCACCTTTTCACGCACCAGCGGCACGCGGGTAGAGCCGCCGACCATTACCACTTCCAACACCTCTTCCGGGGTGACGCCCGCATCTTTCAGCGCGCGACGGCACGCCATCAGCGTACGCTTCACCAGCCCGGCGATCAGGCCGTTAAAATCGTCGCGCGTCACTACGCCCTGCCAGTCGCCCAGCGTAACCGGCACGCTGTCGCTGTCGCTGAGCGCGATTTTTACCGCGATGGCGCTATCCAGTAGCTGACGCTGCACGCCATGATCGGCGCGATCGTGCAGGCTCGCCTGCTCGCGCAGCCAGTCAGCCAACAGGTGATCGAAATCATCACCGCCCAGCGCCGAATCGCCGCCGGTAGCCAGCACTTCAAAGACCCCGCGGCTCAGGCGCAGCACGGAAATATCAAAGGTGCCGCCGCCCAGATCGTAGACCGCGATCATCCCTTCCTGACCGGAGTCGAGACCGTAGGCGATCGCCGCCGCCGTCGGCTCGTTAAGCAGACGCAACACATGCAGGCCCGCCAGCCGTGCGGCGTCGCGCGTGCCCTGACGCTGCGCGTCGTCAAAATAGGCGGGCACGGTGATCACTACGCCATCCAAATCGCCTCCCAGACTTTCGCGCGCGCGCGCCGCCAGCGTTTGCAGAATGTCGCTGGAGACGCGCACCGGATTCAGCGTGCCCGCGGCAGTCTGGATCAGCGGCAGGCCGTTTTCGCTTGGCTGAAGCTGGTAAGGAAGGTGGGGATAACGCTGTTGGATGTCCGCCAACGAGCGGCCCATCAGACGCTTGACCGAACTGATGGTATTGACCGGATCGGCCGCCGCCTGCTGGCGCGCTTCCCATCCTACCAGGCTTTGCTGCGCCTGATATTGCACCACAGAGGGCAGCAGATGGCGTCCCTGCGCATCGGGCAGGGTTTCTGCCTGGCCGCTGCGCACGGTGGCGACTAATGAGTTGGTGGTCCCCAGATCGATGCCGACGGCCAGACGACGTTGATGCGGCGCGGCGCTCTGCCCCGGCTCGCTGATTTGTAATAACGCCATGTTAATCTTCCCGGTTAAAAATCAAGCAGCTTCTCTTCCAGCGCTTCTGACTGGCTGCGCAGTTTAGCGAGAAAACGCAGCTTGCGCACCGTGTCCGCAGCCGTTTCCCAGCGGGCGTCGGCCAGCTCCTGACGCATCTGCGCGCTGCGCTGCTGCATCATCGCCTCAATGCGCTGCATAAAAGCCTGCAGCTTCGCCTCGGCGTCCGGGGCGTTTTCGATTGCGTCCAGTTCTTCGCGCAGCGCCAGCTGCTCCATCAGAAAAGCGGTGTCGCGCATCGTATGCTGTTCGTTATTGATATCGAAACCGTGCAGCGACAACAGATATTCCGCGCGCGGCAGCGGCTGACGCAGCGCCTGGTAACCTTGATTGATGGTAGCGGCCTGTTGCAGCGCCTGCAGGCGCTCGCGCTCCGGCTGGGAAGCGAAACGATCGGGGTGGAACTGACGCTGCAGTTCCTGAAAGCGGGCGGTGAGCTGGGCCGCATCAATCTCAAACGACTGCGGCAGACCAAAAAGGGTGAAGTAATCCATAGGAGACTCGGTTAATACAGAGGAATGCATAGCATCGCTCCGTTACCGGAGCGATCTGTCCTGCCGCTGCGTCAACGCTTATACGTTGAAGCTTTCTCCGCAGCCGCATTCATCTTTCATGTTCGGATTGTTGAACTTGAAGCCTTCGTTCAGACCTTCCTTCACGAAATCGAGCTCGGTCCCGTCGAGATAGATCAGGCTTTTCGGGTCGATGACCACGTTCACGCCTTTATCTTCGAAGACGGTATCTTCCGGCTCAGGGGCATCCACAAATTCCAGCACGTAAGCCATGCCGGAACAGCCGGAGGTGCGTACGCCGAGACGTAAACCGAAACCTTTGCCACGATTGTGCAGAAAGGCATTCACGCGCGTTGCCGCGCTTTCGCTCAGGGTAATGGACATAACTCCCCCTTACTGTGTGTCTTTCTTGCTCTTGTAATCCGCGATAGCGGCCTTGATCGCATCTTCAGCCAGAATGGAGCAGTGAATTTTCACCGGCGGCAGTTCCAGTTCTTCAGCAATCTGCGTGTTCTTGATCGCCGCCGCTTCGTCCAGCGATTTGCCTTTTACCCATTCGGTAATCAGCGAGCTGGAGGCGATGGCGGAGCCGCAACCGTAGGTTTTGAAGCGCGCGTCTTCAATGATGCCCGCGTCGCTGACCTTGATTTGCAGCTTCATCACGTCGCCGCACGCCGGCGCGCCGACCATGCCGCTGCCGATAGAAGGATCGCTGTTGTCAAAAGAGCCGACGTTGCGTGGATTTTCGTAGTGATCGATTACTTTTTCGCTGTAAGCCATGATCTGTTCTCCTGAAACCTGAAATTAGTGATGCGCCCATTCAATGCTGTTCAAATCCACGCCCGCTTTAAACATCTCCCACAGCGGAGAGAGGTCGCGCAGACGGCCAATAGATTTGCGCACCAGTGCGATGGTGTAATCAATCTCTTCTTCGGTAGTGAAGCGGCCGAGGGAGAAACGAATGGAACTGTGGGCCAGTTCATCGCTCATGCCCAGCGCGCGCAGCACGTAAGAAGGTTCCAGGCTGGCGGAGGTACAGGCGGAACCGGAGGAGACCGCCAGGTCTTTCAGCGCCATGATCAGCGATTCGCCTTCAACGTAGTTGAAGCTGACGTTGAGGATGTTCGGCGCGCCCTGTTCCAGGTCGCCGTTAAGATAGACTTCTTCGATATCTTTCAGGCCGTCCCACAGGCGGTTACGTAGCGTGCGCAGACGCGCCATTTCGCTTTCCATCTCTTCTTTCGCGATACGGTAAGCTTCGCCCATGCCGACAATCTGATGCACCGGCAGCGTACCGGAACGCATGCCGCGCTCGTGACCGCCGCCGTGGATCTGCGCTTCCAGACGGATGCGCGGCTTGCGACGCACGTAGAGCGCGCCGATGCCTTTCGGACCATAGATTTTATGCGCGGAGAAAGACATCAGATCGACTTTCAGCTGGCTAAGATCGATAGGCAGTTTGCCAACGCTCTGGGTAGCGTCAACGTGGTAAATGATACCGCGCGCGCGGCACATTTCGCCGATGGTGGCGATATCCTGCACCACGCCGATTTCGTTGTTGACGTGCATGATGGAAACCAGAATGGTGTCGTCACGCATCGCCGCTTCCAGCGCTTTCAGATCGATGATGCCGTTGCTCTGCGGCGCCAGGTAAGTCACTTCAAACCCTTCGCGCTCCAGCTGGCGGCAGGTATCCAGCACCGCTTTATGCTCGGTTTTGCTGGTGATAATGTGCTTGCCTTTTTTCTGGTAGAACTGCGCTGCGCCTTTAATCGCCAGGTTGTCGGATTCGGTCGCGCCAGAGGTAAAAACGATTTCGCGCGGATCGGCGCCAACCAGCTCGGCGATCTGATTACGGGCGATATCCACCGCCTCTTCAGACTGCCAGCCAAAACGGTGCGAACGTGAGGCGGGGTTACCGAAAGTCCCGTCCAGGGTGAGATACTGCATCATTTTTTCCGCCACGCGCGGGTCGGCCGGCGTCGTAGCGGAATAATCCAGGTAAATCGGTAATTTCATTGCTCTTAAGCTCCGTACATCGCTTCAATTCAAATAAAATCAGGCGCGCAGATTTATATTAATGGTTTCCTGCGTACGCCCATTCGCCATACGGCGCGTCTCATTGTTCTGGCGATCCGCTATGTCCAGGATCTCTTTATTATTCACCAGCTCGGCCAGCGTAATATTGTTAAGAAAATCACTGATGCGTTCGCTTAAATCGTGCCATAGCACGTGAGTCAGACAGCGCTCTCCGCCCTGGCAGCCCTCTTTGCCCTGACAGCGCGTTGCGTCGACCGATTCGTCAACGGCGGTGATCACCGCGCCGACGGCGATATCCGCCGCGCTTTTGCCCAGCAGGTAGCCGCCGCCCGGTCCGCGCACGCTGGCGACCAGGCCATTTTTACGCAGGCGCGAGAACAGCTGTTCAAGATAAGAAAGAGAGATCCCCTGACGCTCTGAAATATCAGCCAGCGGCACCGGCCCTTCATGTGAGTGCAGCGCAACGTCAAGCATTGCGGTAACGGCGTAACGGCCTTTTGATGTCAGTCTCATAGCCTGGTGACCTTCTGTTATACCCGGTTATCGGAGTTTACTGATGATGGTCGCAAGTCTGACATTCCTGAGTGTTTTGGTCAACTATTTAACCTGGTAAAACACTCAAGTATTACGCTACGCCGGGGCTGTCGCTTTCAGCTGTCGCCGCGCTTTTTCTCAAAGGAAGAGAGCATGCCGCGCAGGATATTCAGCTCGTCACGCTCCGGGCGCGCGCGGGTATAAAGGCGACGCAGTTTGCTCATCACCTGACCCGGATTGCCCTGGCGAATGAAGCCGCTGTTAACCATCATCTGCTCCAGATGCTGATAAAAGCGCTCAAGGTCATCCACCAACGGATAGGGACTCTCTTCATACTGCGGCTGTTCAGTGCGGCCGCTTTGCAGGAAAGCCATGCGCACTTCATACGCCAGGATCTGTACCGCCATCGCCAGATTGAGCGAGCTGTATTCCGGGTTAGCCGGAATCGCCACGTGATAATGGCACTTTTGCAGTTCGTCGTTGGTCAGACCGACGCGCTCGCGGCCAAATACGATGGCGACCGGCGCCTGCGCGCCCTCTTCCACGCATTTGACGCCGCATTCACGCGCGTCCAGCATCGGCCACGGCAGCGTGCGCGAGCGGGCGCTGGTGCCGACCACCAGGCTACAGCCCGCAATCGCTTCATCCAGCGAATCGACGATGGCCGCATCGCCGATCACATCGCTGGCGCCGGCGGCGAGAGAGATAGCCTGAGAGTCAGGTTTGACCAGCGGATTAACCAGATAAAGGTTAGTCAGCCCCATGGTTTTCATCGCGCGGGCGACGGAACCCATATTGCCAGTGTGAGAGGTCTCCACCAGCACAATACGAATATTTTGCAGCATACAACTCGGCGGTCAGTGAGATAATTCGTACATGCTAACATAAATGCAGGACATTTTCCGATCTCCCTGCTATACTCCGCGCCGTTTTCCCCGTTCTTTAACATCCAGCGAGAGATACTGATGCATCCGATGCTCAACATCGCCGTGCGCGCTGCGCGCAAGGCCGGCAATTTAATCGCCAAAAATTACGAAACCCCGGACGCCGTTGAAGCCAGCCAGAAAGGCAGCAACGATTTCGTGACCAATGTTGACCGCGACGCCGAGCGCCTGATTATTGAGGTGATTCGTAAATCTTACCCGCAGCACACCATTATTGGTGAAGAGAGTGGCGAACTGTCGGCAGAAGACCAGGATGTGCAATGGGTTATCGATCCGCTGGATGGCACCACCAACTTTATTAAACGCCTGCCCCATTTCGCCGTTTCTATCGCCGTACGCATCAAAGGCCGTACCGAAGTCGCCGTGGTTTACGATCCTATGCGCAACGAACTCTTTACCGCGGTACGCGGTCAGGGCGCACAGCTGAACGGCTACCGTCTGCGCGGCAGCACCGCGCGCGACCTGGACGGCACCATTCTGGCGACCGGCTTCCCGTTCAAGCAGAAACAGCACGCCGCAACTTATATGAAACTGGTTGGCAAGCTCTTTACCCAGTGCGCCGATTTCCGCCGCACCGGTTCCGCCGCGCTGGACCTCTGCTATGTCGCCGCTGGCCGCGTTGACGGCTATTTTGAAATCGGCCTGAAGCCGTGGGATTTCGCCGCGGGTGAACTGATCGCACGTGAAGCGGGCTCGCTGGTCACCGACTTTACCGGTGGTCACGGCTTTATGACCTCCGGCAACCTGGTTGCTGGCAATCCACGCGTTGTAAAATCGCTGCTGGCCGCCATGCGCGACGAGCTGAGCGATGCGCTGAAGCGTTAATCTCTCCGCAATAAAAATGCCGCGTCCTCCTTCGGGAAGGCGCGGCATTTTTTTATGCTTTTTCAGGCGTGGTTCAGCCCAGCGGACGCAGGCCGCCGGAGAGGGCCGGTTGTGCGCTGAGCCATAGCATGACGCCGCCGGCGATCAGCAGCGCGCCGCCGGCCAGCGCCAGACTTTGCAGCGCGACGCGTTGCCAGCGCGCTGGCGTCGCCCGCCGGTTTAACCGTATGGCCAGCGTGCGCGAACTCTGCACCAGCAGCGCCATTGCCGACACCGTCAGCGCGGTGCCGACCGCCATCGCCAGCGCGCTGACCACGCCCCAGCCGTAGACGCCAATCACCCGCGAAAAAAGCAGCATCATGATCGCGCCGGAACAGGGGCGCAGCCCCATCGACAGCACCACCAGCAACGAGGTTTTCCAGCCGGTCGCGCGCGCCAGCTGCTCGCTGTCCGGCAGATGCTGATGACCGCAGCCGCAGTGAGCGTCATGGCTATGTTCAGGCGGACGCAGCCGCTGGATTCGCTGTGCTGGCGTGCGCTGGCGCATTAGCTGACGCAGCGCGCGCCAGCACAGCCAGACACCCAGCCCGATCACCAGCAGATAGCTGCCCTTTTCCAGCCAGAAACTGCTGAGATGCAGCTGGCGGGAAGAGAGTTGCAAAATACCCAGCATCAAAGTGACCAGCGCCACCGCCACGAGGCCCTGCACAATAGCCGCCGCCAGCGTCAGCTTCAGGCTGGTTTTTAGCCGCGTCGGATGGGTGGCGAGGAAAGTGGCGATCACCACTTTGCCATGTCCCGGCCCCAGCGCATGCAGGACGCCATACAGCAGACTAAAGCCAAGCAGCGTCGCGCCCGCCTGCCCCGGTTGCTGAGCGACACGTTGCAGTACGGCGATCATCTCCTGATGCAGCGCTTTCTGCCAGTTTACGCTTTGCAGCAATAGCTGCGGCCAGTACCACCAGGCGGCGAAAGTGCCCGCCAGCAGCAGGACAAGCGTTCCCCAGAGCGGCCAGAGACCACCCCGGCGCGCGCAGCGTTTTTCTGTCAGGATTGAGGACATGAGAAGGTTACCGTTTGGGCGAACTGGCGGCCAAGGTCCATGCTTTCCGGCGGCGCGTCGGCTTTATCCAGCGACAGGGCGAACGCTTTCAACGAGGCGTCCGGCTTTGGCGCTTGCAGCGTCAGTTTACAGCGCGTTTTTAGCGCATCCGGCAGGCTGAGCGCCTGCGCATCGCTGTAAGTCATATCGACAAAATAAGTGGGATCGAAAGTACTGAAGGTGTAGGTCTGACCCGCCAGCTTCTGCGGCTGCGCCAGCGGCAGCACAAAGGTCAGCACCGCTTTTGCGCCGCTGCGCGTCAGCTGATAAGAGGGCGGCAGATTATCGAACTTTACCGCGCGGCCCTGATGCCAGAATTCGGTAAAGTAGTGCTGAGCCAGCACGTTAGCCATCACTTCCGCCGCCAGCTTTTTCCATACTGGCGAATCGGGTGCGGCGCTGCCTGCATCATACAGCAGATCGGCAGAGGTAATTTCATCCATCGTCCAGACCATTTTCAATCCTGTCAGCGCATCTTTATCGATTACCGGCGTTGTTTGCATGCTGATAAAGCTGTGCGGGTGAGACCAGGCTAAAGGCGATAGCGCCAGCGCAGCCATGGCAAAAACGGCGCGTTTGTAGATGTTATAAGATAACAATTTCGCTGTCATGCATTTTCCTGTTCTGCAATTTTGTGAGCCAGGTTTACGTCTGGATAAAAAAATGGCGGCTGCCGCCTGGCGTCACAACGGTTGTCTATGCTTATTTTTGGTATGACTGACCGGAAAATCTACGATGAGTTCTGCTACAACCACAGCACCACTCTTCTCCAGTTCCCAGCGTCGTTGTCATCTCCTGTTAATGCTCTATCTGCCCGATCCCTTGCTGACCTTGGAAAGTCTGTGCCAACTCAATGGTGTGGACCCGTCGCTTGCCCGGCAAGATATAGCGGAGGTTGATGAGGAGATCCAGCGTTACCATCAGCTTGGCATCCATTATCAACAGGATGGCAGCCTGTTATTACAGGGCAGCGAACTGGACCGACGCCTGTGCCTGCTGCACTGGCTGCGCCGCGCGCTGCGCGTCTCTCCGGTTTTTATTGAAAATACTTTTACCCCGGCGCTGCGTCAGCATTTGCAGGCGCGGCAAATCGAGAAGCTGCTCTACGACGAACATAACCTGCAGGCGTTGATCCAGCACTGTGCCGGACGCCTGCAGCGCAACTTCAGTCCACGCGATCGGCTGTTTTTGCAGCTGTTTATGCAATATTCGCTTTGCCATACGCGCCTCGCCGCCTTCAATGCGCAGCAGCGACAGTGGCTGGAAAAGAAAGCGGAGCGGCTGGCGGCGCAGGATGTTATTCGCCACTGGCAGCGGCGCTGCCGTTTTGCACCCGACGCCAGCGAAATCGATTTTTTCACGCTGCTGTTCAGCATGATTCACGCCCCCTCCGTCGGCCTGGCGCAGCAGCTGTGGGAACAGCAACTGCTGGAACAGACGCGGCTGCTGATCGCGCGTTTTCAGGCGCAGTCCGGCATGCGCTTCAGCGACGAGCGCGGGCTGTGCAGCCAGCTCTATACCCATCTGGCGCAGGCGCTGGATCGCTGTCATTTCGCGGTAGGCATCGACAAAAGCCTGTCGGAAGAGGTAATACGCCTCTATCCGCGCCTGCTGCGCGCCACGCGCACGGCGATTGAAGCGTTTGAAAATCACTACGGCATCCGCTTTTCGGCGGAGGAGCTGGGGCTGATTGCAGTAATTTTCGGCGCATGGCTGATGCAGGAGAATGCCCTGCAGGAAAAGCAGGTGCTGCTGTTAACCGGAGAGAACGCGGCGCTGGAGAGTCGGCTGGAGGAGCAGTTGCGCGAGCTGACGCTGCTGCCGCTGAGCGTGAAATATTTGCCGATGCGCGACTTTCAGCGTGACGGCGCGCCAAAGGGGGTGACGCTGGTGATTTCACCTTACACCACCCCGCTCCCGCTCTACTCACCGCCGCTGATTCATGCGCAGCAGCCTTTCACCGCGCAGCAGCAGCAGCGCATCCGTCTACTGCTGGAGTCCTGAAGCTTTCTGCGCCTGCGCGCGCGGTCGTAAAAACAGCGCCGGCACCACCAGCAGCGCCATTACCCAGAAGATCTTGCCCTGTAGCGCGTTGAACAGCACGCCGCATACCATGGTCATCACCGCGATGCCGCCGCCCATCGCCAGCGCGGAGTAAACCGATTGCATCCGAATCACTTCCCCGCCCTGCCGCGCAGCGATAAAACGCATCGCCGCCAGATGACAGACGGTAAAGCTGCCGCAGTGCAGGATTTGCGCCACGATCAGCCACGGCAGCTGCGTAGTGCTGGCCATCAGGCTCCAGCGCACCAGAGCGCAAATGCCGGAGAGCAGCAGCAGATCGCGCGCGCCCCAACGATGAAAGAGACGATTGCTCAGGGCGAAGATAACGATTTCCGCTACCACGCCCAGCGACCAGAGATAACCCACTACGCTGGCGGAGTAGCCTGCCTCCTGCCACCAAATAGCGCTGAAACCGTAATAGGCGGCGTGCGCGCCCTGCATCAGCGTCACGCAGAGTAAAAAGCGCCAGACAGCGTTTTCACACAGCATCGCTTTCCATTCGGCCCAGCCAGCGCTCTGCGCTTCGCGCGCGTCGCCCAATGGCATTACCGCGGGCCGCAGCAGCATGCCGCCCAGCATCATTACGATGCCGACGCTAAGCAGCGACAGCACCGCCTGGCTGTTCCAGGCGGTTACCAGCATGCCGGTAAGCGCCGAGCCGATCACGAACGCCAGCGAGCCCCAGAGCCTGACCGGCCCGTAGGGCAGCGCGATCTGCCGCGTCCAGGTGGCGGCCAGCGCATCGCTGAGCGGTACCAGCGGCGAGAAAAAGAGGTTGAAGCCAACCATTACCAGCAGCAGCCAGAGCCACTGCTGCTCTACCCAGAAGCCGACGGCGCAGAGCAGCGTCAGCAATGCCAGCAGGCGCAGCGCCAGCACCAGCTGAGAGGGATCGCGCACGCGCGACGCGATCAGCAGGCTGCCGACAAAGCGGGCGATCATCCCGGCGCCGAGCAGCAGGCCAATCTTCTCTGCGTCCAGGCCGGTGCCTTTCAGCCAGACCGCCCAGAACGGCAACCAGATGCCATAACAAAAAAAGTAGGTGAAGTAACCGAGTGCTAACCAGTAAGTCGAACGAACCGTCATATATCCCCCGCCATTGAGGCGCCTGGTTTAGCAAATTAACGAAACATAAGCAATTTTGGCGGCTTACAAAGAAAAACGCCCCGTTCACAGGAACGAGGCGTTTGTTTAGCGCAGAGGGTTAAGCTCAGGCATAAACCGGGAAGCGCGCGCAGATCTCGAGGACTTTTTGCTTCACGCGTTCGATAGTGGCTTCATCGTTGATATTGTCCAGCACGTCGACAATCCAGCCGGCCAGCTCGCGTACTTCCGCTTCTTTAAAGCCGCGACGGGTCACCGCCGGGGTGCCGATACGGATGCCGGAGGTGACGAACGGGCTTTTCGGATCGTTCGGTACGCTGTTTTTGTTAACGGTGATGTTAGCGCGTCCTAAAGCGGCGTCCGCTTCTTTACCGGTCAGGTTTTTATCCACCAGATCCAGCAGGAACAGATGGTTATGGGTGCCGCCGGAAACTACGTTGTAGCCGCGCTCCAGGAAAACTTCCACCATCGCTTTGGCGTTTTTCGCAACCTGCTGCTGATAAACCTTAAACTCCGGCTCCATCGCTTCTTTCAGCGCGACGGCTTTGCCTGCAATCACATGCATCAGCGGGCCGCCCTGGCCGCCAGGGAAGACGGCGGAGTTGAGTTTTTTATACAGATCTTCGTCACCGCCTTTCGCCAGGATCAGGCCGCCGCGCGGACCCGCCAGAGTTTTATGGGTGGTGGTGGTGACGATATGCGCATGCGGAACCGGGTTCGGATAGACGTCTGCGGCGATCAGGCCCGCCACGTGCGCCATATCGACAAACAGGTAAGCGCCAACGCTGTCGGCGATTTCACGCATTTTCGCCCAATCGCAGACGCCGGAATAGGCGGAGAAGCCGCCGATGATCATTTTCGGCTTATGCTGCTGCGCCAGAGTAGCCAGCTCGTCATAGTTAATTTTGCCGGTTTCATCGATGCCGTACGGCACGACATTGTAAAGTTTGCCGGACAGGTTGACCGGCGAACCGTGCGTCAGGTGGCCGCCGTGTGCGAGGTTCATGCCCAGAATAGTATCGCCCGGCTGTAGCAGCGCGGTGTAAACCGCGAAGTTAGCCTGTGAACCGGAGTGCGGCTGTACGTTGGCGTAGTCGGCGCCGAACAGCGCTTTAGCGCGATCGATCGCCAGCTGCTCGACGATATCGACATATTCGCAACCGCCATAGTAGCGTTTGCCCGGATAGCCTTCGGCATATTTATTGGTCAGCTGTGAACCTTGCGCCTGCATGACGCGCGGGCTGGTGTAGTTTTCTGAAGCAATCAGTTCAATATGCTCTTCCTGACGCACTTTTTCTTGCTCCATCGCCTGCCACAACTCGGCATCGTAATCGGCAATGTTCATCTCTCGCTTTAACATCCGCATCTCCTGACTCAGCTAACTTTTAACGGCAATTTTTAGCCCTGACGGGCGAAGGCCAACAGTGTAAACCCTTTTGCAGGGTGAAGCATAGCGTCAGGGACGGGTTTTTACGCAAACGATTGGCTTGAGCGCTGGCAAGGCTTAGGTGGCAATTTATCTCTCCACGCGAATCGGATATTTCTTCAACGCCACCTTGCCGTTTTTTCATTACTCTTAACAGTAACCCCTTTATTTTTACGGTCTTATTTACAAACGCAACCGGCAACCTTTAACATGCATATAAAATTCATGTTATAAATCTACCAGGAGAAGCCCATGCTTGATGCTCAAACCATCGCTACCGTTAAGTCCACCCTCCCCGCCGTCGCCGCCACCGGCCCTGCCCTGACCGCTCACTTTTATGACCGGATGTTTACCTATAATCCCGAGCTGAAAGATGTGTTCAATATGAGCAATCAGCGCAACGGCGATCAGCGTCAGGCGTTATTCGACGCTATCTGCGCTTATGGCGCCAATCTGGACAACCTGGCGGCCCTGCTGCCTGCGGTGGAACGTATTGCGCAAAAGCACACCAGCTTCTCCGTTAAGCCCGAGCAATATCAGATCGTCGGCAAGCATCTGCTGGCGACCATTGATGAGATGCTGCACCCGGGCGACGAAGTCCTGGAGGCCTGGGCCAAAGCCTACGGCGTGCTGGCTAACGTCTTTATCAATCGTGAAGAAGAGATTTACCACGCTAATGAAGAAAAACCTGGCGGCTGGCGCGGCACTCGCCCTTTCCGTATTGAGGCGATCGAACAGCAGAGCGAGGTAATCAAAAGCTTTACGCTGACGCCGGTCGACGGCAAACCGGTAGCGGATTTCCAGCCCGGCCAGTATTTGGGCGTGCATGTGCAGGACCCCGATTTCGCCAACCATGAAATTCGCCAGTATTCACTGACCCATGCGCCGAACGGCCACCATTATCGCATCGCGGTCAAACATGAACCACAGGGCACCGTCTCCGGCTGGATGCACGGCAAAGCGAAAGTGGGCGATGTGATTAATCTGGCGGCGCCGGCGGGCGATTTCTTCCTCCAGGCGGCTCCGTCGATGCCGGTGACGCTGATCTCCGCAGGCGTCGGCCTGACGCCGATGCTATCAATGCTGCATGGTTTGGCGGCGGAAAAACATCCGGCGCCGGTAACCTGGCTGCACGCGGCGGAAAACGGCTCGCTGCACGCGTTCGCGAACGAAGTGGCAGAGACCGGCGCACAGCTGCCTCATTTCCACAGCTATACCTGGTATCGTCAGCCGTTGGACGCGGATGCCGGACGTTTCAATGCGCAGGGCACGATGGATCTGTCGGTGGTGGCGTCCGAGCTGAACGAGCCTGACCGTCAGTTCTATCTCTGCGGCCCGGTCGGCTTTATGCAATTCATTGCCCGTCAGCTGTTGGACGCGGGCGTGCCGAACCAGCATATTCACTATGAGGTGTTTGGTCCGCATAAAGTGGTTTAAGCTGATCGTTTGAACCAACGCATGCACGGGTGAGCAATGAAAACGATCGGTTTGCTGGGCGGAATGAGCTGGGAGTCTACGGCGCTTTATTACAAAATCATCAACGAAGGCGTACAGGCGCGGCTTGGCGGATTGCACTCCGCCAGGCTGGTGATGTACAGCGTCGATTTTTATGAAATAGAACAGTTACAGGCGACCGGCGACTGGCAGACGGCGGGTGAAAAGCTTGCCGACGCCGCCCGTGCGCTACAGGCGGCCAATGCGGATTTTATCGTGCTGTGCACTAACACTATGCATAAGGTCGCCCCCGCCATTCAGTCGGCGGCGTCGCTGCCGCTGCTGCACATCGCCGATGCGACGGCCGAGGCGGTGAAATCATCCGGCGCGGGCAAGGTAGGCCTGTTGGGTACCCGCTTCACCATGGAGCAGCCCTTTTATAAAGCGCGCCTGGAGCAGCAGTACGGCATCGAGGTGCTGGTGCCGGACGAGGCCGGACGTGAAACCGTGCATCAGATCATCTATCAGGAGCTATGCCTGGGCCATATCAACGCCGCCTCGCGTGAAAAATACCGGGCGGTGATTGCCGAACTGGTGGCGCGCGGCGCCGAGGCAATTATTATGGGCTGTACAGAGATTACGCTGCTGATTGATCAAGAGGATGCAGAGGTGCCGCTGTTCGACACCACGCGCATCCATGCCGAGGCCGCCGTCGCGCTGGCGCTGGCGTAATTTCAGCGCCCGACGGGTTTCACGTCGCACGGCGCCACCTGAAGCGGCCCTGCTTCAGATAATAAAAAAGCCAGCCTTTGACGGGGCTGGCTTTTTTCAGCGCGGGCGATCAGATCGCTTCTTCGTCTTCTTCGCCGGTACGGATGCGCACTACGCGCGCCACATCGTACACAAAGATTTTGCCATCGCCGATTTTGCCAGTCTGCGCGGTTTGCATAATGGTATCGACACAGGTATCGACGATATCGTCAGCCACTACGATCTCAATTTTAACCTTCGGCAGAAAATCGACCATATATTCCGCGCCGCGATAGAGTTCCGTATGCCCTTTCTGGCGGCCAAATCCTTTTACTTCAGTCACGGTCATGCCGGTGATGCCGACTTCGGCCAGCGCCTCGCGTACATCGTCGAGCTTGAACGGTTTGATAATTGCGTCAATCTTTTTCATAACGGACCCTTTTTCTCTCCCTCCGTGGCCGGACGGGTAATACTCAGTATACGTGCGATGGACACGCCCTGTCTTTTTCGCAGGCTAAGCTACCATATCTGGCGGCGCAAGCGGCAGTAAAAACTACTCTTTGAAGTCGTTGGCATCCAGCTCGTGACGCGCCAGCAGCTTGTAAAATTCGGTGCGGTTGCGCCCCGCCAGCCGCGCTGCGTTGGTTACATTGCCTTTCGTCATTTGCAGCAGCTTGCGCAGGTAGTTCAGCTCAAACTGATGGCGCGCTTCGACGAACGTAGGCAACGCGGTGTTTTCACCCGCCAGCGCCTGCTCCACCAGCGCTTCGCTAATTACCGGCGTCGAAGTCAGCGCCACACACTGCTCGATCACGTTCACCAGCTGACGCACGTTGCCGGGCCAGCTGGCGGTCATCAGACGCTTCATCGCATCGGTAGAAAAGCTGCGGACAAAAGGCTTGTGCCGCTCCGCCGCCTGACGCAGCAGATGATTCGCCAGCAGCGGAATATCCTCCGCGCGCTCATGCAGCGCCGGAATTTTCAGGCTGACCACATTCAGGCGGTAGAAGAGATCTTCACGGAACTCCTGTCTCTCCATCGCTTTCGGCAGATCGCGATGGGTGGCGGAAAGGATGCGCACGTCGATATCAAGGTCGCGGTTGCTGCCCAGCGGACGCACCTTACGCTCCTGCAACACGCGCAGCAGCTTAACCTGCAGCGTCTGCGGCATATCGCCGATTTCATCGAGAAACAGCGTACCGCCCTCCGCCGCCTGAAACAGCCCTTCGCGCGCGCTGACCGCGCCGGTAAACGCGCCTTTGGCGTGTCCGAACAGTTCCGATTCCAGCAGCTGCTCCGGCAGCGCGCCGCAGTTGATAGCGATAAACGGCTTGCTGGCGCGCGGACTGGCGGCATGGATCGCTTTCGCCAGCACCTCTTTTCCTGTGCCGCTCTGTCCATTGATCAGCACGCTGACGTCCGATTGCGCCACCATGTGCGCCTGCTCCAGCAGACGCTGCATCAGCGGGCTGCGGGTGACGATCGCCTCCCGCCAGGCGTCATCGCTGGCTGGCGCGCTGTGCGCCAGCGCCTCATCGATGGCTTTATATAGCGCGTCACGGTCGACCGGCTTGGTCAAAAAGCTAAAAACGCCCTGCCGCGTCGCCGAGACCGCTTCCGGAATCGAACCGTGCGCCGTCAGGATAATGACCGGCAGACCGGGATGGAGGCGCTGAATTTCACCAAACAGCGCCAGGCCGTCCATTTCATCCATGCGCAGATCGCTGATCACCAGATCGACCTTTTCTTTATTCAGCTGGCGCAGCGCGTCTGGCCCGCTGTCGGCGGTAGTGACCTGAAACCCTTCGCTGGTCAGACGCATGCCCAGCAGCTTCAGCAGCGCGGCGTCATCGTCAACCAGCAGCAGACGGGCGGAGTTATGTGGCATTATTGCGCCTCTTTTTCGTTACTGTTTACGGCGGATGTCGGCGCAGAAGCGCCGGTGACGCTGTTTTCATCGCTATGGCTATTCTCAGAGACATCCGGCGATTTTCGTGAAGAGAGCTGACGCTCAATATCGGTTAGCGTCGACAGCTTGCGGCGCGTCTCCGCCAACTCACGGCTTAGCTGCGCCTGTTTTTGCCGCAGGGCGTCAAGCTGGTTGTCGCTTGACTGTTGCAGATGATGGTAGCGCGTACGCGTTTCCGACAGATCGAGCTGGGCCGCCTGATTAGCACGCCACAGCTGCATCAGCGGCCGCACCGACGCGGGAAAGGCGACGCTGAAGCTGTCGAGCTGAGCGATATACTGTTGGCGCTCGACCGGCGTTACGTTGCCGTTATCCAACAAAATCCCCTGTTTAAAGCTATTTTGCCAGCTGGTGGGCGGCCAGTTATGAGCCTCGGCGCGCGCCGCTATCGGCGACAGCCGCGCCGCGCAGTCGGTGGCGCGCAGCCAGTAAAGCGGGTTTTTGATGCTGTTGCCGTCGTTAATTTGCCAGATGCGCGCGCAGTCCACCGCCAGATAATCGACGATATTGATTTCCGGGTCGGGAAGCGACGCAGCCTGGCGCGGTAAAACGCTATGCGACGGCGCCTGGCAAGCGGCAACCAGCAGCATGGAAAGCAGCGCCAAACGTCGGCCAATGCGTTGTGCGACAGAAAAAGTAAAGAAGGTCATCGCGATTATTTCCCGACGCTTAAATTAAGTTCGATACGAAAGCAGACATCCGCCTCCTCCGTGTGAATAAAATGCAGATCGCCCTGCATGCGCCGCAGGCAATCTTTTGCAATGCTCAGCCCAAGTCCGCTGCCTTTGACCGCGCCCTTACGCTGTTGTCGCCCCTGAAAGAAAGGTTCAAAGATCATCGTCTGCTCCGCTTCCGGGATAGGCGTGCCGGTATTGGCGACGTCGATCCATACCCGATTGCCGTGTGTCTGGGTACGAAACCAAATGGTACCGGATTCACTACCGTAATAGACAGCGTTGGAATAGAGATTATCGATCACACGCGTCAGCAGCACCGGTTCGGCGCGACAGGTGGCGGCCTCCAGCTCAACGTGCGTCTGCATCAGCTTGGCGCGCGCCGTAAGGGCATGCGCATCGATCACGCTGTGAATGATTTGCGACAGGTCGACCGTTTCCAGCGGCTGCGGCGTATCGGCCAGCTTGCGGTTATAGTCCAGCAGCTGTTCGATCAGCCGCTGCAAATGTCGGCTGCTGCCGTCGAGAATGGCGACCACCTCTTTTTGATCGGCGGTGAGAGGACCGGCCACCTCGTCCGCCAGCAGCTCGGTGCCTTCACGCATGCTGGCCAGCGGCGTTTTCAGTTCGTGAGAGATATGGCGCAGAAACTCATGACGCTGCGATTCCAGCCACGCCAGACGTTCGCTCAGCCAGAGGATACGCTGCCCCAGCGCGCGGATCTCACGCGGCCCTTTAAAGCTGGCCATGTTGCCCAGCGGCCTGCCCTCGCCCAGCCGGTTGATCATTCGCTCCACGCCCTTTACCGGACCGATAATCATCCGGGTAAACAGCAGCACCAGCGCCAGCGTCACCAGAAACAGCAGCAGCGCCTGCCAGCCGAAAAATTGGCCGCGCTCGGCAATCTCGCGTTGCAGCTGCAGACCGCGGGAAAAGGCGGATTCGCGCGTCGCCTGCACCATCGCGGCGTTAGCGACGGAGAACGTTTCCAGACTGGCGGCGGCGGCGTTAACAGGATTGCTGTTCAGGCAATGCAGCTGCTCCAGCTGGGTCAGCGTCTGCCGCAGGCTTTGCCAGGCGCGCAGATCGGGCAGCACCTGCGCGTGGGCGTCCAGCATCTGCGAATAGCGCGTGCGCTGCGTCTGATAGAGCCGCGCCAGCACCGGATCGCCCAGCACGCAATACTGGCGGTAGCTGCGCTCCAGCTCCAGCGCGGTGCGCGCCATCGCCTCGCTGCGGCGCACGTCGGTCAGCGTGGTGCGGTTGGTATCCGCCGCCTGCTGGCTCAGCGCGGAGAGGCTTTCCCACGCCTGCCAGGCCAGCACCAGCAGCGGCAGCAGCACCAGCAGAAAAGCCATCAGCACCAGCTGACGCAGGGAACGGGGAAAGAGTCGCCAGTTTTTCACGCGCATTATCCTTGGTTGAAGTGAGGTTGATGCTAGCGAACAACGAGGCGGGAGGAAAGTCTGATCAAGACAACGGTGCGGGATAGCGCGCAAAATAAAACGGCAGAGCCGAAGCCCTGCCGTTTTAAGCGCGACGACTCTTCATCGCGCCGGGAATAGGTGGTGCCTAACTCAACGTTGCGCCCGGTGTTTGATAAAGCCGCGAACGGCTGTTATCGGTACGTGGACGGCAGGCACCGTTTTGTGCGTCATTCGGGATTTTTATGAAGCGCTAGACCGCCGAAGCAGGGCTGTCATAAACAGGTGAATGAGCCACTGCGGATATATTAGCAATTGTTATGCCAATTTAAAATAAAAATATTTAACTGCTTGATTAAGATAAGGTTAAAAAACAGCGCCATTGGCACAAGAGGATTATTACGCGGATAAGAGAGAAGTTTTATTAATAAGGGCGTCAGATTGTCGCTATTTAGCTACAGTATCTCATCAAAATATGTTACTCCATAAATTTCAACCACTTAAATGTCTCCTTTTAGAGACAGTTAAACTACCTGACTGTCGCAATCTGGCAACGGCTCCGCTAAAGATAAAAAAAACCGCACCCGAAACCGGTGCGGTTGCAGACTCACGCGACGCGAGTGTTAACCAAGCTGCTTGCGCGCATTACGGAAAATACGCATCCATGGGCCGTCTTCGCCCCACTCTGCCGGATGCCAGGAGTTGCTGACGGTGCGGAATACGCGCTCCGGGTGCGGCATCATGATGGTGACGCGGC
This sequence comes from Mixta calida, assembly GCF_002953215.1. Classification (NCBI taxonomy): domain Bacteria; kingdom Pseudomonadati; phylum Pseudomonadota; class Gammaproteobacteria; order Enterobacterales; family Erwiniaceae; genus Mixta; species Mixta calida. The sequence continues at coordinate 3,323,428 of NZ_CP026378.1, forward strand.
CATTCTCGCTAGTCACCGCCGTAATGCCGTTCGGCGAGCCGTTAGGGTTGGCCGGATAATTTTCCGTTACCTTACCGTGGTTATCTACGTAGCGCAGCGCCACAATGCCTTTCGCTTCCAGCGCGGCGAGATGCGCGCCGTCGCGCACTTCCACAAAGCCTTCGCCATGCGAGACGGCGATCGGCATGCGCGATCCTGCCATCCCCTCCAGCAGCAGCGACGGGCTGGCCGCCACTTCCACCAGGCTAAAGCGCGCTTCAAAACGTTCTGACTGGTTGCGGACAAAACGCGGCCACAGGTCGCTGCCGGGAATCAGCTCACGCAGATTCGACATCATCTGACAGCCGTTGCAGACGCCCAGCGCCAGCGTTTGCGGGCGATGGAAGAAGGTTTCAAACTGGTCGCGCACGCGGCTGTTGAACAGAATCGACTTCGCCCAGCCTTCGCCTGCGCCCAGCACGTCGCCATAGGAGAAGCCGCCGCACGCCACCAGCGCCTGCATTTCCTCCAGCCCGATGCGGCCAGCCAGCAGATCGCTCATATGCACGTCCACCGCATCGAAACCGGCGCGGTGGAAAGCGGCCGCCATCTCAACATGGGAGTTGACGCCCTGCTCGCGCAGCACCGCAACTTTGGGGCGCGCGCCGGTAGCGATAAAGGGCGCGGCGATATCTTCCTGCGGCTGGAAGGTCAGATGAACGTTCAGGCCCGGATCGCTGTCCTCTTTTTTCGCCGCGTGTTCCTGGTCGGCGCAGATCGGATTATCGCGCAGGCGCTGCATCTGCCAGGTAGTTTCCGCCCACCAGACGCGCAGCGTAGTGCGACTTTCGCTGTAGATCGCTTTGTCACCTGAACGCAGGGTAAAGCGATCGCCTGGCAGCGCTTTGCCGAGATAGTGCACGCAGTCGCTCAGGCCGTGCGCGCCCAGCAGCGCTTCGACCGCCGCGCGATCCTGCGCCGCTACCTGAATGACCGCGCCCAGTTCTTCATTGAACAGGGCCGCCAGCGTATCCTCGCCCAGCGCGGCGATATCCGCGTCGATGCCGCAGTGTCCGGCGAAAGCCATCTCCGCCAGGGTTACCAACAGACCGCCGTCGGAGCGATCGTGGTAGGCCAGCAGTTTGCCCGCGCTGACCAGCGCCTGCATAGCGTTAAAAAAGCCTGCCAGCTGCTGCACGTCGCGCACATCGGCCGGCTTATCGCCCAGCTGACGGAAGACCTGCGCCAACGCGGTGGCGCCCAGCGCGTTATGGCCTTTGCCAAGGTCGATCAGCAGCAGCGCGTTATCTTGTTCCGCCCGCAGTTGCGGCGTAACGGTGCGGCGCACATCCTCGACGCGTGCAAAGGCGGTAATCACCAGCGACAGCGGCGCGGTGATTTCACGCTGTTCGTCACCCTGCTGCCAGCGGGTTTTCATCGACATGGAGTCTTTGCCCACCGGAATGGTCAAACCCAGCGCCGGACAAAGTTCCTCGCCCACCGCTTTTACCGCCTCATAAAGGCCGGCGTCTTCGCCAGGGTGACCGGCGGCGGCCATCCAGTTAGCGGAGAGCTTGACGCGCTTCAGCGCGCCAATATCGGTCGCCGCCAGATTAGTCAGCGCCTCGCCGACCGCCAGACGCGCCGAGGCGGCGAAATCGAGCAGCGCGACCGGCGCGCGCTCGCCCATTGAAAAGGCTTCGCCGTGGTAGCTGTCGAGGCTGGCGGTCGTCACCGCGCAGTTGGCTACCGGCACCTGCCACGGGCCAACCATCTGATCGCGCGCCACCATGCCGGTTACGCTGCGGTCGCCGATGGTGATCAGGAAGGTTTTTTCCGCTACGGTCGGCAGATGGAGCACGCGCTTCACCGCCTCTTCCAGCGTCATGCCGTCGCGCGCCAGGGCTTCGTTCTGCGCCTGCTGACGACGCACATCGCGCGTCATCTTCGGCGTTTTGCCCAGCAGCACGTCCAGCGGCATATCGATCGGCTGGTTATCGAAGTGGCTGTCGGAGAGCGTCAGGTGCTGTTCTTCCGTCGCTTCGCCAATCACCGCATAGGGGGCGCGCTCGCGCTGGCAAAGTTGATCAAACAGCGCCAGCTTGTCCGGCGCCACCGCCAGCACATAGCGCTCCTGCGATTCGTTGCACCAAACTTCCAGCGGGCTCATGCCCGGCTCATCGTTGAGGATGTCGCGCAGGTTGAAACGCCCGCCGCGGCCGCCGTCGCTCACCAGCTCCGGCATGGCGTTCGACAGGCCGCCCGCGCCCACATCGTGGATAAACAGAATCGGGTTCTGCTCGCCCAGCTGCCAGCAACGGTCGATCACTTCCTGACAGCGGCGTTCCATTTCCGGGTTGTCGCGCTGTACCGAAGCGAAATCGAGATCGGCGTCGGACTGGCCTGACGTCATAGAAGAAGCCGCGCCGCCGCCCAGACCGATATTCATTGCCGGGCCGCCCAACACGATCAGTTTCGCGCCAACGCTGATTTCGCCTTTCTGAACGTGATCGGCGCGGATATTGCCGATACCGCCCGCCAGCATGATCGGCTTATGGTAGCCGCGCAGTTCGCTGCCGTTGTGGCTGTCGACCCGCTCTTCATAGGTGCGGAAATAGCCGTTCAGCGCCGGACGGCCAAATTCGTTGTTAAACGCCGCGCCGCCCAACGGGCCTTCCGTCATGATGTCCAGCGCGCTGACGATGCGATCGGGCTTGCCAAAATCCTCTTCCCACGGCTGCTCGAAGCCGGGAATACGCAGGTTGGAAACGGAGAAGCCCACCAGACCGGCTTTTGGCTTCGCGCCGCGGCCGGTGGCGCCCTCATCGCGGATTTCGCCGCCGGATCCGGTCGCCGCGCCAGGCCACGGCGAGATCGCCGTTGGGTGGTTATGGGTTTCCACTTTCATCAGGATATGGGTCGGTTCCTGATGGAAATCGTAAACGCCGCGCTGCGCGTCGGCATAAAAGCGACCGACCTCGGAGCCTTCCATCACCGCCGCGTTGTCTTTATAGGCCGACAGGACATAATCCGGCGTCTGCGCGAAGGTGTTTTTGATCATTTTGAACAGGGATTTCGGCTGAGCTACGCCGTCGATCACCCAGTCCGCGTTGAAGATTTTATGGCGGCAGTGTTCGGAGTTCGCCTGAGCGAACATATAAAGCTCGATATCGTTCGGGTTGCGCCCCAGTTTTTCAAACGCGGCCAGCAGGTAATCAATCTCGTCGTCGGCCAGCGCCAGGCCCAGTTTCTGGTTAGCCTGCTCCAGCGCCGCGCGCCCCTGCGTCAGGATATCCACGCTTTGCAGCGGCTGTGGCTGCTGCTGAACGAACAGCTTTTCCGCATCGGCCAGATCGTCATACACGGTTTCCATCATGCGATCGTGCAGCAGCGCGGCGAGCTGCGTCCACTGCGCTTCCGTTAGCTGCGGCGCCTGTACGTAAAACGCCAGGCCACGCTCCAGACGACGCACCTGCGGCAGATCGCAGTTGTGCGCGATATCGGTCGCTTTAGAGGACCAGGGAGAGATGGTGCCCGGACGCGGCGTTACCAGCAGCAGACGCCCTTGCGGCGCATGTTCGGCGAGAGAAGGACCATATTTCAGCAGGCGTTGCAGGCGGGATTTTTCTTCTGCGTTCAGCGGTGCGCTGACATCGGCAAAATGGACATACTCGGCGTAAATATCACTCACCGGCAGGTGAGCGTCCTGAAAACGGGTCAGCAGTTTGTTTACACGAAATGCCGACAGGGCGGGCGAACCACGCAGAATTTCCATCATTAAGATCTCTCGTCAGAGCGCCGGAGGACGCTTCTTTGGGCGCAACAGGGAAAACGGGCGATATTATAGAGAAACGGCCCGCCTAACGAAACCGTTTGCGTGGATTTTTCCGCGCCTGGAATTAGCCTGAAAATTGCGCATATCCTGCTATTGCAGTTGCTCTGCGCCGCTTTGTTGCGCAAAATGCCCCACGCTCTGGGATTTAATAGATAACAAACGCTGCCCGAAGAGACAGAGGCCTGAGAGCCACCGAGAGATAAATATTTGAAATATTTGAAAATTAATTATCTGCTGATCGGGTTGATTACCGTCCTGCTGGCGGTAGCGCTCTGGCCGACCATTCCCTGGCACGGCAGCGCGCAAGACAAGATCGCGCAGATAAAATCGCGGGGGGTGCTGCGAATCAGCACCATTAATTCTCCGCTAACTTACTACACCAGCAACAATGCCCCGGCCGGAATGGATTATGAGCTGGCGAAGCGCTTCGCCGATTATTTGGGCGTCAAACTGCAGGTCAATGTTCATCAGAACCTGAACGACCTGTTTGACGATCTCGACGACGGCAAAGCCGATCTGCTGGCTGCCGGGCTGATTTACAATAGTGAACGGCTGGCGCGCTTCCGCACCGGCCCCAGCTACTATTCCGTTTCGCAGCAGCTGGTTTACCGCATCGGCACGCCGCGGCCAAAAAACCTGGGCAATCTGAAAGGCCGACTGACGGTTGCCTCTGGTTCAGCCTATATGTCGACGCTGCGTAATATCAAAGAGAATCAGTATCCCGATCTGGACTGGGCGATCTCGACCGATCAGGGACCGAAAGCGCTGCTGGAAGCGGTCGCCAACGGCGAGCTGGATTACACCATCGGCGATTCAGTCACCATCGGCCTGTTGCAGCGCATTCACCCGCAGCTGGCGGTGGCGTTCGACATTACCGATGAGGAGCCGGTCACCTGGTATATGCAGCGTGAAGAGGACGACAGCCTGAACGCGGCGATACTCGACTTTTTCAGTCAGATGGAAGAGGAAGGCGCGATGGCGCGGCTGGAGGAGAAATATCTCGGTCACGTCGGCGCCTTCGACTATGTCGATACGCGCACTTTCCTGCGCGCTATCGACGATATCCTGCCCGATATCCGCCCGCTGTTCGAGCGTTACGCCGCGCAGATCGACTGGCGCCTGCTGGCGGCCATCTCCTATCAGGAATCGCACTGGAATCCTCAGGCGACCTCCCCGACCGGCGTACGCGGGCTGATGATGCTGACGCGCAACACGGCAGACAGTTTGCAGGTGGCGGATCGTCTCGACCCGGAGCAGAGCATCCGCGGCGGCAGTGAATATTTGCAGCGCATGATGGAAAAGGTACCGGAGTCGGTACCGGAAGATGAACGCATCTGGTTTGCGCTGGCGGCCTATAACATGGGCTACGCCCATATGCTGGACGCGCGCAAGCTAACGCAAAAACAGGGCGCCAACCCCGACAGCTGGGCGGATGTAAAGCTGCGCCTGCCGATGCTGAGCCAGAAACGCTATTACAGCCAGACCACCTACGGCTACGCGCGCGGCCAGGAAGCCTATAACTATGTGGAAAATATCCGCAAGTATCAGCTCAGCCTGGTCGGTTATTTACAGGAGCAGGAGAAAAAACTGGCCCAGCGTAAAACGCTGGAGGCCACGTTAGGGGAAGGTTATCCGGCGGTCGCGCCCGACATCGCCATGAATTAAGCGGCGCTGCCCGGCGTCGCCCCCTGCTCTGCGGCACGCTGCGCCTGACGCTGCGCCCGCTTCTGTTCGCGGCGCATACGAAAAAAGTCACTGAGCATCGCGGCGCATTCGTCCGCCAGCACGCCCTGTTCCACTCTGACCTGATGATTCATGCCGGGATGTCCCAGAATATCCATCAGCGATCCGGCGGCGCCGGTTTTCTCATCGCGCGCGCCGAATACCAGACGACCGATACGGCTATGAACAATCGCTCCGGCACACATAATGCAGGGCTCCAGCGTGACATAGAGGGTGGTGTCCAGCAGGCGGTAATTTTCCAGAACTTTGCCGCCTTCACGCAGCGCCATCATCTCCGCGTGCGCGGTTGGATCGTGCTGTCCTATCGGCCGGTTCCAGCCTTCGCCGATCGCTTTATCGCCCTGCACCAGTACCGCCCCGACCGGAACTTCGCCCTGCTCGCGCGCCCGACGCGCCAGCTGTAATGCATAGCGCATCCAGTATTCATCAATCGTTTCGCTCACGGTACTCTCCAGCGGAAAAATGCGGCTGGCATTATAACCAAACCTGTTGGCTGACAAAATTATTCCAGCTGTTGCAGTTCGCCCTGCGGTGTTACGCGCCAGCGGTGCTGGCAGAAAAAAAGCAGCGGGTTGTCCTGTTTGCTGTCGCTATAGCCGCTGTACAGCTGCAGCGGCGTACCGATCTGCTCTTCCAGCTGCACCACTTTTTCATGGCCCAGGCAGCGCAGGCTAAGGATGCGTCCGCCCCATGCACGCTCCATCTGGCTGGCGATCAGCTTGACGCGCGGCAGGAAGGCGGAGTCGTAGTAAACCTGCTCCACCAGCGGCTGCGGCGAACCCGTAATTAACCAAACGTCGGCGTCGTTGCTGCTCAGGTAATCGGTCAGCCGCTGCTGCACCACTGGAAACGCCACTACCCGTTGGCGGAACCAGCGCGCGAAACTCGCCTCGCGGCGCTGAAGCGTCGCTTCGCTATGGCCGAAGGTGATCGACCAGAGCAGCAGGCTCATCGGCCAGCGCGCCGCGCGTCCCTTAATCAGCAGCCCCATTCCCACTATCGGCAATAGCGGAACCACCAGCAGCAGGTTCAGCGGTTGTCGCCACAGCAGATAGCGCATAAAGGTGCCGAACATATCCTGTTGATGTAAGGTGCCGTCCAGATCGAAAAACACTACCCGTCGTTGCGAATCCGCCATTAACCCCTTCTCCTTCATCAACCTTTCGCTTCAGCCTTCATTAGTGTAGACAGTAGCAGCAATAGCTGGCTAACGGCAGCCTCATCGCAATGTGATTTGGCATCAGGGGCAATCCGCGTTATACAATTAGAGAATCAATGTCTTATGCTTACTCTCCAGTGAGTAAGCTGCTCAGGCAGCAGGCCACACTATTACCGCCCCGCTGCTTGCAGTGGGCAATAACTATCTGAAGGAGCCGCCATGAGCGCCCTGTTACGCATTCGCCAGCTTTATCCAGGGCTGGCGCTGAATGAGCGCCGGCTGGCCGATTATTTGCTGGCGCAGCCCGGCCACGCCTGTCAGCTCAGCTCGCCGCGTCTGGCGCTGGAAGCGGGCGTAAGCCAGTCAAGCGTGGTGAAGTTCGCGCAGAAGCTGGGCTATAAGGGTTTCCCGGCGCTGAAGCTGGCGCTGAGCGAATCGCTGCGGGCGAAAGACGCGATTACGGTGCATAACCATATTCTTAGCGGCGATCCGCTGAAGGTGGTGGGCGAAAAGCTGTTTACCGAGAAGGTTTCCGCCATTCGCGCCACGCTGGACATCAACAGCGAAGATAAGCTGATGGAGACGCTCGACCTGATTAAGCGCGCCGGCCGCATTGTGCTGGTGGGCATTGGCGCTTCCGGTCTGGTGGCGAAAGATTTTTCATGGAAGCTGATGAAGATCGGCATCAGCGCCGTGGCCGAACAGGATATGCACGCGCTGCTGGCCAGCGTACAGGCGCTGCGCGCCGGGGATCTGCTGCTGGCGATCTCTTACAGCGGCGAACGGCGGGAGATCAATCTCGCCGCGCAGGAGGCGGCACGCGTCGGCGCATGGGTGCTGGCCTTTACCGGCTTTACGCCGAATACGTTGCAGCAGTGCGCCACCCACTGCCTTTATACCGTCGCGGAAGAACAGAGCACCCGCAGCGCCGCTATCTCGTCGACCTCCGCGCAGCTGGCGCTCACCGATCTGCTGTTTATGGCGCTGGTGCAGCAGGATGCGGAGCGCGCTTCCAACTATATCCGGCACAGCGAGGCGCTGGTAAAAAAACTGGTATGATCTGTTCACGGGCGTATAATGGCCGCGCTTCAGGCTATTCAGGCAGGACCGGGGACATTATGGCGTTACTGATTACCAAAAAATGTATTAACTGCGATATGTGCGAACCGGAGTGCCCCAACCAGGCGATATCGATGGGCGATGAGATCTACGTTATCGATCCTTATCTCTGCACCGAATGCGTGGGGCACTATGATACCCCGACCTGCCAGAGCGTCTGTCCTATCGATAACACCATCATCGCCGATCCGGCGCACCGCGAAGAACGCGAACAGCTGTGGGAAAAGTTTGTGGTTATCCATCATGCGGTATGAGGCGTCGCCGCCTCACCCTTCGATAATCACCGTCGCGCAGGCATAGTGACGCTCATCCGCCAGGGTGACATGCACATGCCGCACGCCCAGCTTCGCCGCCACTTCCGCCGCCTGCTGGAAAAAGCGCAGCTCAGGCTTGCCCAACGCATCGTTATAAACTTCAAACTGATTAAACGCCAGGCCGCCGCGAATGCCGGTGCCGAACGCTTTGGCCGCCGCCTCTTTCACCGCGAAGCGTTTCGCCAGGAAGCGCACCGGCTGCTGGTGAGTCTGATACTGTCGCCACTCGTTTTCGCTCAGCACGCGGCGCGCCAGGCGATCGCCCGAACGGGAGATCACCCCTTCGATGCGCTCGATTTCCACGATATCGGTGCCAAGCCCAAGAATAGCCATTAGCGACGCGCTTCCCGCATCAGCAGCTTCATCTCTTTCACCGCATCGGCCAGCCCGCTCATCAGCGCGCGCCCGATAATCGCGTGACCGATATTCAGCTCGTGCATTTCCGGCAATGCGGCAATCGGCAGCACGTTGTGATAGGTCAGGCCGTGGCCGGCGTTCACCTTCAGCCCTTTGGCGGCGGCCCAGGTAGCCGCATGCGCGATGCGCGCCAGCTCGGCGTCGCGCGCCTCGCCCTCTTCCGCTTCGGCGTAAGCGCCGGTATGAATTTCAATATAAGGCGCGCCCGCCGCTACGGCGGCGTCAATCTGCCGCTCGTCGGCGTCGATAAACAGTGATACCAGAATGCCCGCCGCGTTAAGGCGCTGTACCGCCGCGCTGATTTTCTCCTGCTGTCCCGCTACGTCCAGCCCGCCTTCGGTGGTGACTTCCTCACGCTTTTCCGGCACCAGACAGCAGAAATGCGGCTTCAGCTCGCAGGCGATCGCCAGCATCTCTTCCGTCACCGCCATCTCCAGATTCATGCGCGTTTCAATGGTCTGACGCAGCAGGCGCACATCACGATCGGTGATGTGGCGACGATCTTCGCGCAGGTGAACGGTAATGCCGTCGGCGCCCGCCTGTTCGGCCACAAAGGCCGCCTGCACCGGATCGGGGTAGTGGGTGCCGCGCGCATTACGCACGGTGGCGATATGATCGATATTGACGCCTAATAACAACTCAGCCATAACAGTCCTCAGAATGTTGTAGTTATGCAGGCAGCGCCACGCCTTCGGCGCGCGCTGGGTTTATTCCTGATTGTTTTGTGCATCCGCGCGTTTTTTAGGGATGAACTGACGGAACAGCTCCTGACTTTTTAACGGTTTGCCGCCCAGCCACGGCTTCAGCGCCATGCGGGTAAAGCGTTTGGCGGCGCGCAGCGTATCGCCGTCGGGAAACTCGCGCTCATACAGCGCCCGCAGCTGTCGTCCGGTAAAGCTGCGCTGATTGATCACCAGGCTGGCGATAAAGCCTTTCTCTTCACGATAGCTGTAGGTCATGCCGTCTTCAATATCCTCGCCGGTGCCGGCGCAGTGCAGGAAGTCGACGCCGTAACCCATATGGCCCAGCAGCGCCAGCTCAAAACGGCGCAGGGCCGGTTCCGGGCTGCCGTTGGCTTCCGCAAGAGACTGGAGACAGTGAAGGTAATCGAAGAAGAGTTCAGGAAACGGGGTTTCATGCTGCAGCACGCGCGCCAACAGCTCGTTGACGTAAAGACCGCAGTAGAGCGCGATGCCGCTCAGCGGCAGCGCCAACGAAACGGCTTCGACGTTGCGCAGGGTTTTGACTTCGCCGCGCCCGCCCCAGCGCACCAGCAGCGGCGTGAAAGGCTGGAGCGCCCCCTTAAGATGGGAGCGCTTCGAACGCGCGCCTTTGGAGATGACGCGCACCCGCCCATGGTTTTCCGTAAAGAGATCCAGCATCAGGCTGGTTTCGCTCCAGGGCCGTCCATGCAGAACAAAAGCGCGCTGCCAGCCTTCCATTCAGCAATCAGAGATCGTCAACATAGCCCAGGCTACGCAGCGCACGCTCGTCATCTGCCCAGCCGGACTTCACTTTGACCCACAGTTCAAGATGCACTTTCATCTCGAACAGCTCTTCCATATCCTTACGGGCTTCGATGCCGATGGTTTTAATCTTGGCGCCTTTGTTGCCGATCACCATCTTTTTCTGGCCTTCACGTTCAACCAGGATCAGACCGTTGATATCGTAGCCGCCGCGTTCGTTGGTGATGAACTGCTCAATTTCCACCGTGACCGAATAGGGCAACTCGGCGCCCAGGAAACGCATCAGTTTTTCACGAATGATTTCCGAGGCCATAAAGCGCTGCGAACGGTCAGTAATGTAATCTTCCGGGAAGTGATGTTCGGCTACCGGCAGGCGCTTGCGCACGATGCTGGCGATAGTGTCGACATTTTTGCCGCTTTCAGCGGAGATCGGCACCACATCCATAAAATCCATCTGCTGGCTGAGGAACTGCATATGCGGCAGCAGGATCGACTTGTCGGTGATGTTGTCGACTTTATTGATCGCCAGCAGCACCGGCACTTTGTTCTCTTTCAGCTTGTTGAGAACCATCTCGTCGTCCGCCGTCCAGCGCGTGCCTTCTACCACGAAGATAACCAGCTCGACGTCGCCGATGGAGCTGCTGGCGGCGCGGTTCATCAGGCGGTTGATCGCCCGTTTTTCTTCGATATGCAGGCCTGGGGTATCAACGTAGATCGCCTGATACGCGCCTTCCGTATGAATGCCCATGATGCGGTGGCGCGTGGTTTGCGGTTTACGCGAGGTAATGGAAACCTTCTGCCCCAGAAGCTGGTTCAGCAGCGTCGATTTTCCAACGTTTGGGCGGCCGACAATCGCAATAAAGCCGCAGTGCATCTCTTGTTCGCTCATTCGAGTCCTAACTTAATCAGCGCCTGTTCGGCCGCTGCCTGTTCAGCTTTGCGACGGCTCGACCCGGTGCCCACCACCGGCTCCGCCATGCCGCTCACCTGACAGTGAATGGTAAATTCCTGGTCATGCGCTTCGCCACGCACCTGCACCACCAGATAGGAGGGCAGCGGCAGATGGCGACCCTGCAGATACTCCTGCAGACGCGTTTTTGGATCTTTCTGTTTGTCGCCCGGACTGATTTGATCCAGTCGGCTCTGATACCAGCTAAGGATCAGCCTTTCCACCGTCTGAATATCGCTGTCGAGGAATACGCCGCCGATCAACGCTTCTACCGTATCGGCAAGGATCGATTCCCGACGGAAGCCGCCGCTTTTCAGCTCGCCAGGCCCCAGACGCAGGCATTCGCCTAAGTCAAATTCGCGCGCCATCTCCGCCAGCGTATTGCCGCGCACCAGCGTCGCGCGCATACGGCTCATATCGCCTTCATCCACGCGAGGAAAGCGGTGATAGAGCGCATTGGCGATAACAAAGCTCAGGATGGAATCGCCGAGAAACTCCAGACGCTCGTTGTGTTTACTGCTGGCACTCCGGTGGGTTAATGCCTGCTGCAGTAGTTCCTGATGAGTAAAAGTGTAGCCCAGCTTTCGCTGAAGCTTATTAATGAGGATGGGATTCATGCGATACCAATTTCAACAATGCGTCAATTATGCTGCATACGAAACAGGGCTGACGACGGTCAACGCTAAACAGTTTCGTTTGCAGTGGCTTCCCGCCTGCGGGAAGCCATCCGTTTTACAGACGGTCCGATTTAGTGGATGCCGCCGATACGACTCAGGCGAACGCCGGTAGGCCATTCTCCTTCCTGCTTTTCAAAGCTCATCCAGATGGCGGTCGCTTTACCAACCAGATTTTTTTCCGGCACGAAGCCCCAATAACGGCTGTCAGCGCTGTTATCGCGGTTATCGCCCATCATAAAGTAGTGGCCGGCAGGCACGACCCAGCTCGCCTGCGGCTGTCCCGGCTGCTGATAATACATGCTGGCCTGACTTTGCGCCTCAGTTACCAGCAAAATATTGTGGGTGACGTCACCTAACGTTTCTTTACGGGTCGCCAGACGCAGGCCGCCGCGCATGGTTTCGCCCTGCGGCACCTGCCAGAAACCGTTGCCCGATTCATTGCCGTCAAAACCGCTGAAGGTCTGAATAAAGTTACTTGGCGCCACGTCCGAATAGGTGATCGGCAACGCTTTGTCGCAGGCTTTGCCGCTGTCGCACGCCGGGTTCACCGTCAGCGTTTTATTCAGCGCGTCGTAGGTCACGCGGTCGCCCGGCAGACCTATAACGCGTTTAATATAATCGAGGCTCGGATCCTTCGGGTATTTAAACACCGCGATGTCGCCGCGCGCGGGATGCCCGGTCGGGATCAGCGTGGTCTGGGTAATCGGATCTTTAATGCCGTAGGCGAACTTCTCCACCACGATAAAATCGCCGATCAGCAGCGTCGGCATCATCGAACCGGACGGGATCTGGAACGGCTCGTAAATAAACGAGCGCACCACAAACACCACAGCCAGCACCGGAAAGACCGACGCGGCCGTTTCCACCCAGCCCGGCTGCTTCGCGACTTTCGTCAGCGTGGCGTTATCCAGCGTGCCGCCGGTTTGCGCCTGCGCCTGAGCCTGCTGCGCGCGACGCGCCGGCGCCCACTTGAACCGGTCGATGCACCAGATGATGCCGGTGACCAGCGTCGCTATCGCCAGAATCAAGGCGAACATATTAGCCATCAGATATCCTTATTTGCCGTCTTTGCCCACGTGGAGAATGGCCAGGAACGCTTCCTGCGGCAGCTCGACGTTGCCGACCTGCTTCATGCGCTTCTTACCTTCTTTCTGCTTCTGCAACAGCTTTTTCTTACGACTGACGTCGCCGCCGTAGCATTTCGCGAGTACGTTTTTACGCAGCTGTTTAACCGTCGAACGGGCGATGATGTGGTTGCCGATCGCCGCCTGGATAGCGATATCAAACTGCTGGCGCGGGATCAGCTCTTTCATCTTCTCGACCAGCTCGCGACCGCGATACGGCGCGTTATCACGGTGGGTGATCAGCGCCAGCGCATCGACGCGCTCGGAGTTGATCAGCACGTCCACGCGCACCATGTCCGACGCCTGGAAGCGCTTGAAGTTGTAGTCCAGCGAGGCGTAGCCGCGCGAGGTCGACTTCAGGCGGTCGAAGAAGTCCAGCACCACTTCCGCCATCGGGATTTCATAAGTCAGCGCCACCTGGTTGCCGTGATAGACCATGTTGGTCTGCACGCCGCGCTTCTCAACGCAGAGGGTGATCACGTTGCCCAGATATTCCTGCGGCAGCAGCATATGACACTCCGCGATCGGCTCGCGCAGCTCATTAATGTTGTTTAACGGCGGCAGCTTGGAAGGGCTGTCGACGTAGATAATCTCACCGCCGGTGGTTTCCACTTCATAGACTACGGTCGGCGCGGTGGTGATCAGGTCGAGATCGTATTCACGCTCCAGACGCTCCTGAATGATCTCCATATGCAGCAGGCCAAGGAAGCCGCAGCGGAAACCAAAGCCCAGAGCCGTTGAGCTTTCCGGCTCGTAGAACAGCGAGGCGTCGTTCAGGCTCAGCTTGCCCAGCGCGTCGCGGAACGCTTCATAGTCATCGGAGCTTATCGGGAACAGGCCGGCATAGACCTGCGGCTTCACTTTCTTAAAGCCCGGCAGCGCCTTTTCCGCCGGCATTTTGGCGCCTGTCAGGGTATCGCCCACCGGTGCGCCGAGGATGTCTTTAATGGCGCAAACCAGCCAGCCGACTTCGCCGCAGTTAAGCGCATCGCGATCGACCTGCTTCGGCGTGAAGATGCCGAGACGGTCGGCGTTATAGACCTGACCGGTGCTCATTACCTTAATTTTTTCGCCTTTGCGCAGCGTGCCGTTTTTGATGCGCACCAGCGAGACGACGCCCAGGTAGTTATCGAACCAGGAGTCGATGATCAGCGCCTGCAGCGGGCCGTTGGGATCGCCTTCCGGCGGCGGGATGTCGCGCACCAGGCGCTCCAGCACGTCCGGGACGCCTACGCCGGTTTTCGCCGAGCAGCGCACCGCGTCGGTGGCGTCGATGCCGACGATATCTTCAATCTCCTGCGAAACGCGATCGGGATCGGCGGCCGGCAGATCGATTTTGTTCAGTACCGGCACCACTTCCAGATCCATTTCCATGGCGGTATAGCAGTTAGCCAGCGTCTGCGCTTCCACGCCCTGCCCTGCATCTACCACCAGCAGCGCACCTTCGCAGGCGGCAAGAGAGCGTGATACTTCATAGGAGAAGTCCACATGGCCTGGGGTATCGATAAAATTGAGCTGGTAAGTTTCGCCGTTCGGCGCTTTGTAATCGAGCGTCACGCTCTGCGCTTTAATTGTGATGCCGCGCTCACGCTCCAGATCCATTGAGTCCAGAACCTGCGCTGCCATTTCACGATCGGTTAAGCCGCCGCAAATCTGGATCAGACGATCTGATAACGTTGATTTGCCGTGGTCAATGTGCGCGATGATCGAAAAGTTTCTTATATGCTTCATTATGGAGGTTATTCTGCCTTACAAATGCTGAAACTCTCGCGATGCAACCTCAGGAGAGCGTGTAATATCACAGGCGGAGACGGCCCGAAAGGCGCATTGTACACGACATATCAGGGTGGTGGAATCATCGCGCCGGGAGATAAAGCAAGGAAAACGGGATGATAGCGTATTTGCCGCGATGGTGGTGAAAAAAAGCGCAAAACATTAGCCGAACGAGGATTGCCCGTCCGGCGAAAGCTTACAGCGCCTCTTGCTCCACGCGCAGCGCGTCGGGGGAAGCATGATATTGAGAATAACCGGCTGGAAGGCTTCGCGAGCGCCAAAGCGCGACGAGACGCCTTTCGCGACGATAAAGCCGCCGATGCCGCCGAGCAGCGCGCCGCAGGCGGCCGCCAGATCGGTATGGAACTGCATCTGGAACAGGCCCGCCAGCAGGAACAATCCGAGCAGCGGCGTCATATACACCAGCAGCGCCGATCCCAGCAGGCTGCTTTCGCGGATGCCCAGCTCTACGCGCTGGCCCGGCTGCAGCGGCTTTTCGCTGGCGATCTGCATCACGTGCGCGTTTTTCGGCCCCAGCTTGTTCAGCATGGCGCTGCCGCACCCTTTACGCGCCGAGCAGCTGTTGCAGGTCGTTTTCACTTCCGAGTGCAGCGTGGCGATGCCGTCCTGCCACGCAACCACCGTGGCCCATTCTCTCATCATCGTTGCGTACCTAAGTTGATGCTGTCGGCGATACGCTTCGCCGTCGCGGGCGGCAGTTCGCCGACAATAGTAATGTCAGTGTTGTTGCGCGTAGCAGTTTGCACCGTTCGACGGCCAGTGCGCAACAGCTGCGTCGTACTGCTTTTATCCGCCGGGCTGACGTTTATCGAGAAACTGAAAAGGCCGTCGGAATAAAATCTTGATTCGACAGGTTTATCGATAGAAGGCAGCGTACGGCGGCTCTGCGCCACTTCCGTCATTCCCGCTGGCAGCCAGCCTGGCGTCCAGTTAAAGCTGACTTTTTGCCCTTCCGGCACCGAGAGCGACGGCGGAAGGTTCGCTTTCTCCAGCCCCTGCATCAGGTTGCGCACACCCTCGTCGACGGCGAAGCTAACCACGCGATACTGTTCCAGCGTTTCGCCGTCGCGATCGAGCAGATCGATACGCAGCGGCAGCTTGGTTTCACTGTCGAGCCAGACGATATAGCTGTAGCGCGTACCGTCGCGCGCCACGATGCGCACCACTTCGCACAGCTGATCGGCAATGCGCGTACGGCCCACCGGCACAAAATCGTAGCTGGTGGTCAGGCGCTTGAAATCGGCGTTAACGACTGCCGGCAACGCATCGACAATGTGCGTGCCGGGCAGCGAAAACGGCTCAAGCCCCGGCTCGAAGTAGCTGATATCGTTACCGCGCTGGATCACTTCCCGACGCGGTCCATCCATCTGCAGCAGCTGCGCGTAAACCTTGTTATCGATCACCGCGTGGCGATAGCGCAGCGATTCGATGCCCAGCCGGGAAACGTTGATATAAGCGAGTTCATAATTAAGGGACTGACTGGCCTGTTCCATCTGTTGCAACAACGCCCCGGACGCAGTTTCCTGCGCCGGGGCGATGGCTGAATAAAACAGGCCGCCAGCCAGAAGGCTAACGGCACACCAGAGTTGCTTCATTACTGCTGCTGTATTCCTAACGACTGATTTCCTGGAACCTGAACCTGAGCCTGTTGCGGGCCGGTGGGATCAAATTGCATCTGCTCGGTATGCAAGCGACGCTGCAGTTCGTAATCCTGCAGCATGGCATTGACCCGACGACGCTGCTCCTGCACTTGCTGGCTGGCGCTGTTGGTGTCAAAGCTGTCGGACGGCACGCCGAGGCTGACCGGCGACGCTTTGCCCATCATCGGCAGCGTATTGAACACCGGCGCTTCAGAAGCCTGACCCGACTCCTGCGGCTGATTATAGTGCTGAACGCCAACGATCACTGCCAGCGAGACGCAAGCGGCCACGCCAACCTGTGTAATTTGCGCGGCCCAGGGACGCATTTTCTTCCAGAAAGGCATTTTTTCCCAGCGTGCGGGTTCCGGCTGCGCTTCCGGGATAAACGCGGTTACGTTGCGAGCAGGTTCCTGTTCGATCGCAGCGGCGACGCGCGCGGCGATATCAAAATGGACGGTGTCGCCGACATCACCACGCAGCGTATCGCGGATAAGATGGTAGCTCTCCCAGCTTTGCTGCAGTGTAGCGTCTTTAGACAATGCGGAGATCACTTCGTTGTCCAAAGTTTCGCCATCCATTAAAGCGGAAAGTTTTTCTTTCTGCATGCCTTAGTACCCTTCCTGTATCCGTTATCGCTAACGTTGGATAAGCGGTTGAACTTTGTTGTCAATGGCCTCTCGCGCGCGGAAAATGCGCGAGCGCACGGTGCCTACCGGACAATCCATGATGGCCGCTATCTCTTCATAGCTTAAACCATCCAACTCCCGCAGGGTGATCGCCATGCGCAAATCCTCCGGGAGCGACTCAATGGTACGGAACACTATCTGTTTCAACTCATCAGACAACATTAAGTTCTCAGGGTTCGATATTTCTTTTAGCGCGCCCGCGCTTTCAAAGTTTTCCGCCTCTATCGCATCCACATCGCTGGATGGCGGACGGCGGCCCTGAGCGACCAGATAGTTTTTCGCGGTATTAACGGCAATACGGTATAGCCAGGTGTAAAACGCGCTATCGCCGCGGAAAGAGTCCAGCGCGCGATACGCTTTGATAAAAGATTCCTGTACGACATCGGGCACGTCGCCTGACGGAACGTAGCGTGAAACCAGGCTCGCCACTTTATGCTGGTAACGAACAACCAGTAAATTGAATGACTTCTGATCTCCTTTCTGTACCCGCTCAACGAGAATCTGATCCGTTAATTGCTCGCTCATCCGAGGTAATATCTCCCCAAATCATTCTCCACGCGTAAATGAACCACCAGCAAACACTCAAGTTTATGAGCAAGCCCTCATTAGAGCCGGTCATTAGACATTAGTTCAGTTACGCCGTTTTTTTATTGCCTCACCGGGTACTTTTACACGTCTGGATTATTGAGCATGCTGAGAAAACGTACGCCGCTGCTGTTTTTGATCGTAGTTAACCGATTACCGGGCGTAAGCCGCAGAGTACCCGATGCGCATGACATTTTCATCACCAAAGCGCAATTATTGTCCTTTGTTAATCATAATAAACACCGCACAGAGTTATCCTACCCTGCCATAAACGCTGGATACATTGCATTGCGCCAGATCGTGCCTTTCGACGCTTTATCGCTTTTTAATCGCGCCGTTTCGCCTTATGCTCTGCTGACCACTTGTTTAGTAAAATAAACACCATGAGCGAAATTTCCGATTATCAGTGTGACGTTTTGATTATTGGCAGCGGCGCGGCGGGTCTCTCGCTGGCGCTGCGCCTGGCGCAAACTCAGCAGGTTATGGTTCTGAGCAAAGGCCCGGTCAGCGAAGGCTCCAGCTTTTATGCGCAGGGCGGCATCGCCGCCGTTTTCGACGAAATGGACAGTATCGAAGCCCATGTGGAAGATACGCTGGTCGCTGGCGCTGGTCTTTGCGATCGCGATGCGGTGGATTTTATCGCGCGCAATGCGCGCCACTGCGTTGAGTGGCTGATTGAACATGGCGTCGCCTTTGATAAAGAGACACAGCCTGATGGCGAGGAGCGCTATCATCTGACGCGCGAAGGCGGTCACAGCCATCGCCGCATTTTACACAGCGCCGACGCCACCGGACGCGAAGTGGTCACCACGCTGGTTTCTCAGGCGATGAGCCATCCTAATATCCGTATCCTGGAGCGCACCAACGCCGTCGACCTTATCCTTTCCGATCGTCTGGGACTGCCAGGCTCGCGGCGCGTGCTGGGGGCCTGGTTCTGGAACCGCAATCTGGAGCGGGTTGAGACCTGCAGCGCGCGCGCCGTGGTGCTGGCCACCGGCGGCGCAGCGAAGGTTTATCAATATACCACCAATCCCGACGTCGCTTCTGGCGACGGCATCGCTATGGCCTGGCGCGCCGGCTGCCGCGTCGCGAACCTGGAATTCAATCAGTTCCATCCAACCTGCCTGTATCATCCACAGGCGCGTAACTTTTTACTGACCGAAGCCCTGCGCGGCGAAGGCGCTTATTTACGGCGTCCTGACGGCAGCCGCTTTATGCCCGACTTCGACGCGCGCGGCGAACTGGCGCCGCGCGATATCGTGGCGCGGGCTATCGATCATGAAATGAAACGCCTCGGCGCCGACTGCATGTATCTTGATATCAGTCATCAGCCGGCCGATTTTATCCGCGCCCACTTCCCGATGATTGACGAAAAACTGCGGTCGCTGGGCTTCGATTTAACCCGCGAGCCGATTCCGGTGGTGCCGGCGGCCCACTATACCTGCGGCGGCGTGATGGTCGATCATCATGGACGTACTGATATCGACGGGCTCTATGCGATTGGCGAAGTCAGCTATACCGGCCTGCATGGCGCGAATCGCATGGCCTCCAATTCGCTGCTGGAGTGCCTGGTTTACGGCTGGTCGGCGGCCGAAGATATGCTGGCTAGCCTGCCACAGGTCACCCGCGTCGATAATCTGCCCGCCTGGGATGAAAGCCAGGTGGATGATTCCGACGAAAGAGTGGTGATCCAGCATAACTGGCATGAGCTGCGGCTGTTTATGTGGGATTACGTCGGCATCGTGCGCACCACTAAACGTCTGGAGCGCGCCAGCCGACGCATCGCGCTGTTGCAGCAGGAGATCGAGGAATATTACCGCCACTTCCGCATTTCCAATAATCTGCTGGAGCTGCGGAACCTGTTGCAGGTGGCGGAGCTGATTATTCGTTGCGCCATGCAGCGCAAGGAGAGTCGCGGGCTGCACTATACCCTCGACTATCCTGAGACGCAGCCGGAATCGGCTCCGACTATCCTGACGCCGCCGGGCTACATAAACAGATAAAAATCCTGGGTCAGGCTGCAAAAGGCGGGAGAATAACAGCGGTCTGGCCCACGAATCACCAGGCGCTCCAGCAACACTTCGCCAGGCGCCGGCGAAAACCCTAACAGCACGCGGTGCGGCAGCCGCGTATCGTTTTCCGCAATGTCGTTGCGAAAGCGCAGATGCCAGCCGCGCGTTAGCGCCAACGCGACAAAACGCTTTCCTTCCTCTTCCGGTAGCACCAGGCAAAAGTACCCTTCTTCACTGATTAGCGTCTCCGCGCTGCGCAGCAGATCCTCATGGGTCAAGGTGTGGGTAGCACGAGCATTATCGCGGGCCGGGGTCGCGCAGGCCGGGCCCGGTTTGAAATAAGGCGGATTGCTGACGATCAGGGAATAACGTTTTTCCTGCTGCATCGCCCAGCTGAAAATGTCCGCCTGATGAATGCGAATTCGCGCCGCCCACGGCGACTGCGCGGCATTCTCCGCCGCCTGCGCTGCCGCGTCGCCGTCCAGCTCAACCGCGTCGATCTCTACCGATTCCGCAGTGCGCTGCGCCAGCATCAGCGCCAGCAGGCCGCTACCGGTGCCAATATCAAGAATGCGTACCGCCTGCGCAACCGGCGCCCACGCGCCCAGCAGAATGCTGTCGGTGCCGACCTTCATGGCGCAGCGATCGTGCGCAATAAAAAAACGTTTAAAAGTGAAGCCGTTGCCACGTAATGGCGGTTTTGATTGCGACATAATCAGGACCAAAGACAAAAACGGTGTCAGCATAGGGGAAATAAGAAAGGGTTAAAAGCCATAAACTGCCGACAAACAGATGAAGATCGTCGCCAATCTGTCTATAATCAGCGCCCCAAACTGAGGTAGACCATGACCGCAAGCACATTTTCCGAACTCGAACTTGATGAAAGCCTGCTGGACGCATTGCAGGACAAAGGCTTTTCCCGCCCCACCGCTATCCAGGCCGAAGCGATCCCCGCCGCGCTGGATGGACGCGACGTGCTGGGTTCAGCACCAACCGGGACCGGGAAAACGGCGGCCTATCTTTTGCCGGCGCTACAGCACCTGCTGGATTTTCCTCGTAAAAAATCTGGCCCGCCACGGGTTCTGATCCTGACGCCAACGCGTGAGCTGGCGATGCAGGTCGCAGAGCAGGCCCAGGCGCTGGCGAAACATACTCAGCTGGACATCGCCACCATTACCGGCGGCGTGGCCTATATGAATCATGCCGAAGTGTTCAGCGAAAACCAGGATGTGGTGGTGGCGACCACGGGGCGCCTGTTGCAGTACATCAAAGAAGAAAACTTCGACTGCCGGGCGGTAGAAATTCTGATCCTCGATGAAGCGGATCGCATGCTGGATATGGGCTTTGCCCAGGATATCGAAACCATCGCCGGGGAGACCCGCTGGCGTAAGCAGACGATGCTTTTCTCCGCCACGCTGGAAGGCGACGGCATTAAAGACTTCGCCGAGCGCCTGTTGAATGAGCCTGTGGAGATCGATTCCGATCCGTCGCGTCGCGAGCGCAAGAAGATCCAGCAGTGGTATTACCGCGCCGACGACGTGGCGCATAAAACCAAACTGCTGGTGCATCTGCTGAAGCAGCCGGATGTATCACGCTCTATCGTCTTTGTGCGCAAGCGCGAGCGCGTGCATGAGCTGGTGGGCTGGCTGCGCGAAGCGGGTATCAACGCCAGCTATCTGGAAGGCGAAATGGTGCAGGCGAAGCGTAACGAAGCGCTGAAGCGTCTGATGGATGGTCGCGTTAACGTGCTGGTCGCTACCGACGTCGCCGCACGCGGCATCGATGTGGATGATGTCAGTCACGTATTCAACTTCGACCTGCCGCGTACCGCGGATGTCTATCTGCATCGCATCGGCCGCACGGGCCGCGCCGGTCGCAAAGGCACCGCGCTGTCGCTGGTAGAAGCGCACGATTATCTGCTGTTGGATAAAATCAGCCGCTATATCAGCGAGCCGTTGAAAGCGCGTACGATTGATGAGCTGCGTCCGGTAACGCGCGCGCCAAGCCAAAAACTTAAAGGCAAGCCGTCGAAGAAAGTGCTGGCGAAGCGCAAAGAGAAAGAGAAGAAAAAAGAAGACGAGAATAAGCCGCGCGTTAAGGTACGCCATCGCGACCGGAAAAATATCGGTAAGCGACGCAAGCCTGCCGCCGACAGCGCCAGCAGCAACAAAGAAAACGCTGAATAATTGCTCCACGCTACAAAAAACCGCCGTAAAACGGCGGTTTTTATTTAGGCTATTAACTGAATAATGGTTAACAGACTGTTAATTTGAATGCAGTACGTTAAAAGCGGCATTGCCCAAAACTGACCCTCGCCAATAAAGCGAAAACCCCTTGTTTTATTGGCCTTTATTTACTGCGTAACGTTGTCGCTTTTTTCAACATTCCTTCAACGATTGCCACGCTTTTTCGCTTACAGGCTTTCAGTAAAGGTACGAGTAATCACATCACGCTGCTGTTCTGGCGTAAGCGCGTTAAAACGTACGGCATAACCGGACACGCGAATAGTCAGCTGCGGATATTTTTCCGGGTGCTTAACCGCATCCTCCAGCGTTTCGCGACGCAGCACGTTAACGTTCAGATGCTGACCGCCTTCAACGCGCACCTGTGGTTTCATTTCCAGCGGCACTTCACGATACTCAAACTGGCCCAGATCGCTCACCGGCACCACCTGATCTTCGGTGTACTCGCCTTTTGCACAGACGCAACGCGCTTCGGATTTTTCGTCATCCAGTAACCAGAATGAGTTGAGCAGCGCGCTGTTGTTGGTTTTTGTAATTTGGATACCTGTAATCATAGTTGCCTCCCAGGCGTAATGACGCTAACGCCATTAACGGCGTCAGGTTTGCGTTTAAAACTTCCGAGACTCTATATACCAACCTGTGGCAGGGCCAACTTTGACCAAGGTCAATTAATCCCTTTCACTCAAACGGGTTACAAAGCTAAATTTTTGTTTTAAATCAAATTTTACCGATGAATTATTTTTGTAAATTTTCAATTTTTTTTAAAGGCTTGCTCGCTGGCGTAGAGTCGCTACTCTGATGTTTTGTTTACAAGAAAGGGAGATTGTCATGGGTAAAACGGTAACCTGGCATGACGTATTGGCGACGGAAAAAGAGCAGCCCTATTTTGTCGAAACGCTGGAAATGGTGGCTAAAGAGCGCGCGTCAGGCGTAACGGTCTATCCGCCTAAAGAAGATGTGTTCAATGCGTTTCGTTTGACCGAGCTGAACCAGGTAAAGGTGGTCATTCTGGGCCAGGACCCTTATCACGGCCCTAATCAGGCGCACGGACTGGCGTTCAGCGTCAGGCCTGGCGTAGCAGTACCGCCTTCGCTTATGAATATGTATAAAGAGCTGGAAAGCGACATTCCCGGCTTTCAACGGCCGAATCACGGTTTCCTGGAGAGCTGGGCGAAACAAGGCGTGCTGCTGCTGAATACGGTATTAACCGTAGAGGCGGGCAAGGCGCATTCCCATGCGCGTTTTGGCTGGGAAACCTTTACCGATCGCGTGATTGCGGCGATTAACGAAAACCGCGAAAACGTGGTGTTTCTGCTGTGGGGATCGCACGCGCAGAAGAAAGGCAGCATTATCGACACAAAACGACATCATGTGCTGAAAGCGCCGCACCCCTCTCCGCTTTCCGCGCACCGGGGATTCTTTGGCTGCAAACACTTTTCGCGCACCAACGCCATCCTTAGTCAGCAGGGCGAAACGCCGATCGACTGGACGCCGCACCTGCCCTGATGCAACAACGCCGTGGCTTCAGGCCACGGCGCCGGGAAATCAGCTTTTTGCTTTTGCGACGGCCACCATCGCCGGTCGCAGCAGACGACCATTCAGCGTATAACCGCGCTGCATCACCATCATTACGTGGTTCGGCGCAACCTCATCAGACTCCATCATGGACATCGCCTGATGAACGTCCGGGTTGAACGGTACGTTAGTTTCACCCACGACTTCCACACCGAACTTGCGCACCGCCGCCAGCAGCGATTTCAGCGTCAGCTCGATACCTTCGATCATAGCGCTCAGTTCAGGATTGTTCTTATCCGCTACTTCCAGCGCGCGCTCAAGGCTGTCGATAACCGGCAGCAGCTCGTTAGCAAATTTTTCCAGGGCGAATTTATGCGCTTTTTCGACGTCCTGCTCGGTACGGCGACGGATATTTTCGATTTCCGCCTGCGCGCGTAGCTGCGCGTCGCGTACGC
This sequence comes from Mixta calida, assembly GCF_002953215.1. Lineage (NCBI taxonomy): Bacteria > Pseudomonadati > Pseudomonadota > Gammaproteobacteria > Enterobacterales > Erwiniaceae > Mixta > Mixta calida. The sequence goes on from NZ_CP026378.1 coordinate 3,347,140, forward strand.
CATTTTGCAGCCCGGCTAACTGTTCTTCAAGCTGAGCGATGCGCTCATCACGCGGATCCACCACTTCTGCTTCAGCCTCTGCAGTCTCCGCGTTATCGTTTTGCTGCTGTTCCATTTGAATCTCTTCTGAGACTTGCTCGTTTGGTGTGTTCTGATCTTTACTACTCATGAATTTCTCCGCGTTTTGCACATTCATCTCGCTGGTTCGCTTATTATGGGGATCAGATTTATGGTTTCAAGGGAACCAGTCACAATGTCAGGGCAATTTGCCCCATGAGGAATACCTGCATAATGAATAAACATTTCCAGTGCATCGGCATCGTCGGACATCCGCGTCATCCTACCGCCCTGACCACGCATGAAATGCTCTGGCGCTGGCTGACCGAGAGAGGGTATGAAGTCATTGTCGAACAGCAAATCGCGCGCGAACTGTCACTGGAACATGTACAAACTGGATCGCTGGCGGAGATCGGTCAGCGGGCCGATCTCGCCGTTGTGGTCGGCGGCGACGGCAATATGCTGGGCGCGGCGCGCGTGCTGGCGCGTTACGATATCAAAGTGATCGGCATTAACCGCGGCAATCTGGGTTTTCTCACCGACCTGGATCCCGATAACGCGCAGCAGCAGTTGGATGACGTGCTGCGCGGCGACTACATCATTGAAAAACGTTTTCTGCTGGAAGCGCGCGTCTGCCGCGGCGAAGGCGCGCCCCGCATCGGCACGGCGATCAACGAAGTGGTGCTCCATCCCGGCAAAGTGGCGCATATGATCGAATTTGAAGTTTATATTGATGAAAACTTCGCTTTTTCACAGCGCTCCGACGGCCTGATTATCTCCACGCCGACCGGTTCGACCGCTTATTCCCTTTCGGCGGGCGGCCCGATTTTAACGCCTTCTCTTGATGCCATCGCACTGGTGCCGATGTTCCCACATACCCTTTCCGCGCGACCGTTGGTGATCAACAGCAGCAGCACTATCCGCCTGCGTTTTTCCCATATGCGCAGCGACCTGGAGATTAGCTGCGACAGCCAGATTGCGCTGCCGATACAGGAAGGCGAAGATGTGCTGGTCCGGCGCAGCGACTACCACCTCAGCCTTATCCACCCCAAAAACTACAGTTACTTCAATACGCTAAGCTCAAAGCTCGGCTGGTCGAAAAAATTATTTTAAAAAGCGCAACGCGCCACTTTACTGTATATAAAACCAGATTATACTGTACGAAAAACCATATCTGTGTTTATGTACAGGAAGGCGTGTATGCTGGCCCAACTCACCATCAGTAATTTTGCTATTGTTCGCGAGCTGGAAATCGATTTTCAACGTGGCATGACCGCGATTACCGGTGAAACCGGCGCCGGTAAATCTATTGCGATTGATGCGCTGGGGCTGTGCCTTGGCGGCCGCGCCGAAGCGGATATGGTGCGTCAGGGCGCGAATCGCGCCGACCTTTGCGCCCGCTTCAATCTGAAAGACACCCCCTCTGCCCAGCGCTGGCTGGAAGAAAATCAGCTGGACGACGGCCATGAGTGCCTGCTGCGCCGCGTTATCAGCAGCGATGGCCGCTCACGCGGCTTTATCAACGGCACCTCCGTTCCGCTCTCTCAGTTACGCGATCTGGGACAGCTGCTGATTCAGATTCATGGTCAGCATGCGCATCAGCTACTGCTGAAGCCGGAACATCAAAAATCCCTGCTTGACGCCTACGCCGATCAGCCGCTGCTGATGCAGAGCATGGCGGCTAACTATCGTCAGTGGCATCAGAGCTGCCGCGCGCTGGCGCAGCATCAGCAGCAAATGCAGGAGCGCGAAGCGCGCCGCGAACTGTTGCAATATCAATTGAAAGAGCTGAACGAATTTGCGCCGCAGGCGGGTGAATTCGAGCAGATTGATGAAGAATACAAACGCCTCGCCAACAGCGGCCAGCTGCTTTCTACCAGCCAGCAGGCGCTGCATTTACTGGCGGACGGCGATGACAGCAATCTGCAAAGCCTGCTCTATACGGCGCGTCAGATGATGGGCGAGCTGGTGACGATGGATGATAAGCTGAGCGGCGTGCTGAATATGCTGGAAGAAGCGGCGATTCAGATTAGCGAAGCGAGCGATGAGCTGCGTCACTACTGCGACCGCCTCGATCTCGACCCGAACCGCCTCTATGAGCTGGAACAGCGTCTGTCGCGTCAGATCAGTCTGGCGCGTAAGCATCACGTTGCGCCTGAGGCGCTGCCGGCTTTCCATCAGCAGCTGCTGGAAGAAGAACAGCTGCTCTCTCAGCAAGAGAGCGATCAGGAAGCACTGAGCCGGGCGGTGACGCAGCATCATCAGGCTGCGCTTGCCAGTGCGCAGAAGCTGCATGAGCAGCGCGCCCATTTCGCGCAGGAGCTGACCCAGCTGATCACTGAAAGCATGCATGCGCTGTCGATGCCGCACGGACAGTTCAGCATTGCCGTACAGTTCAACCCGGATCAGCTGACCGCGGAAGGCGCGGACCGTATTGATTTCCGCGTCAGCACTAACCCCGGCCAGCCGCTGCAACCGCTGGCGAAAGTCGCTTCAGGCGGTGAGCTGTCGCGTATCGCGCTGGCGATTCAGGTGATCACCGCGCGTAAAATGGATACGCCGGCGCTGATTTTCGATGAAGTGGATGTGGGCATCAGCGGACCGACCGCCGCCGTGGTAGGCAAACTGCTGCGCCAGCTGGGCGAATCCACGCAGGTCATGTGCGTTACGCACTTACCTCAGGTGGCAGGCTGTGGCCATCATCATTTCTTCGTCAGCAAAGAGACTGACGGCGCGATGACGGAAACCCATATGCAGCCGCTGGACAAACGCGCGCGCCTGCAGGAACTGGCGCGTCTGCTGGGCGGCAGCGAAGTCACGCGCAACACGCTGGCGAACGCAAAAGAGCTTTTAGCCGCCTGATATGCACTTTTTTACATTCCTGCGGTCATATGCTTGCTCTGTAAAGGTTTCCAACTGCGGTCAGGTTTATTATTATCGACAGCTTGTCGCCTGAATGAAACACGATGACCGCAGGCTGTGTTCAGACCGTGCTGGCACCAAATTCGCCTGACTGAAAGGCGTTGAGCCCAAAAAAGGAATGTATAAATGCGCTGTAAAACGCTGACTGCTGCTGCAGTGTTACTTCTCATGATGACTGCTGGCTGTTCCACTCTGGAGCGCGTGGTTTACCGTCCTGATATCAATCAGGGTAACTATCTGACCGCCACCGACGTTGCCAAGCTGCGCGTTGGCATGACGAAACAGCAGGTCGCTTACACGCTGGGTACGCCAATGATGAGCGATCCTTTCGGTAGCAATACCTGGTATTATGTGTTCCGTCAGCAGCCCGGCCATGAAAAAGTTTCCCAGCAAACGCTGACGCTCACTTTCGACAGCAACAGCGTGCTGACCAATATCGATAATAAACCGAACCTGAACGACAATAAGTCCGACCGTTAAGCGGGTTTCAGATATCAAAAAAGGCGCTGAGGCGCCTTTATTTTTTGGCCGAGCGTTCCGCCCGTTGACGGCGTAGCTCTTTCGGATCGGCAATCAGCGGACGGTAGATTTCTACGCGGTCCCCTTCGTTAAGCTCATCCTGCAATTTCACCGGCCGGCTGTAGATGCCGATTTTATTCTGCGTCAGGTCAATATCCTGGCGCAGTTCAAGCAGGCCGGATGCCCGTATCGCCTGCTCAACGCTGCTACCCTCCGCCAGCTTCACCTGGCGCAGGTACTGTTTTTCAGGCAGCGCGTAAACCACTTCAACCGTAATATCAGGCACGGTAAACCTCTTTGGCGCGATGAGTGAACGCCTGCACCATGCTGTTCGCCAGCTCTTTAAAGATGCGTCCGAACGCCAGTTCAACCAGCATGTTAGTGAACTCGAACTCCAGATTGAGCTCTACTTTACAGGCGTCATCGCCGAGCGACGTGAATGTCCACCCGCCGGTTAATTTACGGAACGGGCCATCCACCAGCTGCATATGAATGCTCTGGTTATCCGTCAGCGTATTGCGGGTCACGAACGTCTTGCTGATGCCGGCCTTAGAGACATCAACCGACGCCGTCATCTCCTGTTCGGAGGCGGATAGCACGCGGCTCCCCGTACAGCCCGGCAGGAATTCCGGATACGAATCGACATCATTCACTAACTGGTACATTTGCTCAGCGCTGTAAGGCACAAGCGCGGAGCGGCTAATCTGGGCCATATCGTTTCCTGTGATTCATAAAACGTACAAATAATAGCATTTTCAACACTCAAACAAAAATTCTCTGAGTCGCAAGGCGTGCTAGAATAGCTTTTTTTCCCGGCGGTTTTGGGTCGGGGGATGCGATTAACACTGGTCTGATGTAAACTAAGTTGCACTATGACAAAGAAAAAAGCACATAAACCCGGTTCTGCCACTATTGCCCTTAACAAACGCGCCCGCCATGAATACTTCATTGAGGAAGAGTTCGAAGCGGGACTGGCGCTACAAGGATGGGAAGTCAAATCACTGCGCGCCGGTAAGGCGAACATCAGCGACAGCTATATTCTGCTGCGCGATGGCGAAGCTTATCTGTTTGGCGCGACGTTTCAGCCGTTGTCAGTCGCTTCCAGTCACGTCGTCTGCGATCCCACGCGCAACCGTAAACTGCTGCTGAACCAGCGCGAGCTGGATAGCCTGTACGGTCGCGTCAATCGCGAAGGCAATACGGTAATCGCCTTGTCGCTTTACTGGAAAAACGCCTGGTGCAAACTGAAGATTGGCGTGGCGCGCGGTAAGAAGCAGCATGACAAGCGCGAAGACGTGAAGAGTCGCGAATGGCAGCTGGATAAAGCACGCATTATGAAGAATGCCAATCGCTAAGCGCTGGATTCATCACTCGTTTTTTGCTATACTCTTTAATTCTTGGGGCTGATTCTGGATTCGACGGGATTCGCGAAACCCAAGGTGCATGCCGAGGGGCGGTTTGCCTCGTTAAAAGCCGCAAAAAAATAGTCGCAAACGACGAAAACTACGCTTTAGCAGCTTAATAACCTGCTTAGAGCCCTCTCTCCCTAGCCTCCGCTCTTAGGACGGGGATCAAGAGAGGTCAAACCCAAAAGAGATCGCGTGGATGCCCTGCCTGGGGTTGAAGCGTTAAAACTAATCAGGCTAGTCTGTCAGTGGCGTGTCTGTCCGCAGCTGCCAGGCGAATGTAAAGACTGACTAAGCATGTAGTACCGAGGATGTAGGAATTTCGGACGCGGGTTCAACTCCCGCCAGCTCCACCAAATAAAACAAGGGGTTACGCGAAAGCGTAGCCCCTTTTTTTTGGCAGTGGCGGCAAAATGGCGGCAGAGAAAAAGCAGTGGCGGCACCAGACATAAAAAAACCCGCTTATGCGGGTTCTTTACTTATAGCCATAAGACTTGCTGCGCCTTACGATTTGGATGGGGCGGCACGGGTGTAACTTTAGCCGGTTTGGTAATAATCGCTGCTACTGTTTCAAGTGATTTGAAGGTACAGCTGCAATTAATATTCTGGCACTGGTTGTAGCGTTCTTTAGTTGTTTTAGAAATTTGAGTGCTGCTGCGCGTGTGAGCAGCATGACCGCACTCAGGACAATTCATCATCTTTGTCACCCTATCGCATGAGTTCACTTAATGAGATGCAATTTATCATTATCGAGAACATTCCGATAGAATTTATTCCATCTCAAGACTATCAATCTTCACCTCCAGTTCCAGACTGGTGGTAAAGCCGCCGTCACTGCTCAGGCTGTGCGTCAGCGTGGTGATAATCCAGCTGCTGCTGTCTACCTGCTGTTTGAAGCCGCTGACTTTTACCGGCATTTCCGTATAAAGGTCCGCACGCCCGCGTGCCAGCTGAATTGAGAACGTCGCCACGCCGCGCTGCAGTCGCTCCCACTGCATTTTAGCCGCCCGCTCTGCATTGCTGCGGCTGGCATAGGTCCGGCTCAGTACCAGCACGTTTTCATCCGTGCCGATAAGATAATCGCCCTGCTTTGCCTCCGGCTCCTTTTTCTTCGCGGTGCTTTTCCGCCTGCGCTTAACCTTCGTGGTTTCCTTTTTGGCCGGTTCACGGGTGTGCAGCCAGCTGGCAATCACGCCGGTGTAGGCGTCACGGTCCGCCAGGGTAAAGCGGTGACTGTCGCCCGCCGAACGGGTCAGCGTGATAACCGGCAGGGTTTTACCGCTGGCCGTCCTGCCCTGCCCCTGCCGGATAAACAGCAGTTTTCCGTTCTTCACGCAGGCCAGCGCCCCGCACTGGCGCGCCAGGCGCATCAGAAAACTGGCATCTGACTCGTTGGTCTGGTCCAGGTGATCGATCGCCATCTTTGCCATATCCTCACCCAGCGCCGGGTCCAGCTTGTGCCTGGCAGCAATATCTTTCACCATGTCGCCCACGGTGGTTTTGTGCCATGACTTTTCGCGTCGGGTATTGAGCGTTTCGCGGAAATCGGCACTGCGGGCGCGCAGTACCAGCTTGTCCGGTGCGCCGGTGTGTTCGATTTCGTCCACGGTGTAAGAGCCTTTTGAAATCAGCGGCTCGCCCTGCCAGCCCAGCGCCAGATTAAGCTGAACGCCCCGGCGCGGCAGCTGCAGCTGGCCGTCCGCGTCGTCCAGCTCGATGTCCAGCTGGTCCGCCTCAAAGCCACGGTTATCGGTCAGCGTCAGGCTAATCAGTCGCTTTTCGATGCGCTGCGTGATGTCGGCGCCGTCCATCGTCAGTCGAAAGGCGGGCGCGCTGGCCGTGCCGGTTATCCATTGTATTGCGCTCACTGGAACAGCCCTCCCACGGCGGCGGCCGCTTTTCCTGCTGCGCCGCTGGCAGCCTTTTGCATCGATGCCAGCTGGTCACTCAGGCTGCCGAACATTTCACCCAGCGACTCGTCCACCCGTTTCAGCGTTATGGTGAACTCGATGCGTCGGCACGCGCCGTTACTGAAAAATTCAGCCCGCGTCTGGTTCAGGCTCTCAATCACGAACATGCCAAAGATGGTGCCGCTGCCCTCAATCAGCGGCCACGCCTTGCCCAGCTCCGCCATCTGCTCCAGCGCAAACAGCGACAGCCTGCCGCCGGTAATTTCCGGCAGCAGCTTGCCGGTCAGCGTCAGCGTGTCGGTGTCCGGCCCCAGAAACTGCGCGGACGGCCGCAGCCCCACGCGGCTGTTGGTGGGAAAGCGCCAGCTGCGCTGATACTGCAGTTCCTGATACGGCACCGTTTTCAGCATGAAAACAAACAAACCCAGCGTCATCATCATTCGTCAAATCCTCCCCGGTCACGGTAACTGCTGCGGGCGCGGGCCTGCGCCTGCCGCTCTTTTGCCTCCAGCTGGCGCATCACCTCCGCCACCACGTCCTGCGCGCTCTGTCCCGGCTGCTGCACAATGGTGAATGAAAAACTGTTATGTACCGGCGCAGCCTGCCCCCCTGATGCGGCGCCCCCGTCCCCGGCGCTCTGCGATTTGGCTGGCTGGCTCATCGGATGCAGCGGGCGGGCAGCGGCAGGCGTGGCGGCCACGCCCATGACCAGAGCGGCAGATGCGGCCAGCGCAGCAGTCCGGCGGCGGCTGGTTACACTGGCCGGGCCGTTCACGATTTCCGGCCCGTTTTCACCCACAACGCCGAACTGCCCGGACGGGATAAAACCGCCGCTGTCAAACAGCCCGGCAAAGCCTGTTTTCTTCGGCGCCGCAGGCTTGCCCGCAGGTCCGTTGCCGCCTGCGGTATCCGGCTTCATCCAGTCCGGCAGGTAGCTGTTCAGCGACGTCAGCTTACTTTTCAGTGCCTCCCATTTCTGGCTGATGCCCGCCATCAGGCCGTCAATCATCTGCGCCCCTGCCTCCTGAAAACGAGCCGGCAGTGCCTGCACGCCTGCCACGATTTCATTCCACTTTGTACTGATATACGTGGTGATCGCATTCCATGCGCCGCTTACGCCGCCCCGGATGGTGGCCCAGAGCGCAGCGAATTTCGGCCCCAGCGTCTCCCAGTTCTGCCAGATAGCCAGCGCCGCCATCGCAATCAGGCCAACAGTCGCCAGAATCGGGTTCGCCATCATCAGCCGCCCCAGCCATAAAATGCTGTTGCCCACCATGCCCAGCGCACCCCGGATCAACCCGAACGCGCTGACCGCACGGATACCCAGCACGCTGCAGCTCATGCGCAGCAGGGCCAGCGGGCCAAGAATGGCCGCCGCCGCCAGCGACAGCGCCCCGATGGCCGTCACTGCAATGGCAAGCCCGGCGGCCAGCCTGAACAGCGCAGCGGTCAGCTGTGGATGTTGCTGAACAAACTTCCCCAGCGCCGAGGCCAGATTGCCCAGCCAGTCAACCAGGCGTTTCAGATCAGGGGCCACGGTTTCCCCGATCGCGGACATGGCATTGGTGAATGAGCCGCTGGCGGCGTCCCATTTGTTGCCCAGCGTTTTCAGCGAGGCGTCCACGCGCTCACGCAGCGATGCCTGATTTTCCAGCTTGGCTGCCGTTTCCCGGTAGCCTGCCAGCCCTTTGGTGATCATGTTGTTCAGCACCTGCAGGGTTTCAGAGTCATCGCCAAACATGTCCTTGAGCGTGCTGTATTTCTTCTCGGTACTCAGTTTGTTCAGCTGGTCCAGCTGCGCATACATCTTTTCGATCCCGGCAAATTCCCCCTTACCATTGGTAAAATCGAACTTAACGCCGGTGCCCTTCAGGTCCTTGTTCACGTCCCCGATTTTTTTACTGTCCATCATGGCCTGCAGCACCTTGCGGTAGGCGTTCCCCGCCGAGCCGCCGTCCATGCCCTGCTGGTCCGCCATGACCAGCAGCGGCGCAAAGGCTTTTGCCGCATCCAGCCCCTTCATCTTGATGATGTCCATCGCGCTGCCGATTTTGGCGTAGCCCTGCAGCATGTTTTCCGAATCCACCCCGGCGTAGAAGCCTTTCTGGATGATGTCGGTCAGCGCCATCATGTCTTTTTCCGAGGTCTGCGTGGCATCCTGCAGCTTGGCGGCAAACTCCGCCGCGTCCGTGGGCGCCATCTTCAGCTGCACGCCCAGATAGGCGGTCGCTTCGCCCAGCCCGCCCAGAATGGACTGCGCGGACATGCCCTGACGGCGCAGCATGGTCATCATGTTCTGGAAATCCGCCGTGGTGCCGGGCAGCCTGTCGCCCAGACTGACGGCCAGCCGGTTTATTTTTTCAAACTCCGGCGCGACCTTCGCCCCCGGCCCCATCATGGAGGCGGCCAGCTGCGTGGCGGCGTCCTCCGACTGTGCGTAGGCGCTGACCGGGGCCATCATCGTCATGCCCGCAGCCACACCGGACGCCACCATACCGGCGCCGTTCCCGGCAAGGTTATTGCGCAGTTCCTGCGTTTTCTCCCGGCGCGCCCGGATGGCGTTCAGCTTCTGCTGCCGTTCGCCCAGCTTTTTCAGCGCCGCCTGCTGGCGTTCAAGGGCACCGCTGGCGGCTTCCGCGTCGGTTTTCAGGCGGCGCTGCGCTGCGCTCAGCTGTTTTGTATCGATACCGGCGGCGTTCAGCGCCTCACGCTGGCGCTGCACGGACAGGCGCAGCCCGTTATATTTCTGCTGCAGCTCACTGGCGCGGTTTTTGGCCTGCTCCAGCAGCCGGGCCTGCTGCGCCGTGGGGCGGTTGGTGGCGGCAAATTGTGTCGCCAGCGCGGCAGCTTCCTGTCGGGCTGCGGCCAGATTTTTTTCAGTGATGGCAAGCTGTGACCGGGTTTTGCGGAACCCGTCGATTTTTCCGGCCTGCTCGTTCAGGGATTTCAGGGTGTCTTTACTGGCTTTCAGCGCGGCGGCCAGCTCCTTAGAACCGGCCTGCGCGTTTCGGAAAGGACGGGTGATTTTATCCACCGCGTTTAAAACCACCTGCAGCCGCAGGTTTGTGTCACTCATCGTCACCGGCTCCGCTTCGCAATATCGCTTTATGCCGCCACTCCAGCACTTCGGTAAGCGGCATCACGTCAGTGACGGACGGCGGCCAGTGAAAAATGGTGGCGATGTCCGCCACCAGGTCATCCACCGTCAGTTCGTCGGGAAATCCGACAGCACCGACTTCGGCAACAAAAAAGTGACCACCTCCACCGACAGCGAAAGCAGGTCGGCAGGGTCCATTTCGGCAATCTCATGCGGCTGCAGCGCGGGCTGGCTGATGCGCGGGATAACCGTCATCATGGCGTTCACGTCCATATCCATCAGCGCCTGCAGGCGGGTGCCACGCAGCGCGCCGGACTGCGGCTTGCGCAGGGTCACGCTGGTGATCTGCTCCTTGCCGCGCGTCACTGGCGTGTCCAGGGTGATGGTTTTCTGCTGCGGCTGCGGTACGGCGTCGTTTTTAATCTCTGTCATCGTTTTATATCCTGAATGCGTTAAGAAAATGCGGCAGGGCTTCCCCTGCCGGGGTTATCAGAGGCCAAGGGCGCTTTTGTGTTTTTCCATCAGGTCCGTGCCGCCGACGATTTCAACCATGTTCACCAGGTCAACCTCGTACAGCACCTCGCCGTTAATGGTCAGCTTCGCGTAGCTGTTGGTGCCGGACACTTTGGTGCTGTTGCTCTCACCGGTTTTCCACTCGCCGGAGTCCACCTCCTTGTGGCGGCCGCGCACGACCAGCTCCACCGCCTGCACCTCGCCGGTGCTGTCCGTCTGAATGGAGCCGGTAAAGCGCAGCTGAATGGCATCCGCCGTAGCGGCACCCATCTGCTTGAACAGCAGCAGCTCCGTGCCGCCGATGGAAAATTCAGTGTCCAGCGCGCCGTCATCCAGCCCCATATCAATGTCCACCGCGCCCGGCATCCCGCCGCCACGGTATTTTTCAAACTTGCGGGTAAACTTCGGCAGCGTCACGGACTCAACCAGCCCCATCCAGTTATTCCCGGCATTAAACATATTCAGGTGCTTCAGCTTGCGGGGTAATGCCATCTGTTTTTCTCCTTACGCGCTGACCTGGCTGGCAAAATTCACCAGATACTGGTCCGTGATGCGCTGGCGCAGCATCAGGTTTTCCAGCGGCGGCACCGGCGTGTAGTCATAGTCAATGGTGAGTTTGCCCGCCTTGAGCGTGTCCTTGTCGTTCACGCTCTCATCCAGCCAGCAGTCCGCGCCAATCAGGTAGCCCTGGCTGACCAGGCTGCGCAGTTTGGCGCGAATGCTTTCGATAATGTCGCGGGCCAGCGACGGGTTCAGGGCGCCGTCCACCGCCCACATCTGCGCCTCTGCCATCGTGTCCATCAGCACCTGCGCGGTGCGGGTGTAGTTCTCAAAGGCAAACAGCGGATCGTCGCTCAGGCAGCGGGAACCCCAGAAGCGGAAGCCGTCCTGGCGGATCAGCGTGGTGACGTCGTTCTGGTTCAGCAGGCCCGCGTCCGTTGCCGGGTCCTGCAGGTCCCAGAAGACGTCTGCGGAAATGCCGGTGACGCCGTTCACGCCCACGTTGGACAGGGTTTTGTGCCAGCCGGTCTGCTGGTCGATTTTGGCGCGCAGGCCCAGCGCCCGTGCGGTGGCATAGGCCGTGGCGTCCGCGTTCAGCACGGTGTCAAAGTTGATGAAATCCGGCCAGATAAGCATCCCTTCGCGCTGGCTGAAGTTGGCGCGATACGCGATCGCCTCTTCCACGGTCTTACAGCCGTAGGCAGAGAGGTAGGCAAAGCCGCGCAGGCTCTGCGCCACGCTCAGCAGTTCCGTTGCCACCGCCTGCGTGTCGTGTCCGGGCACGCCGAGGATGCGCGGCTTAACGCCGCATTTGGCCTGTGCGGTCAGCAGCGCTTTCATGCCGGTGCGTTTGCCATCTGCGGTCACGCCGCCGATGATGTTGGACGTGGTTTCCGCTTCGGTTTCGCCCTGCGCCACGCGCACAACCACGGTCACGGGTTTGGCCTGGTCACCGATCGCATCAAGCGAACGCGCCAGCGTGCCGGACTCCCCGGCTTTGCCGCTGGCGGTCAGCACGTCTGTGAGTAAAACGGGGGTATTCAGCGGGAAGGTTGCCGCGTCGGCATCGTCTGCGGTACAGACCATGCCCACAATCGCGGTGCTTATCGTTGAAATGGTGCGGGTGCCTTCGTTAATTTCCGTAACGCGCACGCCGTGATGATAATCGTCTGCCATGTAGCAAATCTCCGGTTAAGGGGTTTTGCTATGGTGTTACGTGGCTCCGGTTGATTCACGCCCTTGCTGTTGTATGAGGTCTGACACAACGGACGACTGGCTTTTTTTCAGTTCCTTTTGCTCAGCTGCCGGGATGTAGCGATACAGCGTCTTAACCGAAACATCCAGAACCAGCGCCACCTGATGCAGGGTCGCACCGTTACGTAACATCCGCCTGGCTCTTTCGGTTACCTCTTCTGTCATTATCCTGCGGCGCCCGCCGATGCGACCTTTTTCACGCGCCGCTGCCAGTCCTGCACGGGTACGCTCAACAATCAGCTCGCGCTCCATTTCCGCCAGCGCCCCCATGACATGAAAAAAGAAGCGGCCCATTGGTGTGCTGGTATCAATACTGTCGGTCAGGCTGCGGAAGTTTATTCCTTTTTCGCGCAGTTCCTCAGTCAGCATCACCAGATGGCGCATACTCCGGCCAAGCCGATCCAGTTTCCACACCACCAGTGTGTCGCCCTCCTGCAGGCAGCGCAGTGCTTTTTTCAGTCCCGGTCTGTCTGCCTTTTTTCCGCTTATTCTGTCTTCAAAAATCAGTTCACAATTTGCGCTCTGCAGTGCGTTACGCTGCAAATCGGTGTTCTGGTCATTTGTTGACACCCTGATGTAGCCAATCAGCACGGTAAACCTCGCATAAATGGCATGGAGTGTGCCAGCCTGGTGCTTTTCAGGGCCAGGGGTTTCTTTCGGTTTTTGGTTGGTTTGGGCGAGGCGGCAAAAAGGGATGTTGGTACAGGACTGAATCAAATCCCGGACATGAGCAGCTTTGGCGGAAAGAGAGGCGGTGCATGGTATAAACAACACCCGTCCGGCCTGATAGAGGTGGGCGGTTCAGTTGGTGTAAATGGTTCGGCCCAGACGCAAAAAATTACGGTTAATTATCCTATCCCGTTTCCGAGTATTTGCCTGGGTATCTGGTTTTCATTTCAGACTGAAGACCCCAGTCAGCGGTTTTGCGGAATATACGATCGTTCTTCCAGTTTGTCGTCGTTTGTTGCATCCGTGATGACGCCTACGTTGAATACTATTTATTTCCGGGCCATAGGATATTAGATGGCATTTAAACGTTGGTTTGGGCGAAGCAGCAAAACGGGATGTCGGAACAGGAGAAAATCACATCCCGGACATGAACAGCTTTGGGAGTAATTTATCCGGTAACGGTTATATGTTTTTCCCCGGTGGACTTATCCTGCAGTGGGGCAGGATTGCTGTGGATTATTCGATTGAGCATGGCTCTGCTACGGTGCCTGGAGGAAGCGTGCATAAATATAGGGGAATGGGGAATTTCCCTATTTCGTTTCCTAATGCATTAATGTGTGTTACAGCCACAAGTAATGATGTTCCGAATACATATATAGCCAGCATTTACCCGACCTCTATGCAGGATTTTAATTGGTCTTTTCAATCGGCCCAACCCTATTCAACCAGTAGCTCAGGTGCAAACACTTTTTGCTGGATCGCAATAGGTTGCTAAGATTAGGGGAAAATTAATAGTCAATTTAGAGTACTAAATAAAAAGCCCTTTCGGGCTTTTTTATTAGTGTTAATCGGGCCAGGCGGGAACAGTATAGCCATTATTTACAGCTTCAATTAAAATCCACTGGGGAATATCTGGCAGTTTGATTAACGGCCATCCCTCAGTGTTAGGCCATACTTTAAAGCTGGAGCGAACATTTAATAATTCCTCTCGCTGCTCACCTGACAAAGGAGTGTCATTAATGGTGTAGTCCTCAATTAACATTCTGTCTGTTGATAATATAAAATCATCACGTAACGTTCTGGCTTGCGCTTTTAATTCATCTTCAGTTACTTCATGAGCGGGCATGTCAGCCCAACACGGGTATCCTTCATTGTCAATAGACCGTACTTTTCCAACTGGCGGAATCCCAGTGAATTCCATAAAAGTATCGTTACTTATATCTTTTAAATCTTCCGGCAGTGTCCCTGCAGTCTGGTAGGCTTCTTTAAGGGCTTTAGGATAAAAAGCATTAGTTTTAGGACTAAACCAGTAGCTCATTAAAAATCTCCGATAAAATATAAAGCCCTACTCTAAATTTATTTTTCACTGAGTGTAATGACTTACTGTTGTGTCATGTATCAAACAACAGAACCCTAACCAACCTTTAATTGCCAATTAAAATATAGCGCCCATAACATGCTGATCCGTTAGCGCCCCGTGTCACATTCCCACCTACTGTTGCCGCGTCCAACATGGTGGCTGATGCTTTGACCTGGGTACGGCTTAATACCGTGATTGAATAAATGGTTGGCCGGGCAAAGTGCCCGGAATTATCATGAGTAGCGACAGCAGAGAAAATATTATTTGGAAACGCTACGGGAAGATCGACAGTGACTTCCATCCCTGAAGTCAATGAGGTAAACCTACCCCACTGAATCATGATGGCGGCGCCATTACTGAGTGGAATATTTAACCATCCAGCACCAGTAAGTGCAGCCGTCGGCGCTGGCAGTTTTGCCGCCTCGCCCAAACCAACGTTATATTCCGATCGCCAAATAAAAACCGTTGACGCTACCACTTGATATACTGGTAAGGCGCGCGATGGTAAATCCTGCATTATTTCGTTCAGTCGTTCCGTACGAGAGGCACGCAGCGCCGGTATCAGTAACAAATATGGCAAAAATATCTGTTGGAAATACTACGGGAAACTTGACTTTCCCTGTTGCGCTTCCAACTGCGACAGACGCAGATCCCCATTGCAAAATTAATCCCCCGGCAAGCTTCTGCCAGCCGGTTCTTGACAGACCGGATGAAAAAGCGTTCATGTCAGGGATTTGATTTTCTCCTGTTCCAACATCCCGTTTTGCCGCCTCGCCCAAACCAACGTTTTTACCAACCTATACCCCATACCGTTACTGTAGAAGGTGATTTGGAATAGCTGGACGCGGCAGCAAACGTCGCACGATCTACTATCGCGGATGATGTGTATGGGTTGCCATTCGTTGCATAAATGGTCGAATTGGTCAGAGCCTGAATAATTGAAAGGCAGGCGGCAGGAAATGCAACCGGCCATGATGAATTAACGACAACCATCGTCCCATCGGTAGATTGCGGCACGGTAACGGATTTCCACTGCAAAATAATATTCCGCACTGTACCGCTAATAACTACCGGTACGGAAAGCCACCCTGAACCGCTTGTTGCTGCTGAGGCTGCAGGCAGTTTTGCCGCCTCTCCCAAACCAAGATTTTTGAGAAACGTAGCCACGTCCGCGATATCGCTGCCGTTTTTCGCTATATCCATTTTCCCGGCTAACTGGTTAAGAACGGTCGCGGAAAAATTCGGGTCATTGCCCAGCGCATCGGCCAGTTCTTTCAGCGTGTCCAGCGTGGCGGGTGCGCTGCCTGCCAGCGCTGCCAGTGCCGCCTGCACAAACGCTGTGTTTGCCAGCTGCGTGGAATTGTTGCCCGCTGCAGGCGTCGGGGCTTTTGGCGTACCGGTAAAGGTCGGGCTGACCTTTGGCGCATACTGCGAATGTGGATCGGTAGCGGCCAGATGTTTTGACATCAGGCTGTCCGCGTACTGGCGTACCTCCAGCACGTTTTCATCCACATACTGGCGCGTTGCCAGTACCACGGACGGGTCCACCTTCAGCGTGATGGCCTCCGTGCTGCTGACAATCAGGATCATGCGCAGGCGCTGCGTTCGTCCGCTGCCCTCCTGCAGCTGCGGCTTGTAGGTGTCAGCGGTGTTACAGACCGCAATCAGCGTGCCGTCACCGTCAAACAGCCCCATTTCCCGAATCCAGAAGCCGCCCTCCGTTTCAGGAATAACCTGTTCAGCAATAATCTGGCTGCCGTTGGCCGCGTCAACGGTCAGCGAATTGAGCGCCGCCCGGCGCACCTCGTTTACCAGCTTCGTCTGGCTGGCGTTCGGCGTGGGCGACGTACCGCCACCGTCTCCCACCGCCATGTGCGTGATATTCAGCTTTGTGCCGAGCGATACGGCGTTGGCAATTTTCGCCGCGCCGAGGTTGGTGACAATCGCATAATATTTTTGTGTCATGGTCCCACTTCCAGCAAGTCGATAACGTGAGTCGCCGCACCCGGATAGCTCCGGCCGCTGACGGAAATAATGTCAGGTGTATAGGGGTAAACGGTGAGATCGTCACCGCCATAGCTGGCGGCACCGAGATAACACTGGCCGCCGCTTTGCAGGTTGATGGACATGCCCAGCATATGGCGACTGCACGGCTTCGCATCGCTTATCAGGCGCTCCAGCTCCTGATAGCTTTCTTCCGTGATGCCCTGCTCCTGCACGCCAATATCCAGCCGGAAGGTGCCGGGCGCCTCACCGTTCTGCCACCATTCAATAACGCGGATAAGAAAGCCGAACGGCTCCACCACGCGGCGCACCGCGCTGATGGTTCCCTTGTGCTGATGGATGTAAAACGCATCCTGTACCACCTTGCGCTTGACGCTCTCCGCCCAGCTCTCATCCCAGCGGTCCACCGAAAATGCCCAGGCAAGGTACGGTAAAAACTTTACCGGGCAGGTTGCCGGGTTCCACAGTTCACGCAGCGGCACCTTCAGCCCGGACAGATCGCTGCAGGCAGCGGCCAGCCTGCGCTCAGTGGCAGACGACCCCGGCGGTAACAGACTGTTATTCAGGCTCATACCGTTCCCCCTGCTGCATCACCCGCCACCGTTATCAGCGTGCCGGTGCAGTAACCTGCCTGCGTGCGGTCCATGATGATGTCGCGGGCCGGTTCGACCATTTCAACCCAGTCCACGCCAGCCACGCGCAGCACTGCCCCGTAAGAGTCCTGGCGCACGCTGCGCCCCAGCTTCGCCTGCTCTTTCAGGTAGGCGGCCAGCGCCGCGTTAGCAGCATCCAGACAGGGACCGGCCACCACGCCGTCATAAAGATGCAGCCTGGCTTCCACGCTGTAGGGGAATATTTCAGCGCCCTGCACCGTCACGCGGTCCGCCACCGGACGCACGCTTTCGTCATTCAGCGCGCTGTCCACGACAGTCAGCAGGTCAGCCGGTGCCGTGCCGTCCCCTTCCCGGCTCAGTACGGTAATTAACACCTCCGCCGGGGCCGGGCTGGTTGCCGATACGTCCGCCACACGCCCGTCCGCACTCTTGGCGTAAAACTCATAGGCCGCTTTCGGTCCGGCCACGCTCAGCCCTTCAAAGGCATCCGGCACGCGCAGGCGCAGGTCATCATCCGTTTCCATCTCCGCTTCAACCGGCGGGATAGCCTCCGGGTCCGCCGGGGTAATGGTCAGGCGCTTCAGGTTGTAATTCGCTGCCAGCTGGTCCAGATCGCTGCCGAGCGCATAGGCCACCATCACCGCCTGCGCGGCTTCGTTGATGCGCTGGCGCAGCAGGATTTCCCGGTAGGCATTTTCCTGCAGTAGCTTAACCACCGGCTCAGACTCCAGCGCCAGCGTACGGCGCACCGCTTCCTGCTCATCGGCCGGATGCAGCGCGATAAACGCCGCCTTGCGTTCCGCCAGCAGCGCCTCAAAGTCCGGCACCTCCACCACTTCCGGCGCGGGCAGCTGTGAAAGGTCAATTACCGCCACTGTTTCCTCCCGTTGAGACGTTCATGGCCAGCGGCGAACCGTCCGCACGCTGCCCGGTTAACTCCACCTGCAGGGAGCCGTCATAGTTGCGGCTGACCTGCAGGGCATTGAGCCTGATACGCGGTTCCCAGCGGCTCAGCGCGGCGTAGATGGCGGCCATCAGCTGCAGGTTCAGCGCATCGTTCTGCGGCTGGTCCATCAGGGCAAACAGCATCGAGCCATATTCACGCCGGGCAATACGGCTGCCCTGCGGGGTTACCAGAATGTCGCGGACCGACTGCCGGATATGGTCGGTGTCCGTCAGCGCCCTGCCGGTCTGCTGGTTCATGCCGCGATACATTGTCATTTCGGCCCGTCCGTTCTGCTGCTGCCACGTTCAACGCCGCCGTGATCATGATCGTCCACAATGACGCCGTTAGAACTCATGGCGCCGCCGCTCTGCGTCACGCCGCCGTTAATGGTCATTTCCGCGTTGATTTCCGCCTGGTCAGCGTTAAGCGCAAAGCGCTTCGTGTTCAGCTCCATATTTTCGGCACCCTCTATCACCACGTTCTGCACGCCCTTAATCAGCCAGCGATGCCTGGCCGGGTCATATTCAAACCAGCCGCCGTCCGGGTATTCGGTCACGCTGCCTGCCTCTGAATCGGATGGCGGCGGGAAGGTATCGGAGTAAATGGCGGGCAGCGCAAAGGCGGTTTCCAGATGGCCGCCGAGGCTCAGCAGCACAACCTGCTCCCCCACGGTGGGTGCCCACCATGTGCGGGTGTTACCGGCGCGCAGGGTCAGCCAGCTAATCCAGTTGGTTTCAAGGTCTCCCGTTTTCACCCGGCACAGCCATTTGTCCCGGTCCACGTCCGAGACAATGCCGGTGCGGATCAGGTTGGTGATAAGGCGCATGAGTTCGGTGAGTTGTGCATTCATAAAGGAAGATTGCCATTAACAAAAAAAGAGAGGCACCAGGCAGCGTTGTAAGGGGCATGGCACAAAAACTTATTCACTCAGCCAGCGCAGCAATGCTTCCTGCACTGTGGTTTCCACCTCACCGTTTATGCCCAGCAGCGGGCGCGCTGCGTATTTCACTTCAGGACCGCCCCGGCTCACCCGATCGCGCAGTCCGTAGTGATGCACACGGGCAATACGCTGCACCTGCCCGGTAAACCGGACCTCTGCCTGGCTGGCGTTAGCCTGCGCTTTGAGGTATTTCACCGTTTTCAGCTTCGTGAACATCCTGCGCTTAACCCGTCCCTGTTTCGTCCGGGCGGTCATGCGGCGCGGCTCCCATGCCGTTCCGTCCGGTGCCCTTTGTGCGGTGATGTTCTGCTGCTGAATGTGCCGGACATCCCGCGCCACCTCACGCAGCATCCGGGTGCGCGCTGCCGGTTCCAGGTTTGCCAGCAGCGCGGCCAGCCAGTCGTCAATCTTTTGCAGTTCATCCATCAGCGGCCCGTCCAGTATTCTTCCGGCTCGTCCGGCTCCGGCACGGCTTCAACCTGCATCTGCCCGTTGACCTCCCGCGCCAGCACCCGCTCCGTCAGCTTCAGGTTCAGACTAAGGTCACAGGCACCGTTGCCCAGAATATCCACCTCAAAGGTAAACAGCTTTTCCCGCTCGTCAGGGTTATGCAGCGCATCAGGCTGATTGTCCCGCAGCCAGTAGAGAATGGGCGCCATCAGCAGGTTCTGGTCACCGGTGAAATCCGTCACCACCACATTCAGGGTGTAACGGTACTCCCATGAAATCGATGCGGCAGCGGTGGCAACCAGTGAACCGTTATCCACAAACAGGTGCAGTCGGTCCGGGTTTTCCCGCACGTAGGGCACCGACTTATTCAGGGCGTGGCGTAAGGACTGCGGTTTGTTCATCGTCTTTTTCCTGGCAGTTCACTATGGTGTCCACCTTGTCTGCGCAGTTCGCCCAGGCGGCTTCCGTCTCATCCAGCAGGCGCATCAGATCGCCGTTACTGCGCGGGGCGGCTTCCGGCAGTTGGCAGCGCGTTATTCTGGGACAGCCAGTCACGGTAAGGCTGACCGCCGGTGATGGCCGGTCGCTGGCGCAGCCGGACAGCAGCAGCAGGCAAAGGGGCAGCAGCCCAGCGGCGATACGCTTCATTTTCACGGGTCAGGTCCTCAATATGGCGCTGGCGCGTCTGCAGCAGCGCACGGGTTTCTTCAGCTGCCGCATAAAGCCGGGTCTGCTCCCGGCTGTTGGTCTGCGTCAGGATATTCAGGGCAATCAGCTGGCTGTTTTTCTGGTTCAGTTTCGCTTCCAGCGCAGTCAGGGCGTTTTTCTGGCTGCGGTTCGCCTGCTCAGTCCTGTCCAGCCGCCACGTCTGAACGCATATCGCCGCAACCGCCAACAGCAGCACGGTCAACAGCAGGCGCATCATGTTGCCCCTTCAGGCACCAGGCCATTTCCCGCATGCGGCGGTTATCCAGCCCCTGATTAAACACGCCGTTCACGTAAACCCAGCGCGGCAGCTGACGGCAGGCATCCGCCCAGCGGCGCTGGTTCAGCAGCTTCACCAGCGTGGAGCCGCAGGCGTTACCGGTGCCTACGTTGAACGCAAACGACACCACCGCATCGTAGACATGCTGCGGCAGCTGCGTGACGATGCACCGGCCCAGCGCCGCCTCCGTGCGCAGCACGTTGGTAATCAGGCTCTCCGCCGCCTGCCGCTCCGTGATGGCTTTGCCCGGCACCACGCCGTGGGTGTTGCCGATCCCGTCCGTCCATTTTCCGGCGCTGCACTGGTACGGCTGCAGCCTGCAGCCCTCAAAATCGGCAATCAGCTTCAGCCCCTCCACCGAGGTGTGCAGCTGCTGAAAGCCCGGCAGCGTGGCGGCAATCGCCAGCACCAGGCCCACCGTACAGCGCCTAACGGTTTGCAGATTCATAGTCACCCCGGCTGATGCGGCCACTTTCCAGCAGCTGATAGGTTTTGCGCTTGTAATGCCAGTTGATAAGCGTCATCAGCACGCCCAGCGCCAGCCCCACATACGTGGAAATATCTTTCAGCGACATCTCACCCAGCCAGGCCATCGCCACCGCGATGCACCAGGTGATAAACGCGCTGATGCGTTCTGTTGTCATGGTTTCAGTCCCAAAGCTGTACGGTCTGCGCAGTGGCTGCAGGCGTGACGTCCGGCAGCTCCACCTCCAGCCCGTGGGGTAAAAAGGGGCCGTGTAAAGCCAGCCCCGGATTCGCCTGCAGCACCTGCTCCGTCAGCCCCTGCGTGCGCCCGTAGTGACGCCAGCAAAGCGCATCCACCGTGTCATACTGCTGCGCACGCACTTTCATCAGATAAGCTCCACGATGCTGTGCGGCCGGTCCTGCACGCGGCTGATGGCCCAGCGCGCATCCCGCCACAGATCGCCCGAGGCATCCTCCAGCGCCTCCCCGCGCTTCACGCCTGCCGCCGTGGCGTCATAGTCCTGATAACGCTCGTTCAGTACCGCCCGCGTCCAGCACCACACCGCGTTGCGGTAGTGATGAATGCGCTGGCTCTGCCCGGCCAGCTTTTCTGCCGGTACGTCTGCCAGTGCCACATAGCCCAGCTGCTGCTGACGGGCGCGGTAGTCGTACAGCTCCGCGTTCACTTCAGAAATGGCGGTCAGCACCACCTGACGCAGACGGGGCGCAGTCACGGTGCCGTCCGTTCGCATGGCGCTGCGAAAATCCGCCAGGTTAAGGTCCGGCCAGAACGGCGTGTTTTCGATAATTTCCGGCGTGTCCGGTGCCTGCTCCGGCGCTACAAAGTTCATTGCCGTGGTTCTCCTGAATTAGTTGGGCGGTGGACGGGGTTTTGATAAGGCCTGGCCTGTCGCCACCCCGTGCCGCCCCGCGCGTGGGCACGTCCGGTTATCAGCTGGCGTTGCGCAGTTGGCGCTCCAGCTGTTCAATGTCTTTTTTCACTCCGCAGCGCTCGTCCAGCTGCAGGGCGGTTTTTAAGTGGTTAAGGGCAGTAGCGGGATCGCGTTCACGCAGCAGCCAGCCCAGCGACTTGTGCAGGCGGGCGCGGGACTGGTCCGGCATATCCAGCTCTCCCACCGCATCCAGCGTCTGCAGCAGCAGCCCGGCATCAAACGGGGTGTCAGCCAGCAGCGCCGCCTTTGCCGCGTCAGCCATTTCCTCTGCCAGCAGCGTCTGCACGTTGCGGTTAAAGCCCTGCGGCATCACCCAGCCGTGCTTCAGCGCGTGGCGGCCAATCAGCAGCGCCCCGGCATAGTCCCCGGCATCGATGCGCCAGAGCATCACGTACATCAGCACGTCATCCTGCTGCGCGCCGTTGGCGGCCAGCACGCCGTCCACCCAGTGGGCGTATCCGGGCAGCACTTCCTGCTTGATTTCGGCTTTCTTGACCGTGGACTGGACGCCCTTGAGGCGGCGGCGGTCCTCACCCAGCTGCATCAGCATCAGGTCATAGCCCTTTGCATGGCGAACGCTGCCGCCCTGACGGGCGGCCTGTTCGGCCTGAATGCGCAGGCGGTGCTGCCGTGCGGGACTCAGGCTCATGCGTTACGCTCCGGTATCAGCGGGCGCGCTGAAGTCGCCGAGGGTGATGTTTTCAACCAGGGCCGCACAGCGGTAGTCCTCCACCACGTACGCTTCGTTAACCGACTCAAAGTTTTCAATGCGATCGCGCTTCGGATTATCGATAACCGAGCGGCGGCGGGTCTCCTCCTGCCAGTAAATCGACAGGTTATCCAGGCGGGTAATCAGCACGGCATTCGCCGGGAAGAACGGCGCGCGCACGGCCTGCAGTCCTCCCATGCGTTTCTGGCTGATAATCAGGTCGGCGGCCAGCTTCTCCGTGTTGGCCTGGTCGCTGTTAACCAGCGGGAAATATTTATCGGACAACAGCTCACGCCCGCAGACCACAACCAGCTCGTCGTCGTCCTGAAAAATCGGGTCAATCAGCTCGTTCACCGCATCCATCACCAGCGCGTCCAGGTTGGCATAGGTGCCGCCTTTGCCCACCTTCACCGGGTCCGCCGTGGTTACGCCGTCTTTGGTTACGCTGCCCATCACGTTGTCCGGCGCATCCTCGCGGATTTTCTGCAGCCAGCCCTTGTTAACGTCCTGCAGCAGCGGGTTTTCAGCACGGTTGGACGTTTTGGCGCGCTTCACGCCGTTAAAGCCGATCATGATGCGGTCCAGCGCCTGACGCTTCACGATGGCGTCACGGATGCGCACCTGGAAGTCCTGAAACTTGGCCCACAGGTCCAGCTTCGCGTAGGTCAGCGCCGTGTCAAAGTTGGTCTGCTCGCATTTGTATTCCACGTCCGCCATCAGCGTCGGGTCGGTTGGCTCGCGCTCTTTGCTGGTCGTGTCCGTGGTGCCTGCAATGGTGCTGCCGACGCCGAGGCCCAGCAGCTGGCCGGACTGTTCTGCCACGCCCATCACGTTAATCAGGGTCAGAAACGCGGTGGACTGCTGGATCTGGTCTTCCAGCGTCTGCGCCACGGACGGCTCCACGCTGAACTTGCTGGACAGGTCGGTCACCTCCACGCCGTTCAGGCGGGCCAGCTGCGTCAGGTAGGCGTTAAAGGCAAAGCGGGTATTCTTTTTCATTGGGTCTGTTGCTCCATCAGCAATTGGTCAGGGTGCCTGCCGGTGCGTCGCCGCCCGGTGCGCGCTGGCGATAGTCGTTGCGGCTGTCCTGGCGGGTCAGCTGTTCCTGCAACGCATCAAACGCGGCTTTGTATTCATTCAGTTCGGCTTCCAGCTCGCCGGTGCGCGCTGCCTGCTCCTGCAGGGCGGCATCGGTGCGGGCGCTGAAGTCCTGGTGTTCGGTGGCGATCAGCTCCACCGCCTGATGCACGTCCGAAAAGCGGGCATCGTCGGACTGCTGCTTTTTACGGAACAGCGCGGTGACGCTGGCAAACAGGCCCGGCCTGTCGTCCGGCACCTCTTCCAGCTCGATGGCGGTTTCAACGGCGGCAGTAAACAGGTTGTCCGGGTGTTTTTTACGGTTCGCCAGCGGGTTCTGCGCGGCGCTGGCGCTGAAGGCCAGCATTTCGGTGCCGAGGCTCGCCGGGTCGTCGGTCACCGCCAGGCCAATCAGGTAGGCTTTGCCGGTGTCGGCAAACTTCGGCGCGACTTCCATCGAGGTAAACAGCTTTTGCATTTTCCCGGTCATGGCGATCAGGTCTTCAGTCGGGGAAATGGTGGCAAACAGCCCCAGCTTGCCGTCCAGCAGACCGCCCTGAATTTCTTCCGTGTCCAGCGCATCCACCACGCCAAAGCGGCGGAACGGGCTGTCAGGCGTGTAGCCCTTGATATGTTCCATGTTGATCACGGCGGTGTAGACCTTCGGGTCATAGTTCGCCGCCATCTCTTCCAGCCAGTCGCGCTGGATTTCGCGTCCGTCCGTGGTGGCACCTTCCACTCCGATCCGGAAACGCTTTGCTTTCACTGCCATAGGTCAGGCTCCGTTGAGGAAAAACTCGTGAGGCCCTATGTTTGCGGCGGAAGGGGGTCTGAAACAACGCGGGAACATTGTGTGAAAAACCACACAAAGCACGGCGGCAGAAAAGCAGGCGGCGGGGCCGTATTTTGTGCCCATGACTACGATGATGACGCCCGACGACCTCGATCCCCGCAGGCAGGCCATGCTCCTGTACTTTCAGGGATACCGTATCGCCCGCATTGCTGAAATGCTGGGAGAGAAGCCTGCGACCGTTCACAGCTGGAAGAAGCGCGACAAGTGGGGCGACTATGGCCCGCTTGACCAGATGCAGCTCACCACCGCTGCGCGTTACTGCCAGCTCATCATGAAGGAGCAAAAAGAAGGAAAAGACTTCAAGGAAATTGACCTGCTGGCGCGCCAGTCCGAGCGCCACGCCCGCATCGGCAAATTCAGCAACGGCGGGAACGAAGCGGACCTGAATCCGAAGGTGGCGAACCGCAACAGCGGACCGCGTAAACCGCCGGAAAAAAACGTGTTTTCAGACGAACAGATTGAAAAGCTGCAGGAGATTTTTCACGGCTCGATGTTCGGCTATCAGCGCCAGTGGTGGGACGCCGGTAATAAACACCGTATCCGCAACGTGCTGAAGTCGCGCCAGATTGGCGCCACCTTCTACTTTGCCCGCGAAGCGCTGATTGATGCGCTGACCACCGGGCGCAACCAGATTTTCCTGTCGGCCAGTAAGGCGCAGGCGCACGTATTCAAACAGTACATCATTGAGTTTGCCAAAGAAGTGGACGTGGAACTGAAAGGCGACCCGATGACACTGAGCAACGGCGCGTGCCTGTACTTTCTGGGCACCAATGCCCGCACCGCGCAGAGCTACCACGGCAACCTGTATCTGGATGAATATTTCTGGATACCGAAATTTCAGGAACTGCGCAAGGTGGCGTCCGGTATGGCGCTGCACAAAAAATGGCGGCAGACCTACTTTTCCACGCCGTCCAGCCTGACCCACAGCGCCTATCCGTTCTGGTCCGGTGCCCTGTTCAACCGCGGCCGCGCCAAAGCCGATCGCGTGGACATCGACCTGACGCACCCGAACCTGTCGCCGGGCCGCCTCTGTGATGACGGCCAGTTCCGCCAGATTGTCACCGTGGAGGATGCGGTGCGCGGCGGCTGTAACCTGTTTGACCTTGACCAGCTGCGCCTGGAGTACAGCCCGCCGGAATATCAGAACCTGCTGATGTGTGAGTTTGTGGACGACCTGGCGTCCGTGTTCCCGCTCACGCTGCTGCAGGCGTGCATGGTGGACAGCTGGGAAGTCTGGACCGATTTTGAGGCGCTGGCCCTGCGCCCGTTCGGCTTCCGGGAAGTCTGGATAGGCTACGACCCGGCCAAAGGCACGCAGAACGGCGACAGCGCCGGGTGCGTGGTGATCGCCCCGCCTGCCGTGCCGGGCGGCAAGTTTCGCATTCTGGAGCGCCACCAGTGGCGCGGCATGGACTTCCGCGCCCAGGCGGAGGCCATCAGAAAGCTGACGCAGCAGTACAACGTGACCTATATCGGCATTGACTCCACCGGCGTCGGCCTGGGCGTGTATGAAAACGTGAAGATGTTCTTTCCGGCGGTGAAGGAGTTTGTCTACAACCCGAATGTGAAAAACGCCCTGGTGCTGAAGGCGTACGACATTATCAGTCATCAGCGCCTGGAGTTTGACGCCGGGCACCTTGACATCGCGCAGTCATTCATGGCGATCCGCAAAGCCGTCACGGCCAGCGGCAATCGCCCCACCTATGAAGCCAGCCGCAGCGAGGAAGCCAGCCACGCGGACCTTGCCTGGGCGACCATGCATGCACTGGCAAACGAACCCCTGCAGGGCGAAGCGGCCCATACCCGCAACATTATGGAGATTTACTGATGAGCAAACGAAAAAGCCGCGCCCGCACGCAGCCGGTAAGCCAGCCGGAAAAAATGACCGGCGCACCGGCGGCGGAAGCGTTCACCTTTGGTGACCCGGTGCCGGTTCTCGATCGCCGTGAACTGCTGGACTACGTGGAATGCGTGGTGATGGACCGCTGGTATGAACCGCCGGTGAGTTTTGACGGGCTGGCGCGCACCTACCGCGCCGCCGTGCATCACAGCTCACCGATTGCCGTTAAGCGTGACATTCTCAGCAGTACCTTTATCCCGCATCCGTTGCTCAGTCAGCAGGCTTTTACGCGCTTTGTGCAGGATTATCTGGTGTTTGGTAATGCCTATCTGGAGAAGCGTACCAACCGCCTGGGCGGTATTCTCTCGCTGGAGCCAGCGCTGGCAAAATATACCCGGCGCGGCACCGATTTGGACACCTACTGGTTTGTGCAGTATGGCCTGACCACGCAGCCTTACCAGTTCACGCCGGGCAGCGTTTTTCATCTGCTGGAGCCTGACATCAATCAGGAAATTTACGGGCTTCCCGGCTACCTCTCAGCCATCCCGTCTACGCTGCTGAATGAGTCGGCCACACTGTTCCGCCGGAAATATTACCTTAACGGCAGCCATGCCGGATTTATCATGTACGTGACCGATCCGGCGCAGAGCCAGGAGGACGTGGACAGTATGCGCAAGGCGATGCGAAGCGCGAAGGGGCCGGGCAATTTCCGTAACCTGTTTATGTACTCACCGAGCGGGAAAAAGGACGGGATTCAGATTATCCCGCTGTCAGAGGTAGCGGCAAAGGATGAGTTTCTGAACATCAAGAACGTGTCACGGGATGACATGATGGCTGCGCACCGCGTACCGCCGCAGATGATGGGCATCATCCCGAACAATACCGGCGGATTTGGCGACGTGGAAAAGGCCAGTCGCGTGTTTGTGCGTAACGAACTTATCCCTCTGCAGAAACGCCTGGGGGAATTGAACAGCTGGCTGGGTGAAGAAGTGATCCGCTTTGCTCCATACAGCCTGGATACCGGCGACATACCTTCCGCCTGACCCGTGAACCACATTTAACACGACTACCTCATTAAAGCGCCTCAGCAGCATTCTGCGGGGCGCTTTCTTTTTTACCGTTCCGCTTTCGCTTCATAATCCCAACACGCCAGCGTGCCGCTGATGCAGCCAATTCTGCACCATTAACCCAGCCAGCGCGCGCTCGTACCCCCGCCACGCCTGCCCGCTTTATGTAGTGGTTTTCATGCAGGTGCATGAGATACGCAAAGGCCCGCCATTACTGGCGGGCCCAGGCATTTGCGATCCTCTGCGGATCATGCGTTTTCATGCGGCATAGTCATGCACTAACGCCTCGCTCTGCTCGTTGTTCAACCCCGTCCGCGCAAAAAGCAAGTTTTAACGCGGTCGGCGTTCACTTAATGCAGCCAGCTGTCATCTTCCCAGACGGCCTGAAGAATATTCATTACGTTCTTTTTATCTTCATCCTGTCTCAGGCCGTTCAGCTGCACGCTGGTTGCACTGCTCCTTCGGATACGAACAGCCATTGCGGGATAGTGGGGGTGCAAATTTTTAAGCAATTCAGCTTCCAGCGCGTCCAATGTTGCCTGGCTGATTTTTTGCTCTTTATCAATCATGATTTCAACTTGCATAGCTGGTTCTCCCTGTTAATGCTGGCTGCGTTCTGTTATCCGATCGTATTCATCAAGTCTTGTCAGCAGACACGTTGTCAGCTCTGCAATCCATGCCACAGCCAGCTCTTTATCACTCCTGTTGCAGTCAGCCGCATTAATAAGTCGGGCAACTAAATCAATACGTTGCAATTGAACCGATTCTTCAAGTAAATCCTGCACTTTTCCCCCTTCACTCAACCACTGTACATAAATACAGTATAGTTTTTCTGGCGGATTTTAAAATGATTTTTTATCTCACTATGGGATAAATCTTACAATTCCCTGATTTTAAATCTCATAAGGATTAGTGGGTTATAACCAGGCCAGCTAAGACCATTGCCGCCACTTGTCATCCTCCTGCAGACGCTGGTTGCGGTAAAAAATCCGCAATCCTGCGCCGGACGGTATGCTGCCGCCACGTAACAGCAGGTCGATTTCTTTTTCACTCCCGTCAAATCCCCTGATTTTCAGCTCTGCTTCCAGTTGCAGCCGCTGACTGTCAGTAATTTCCTGTTTGTAGCCTTTTCTCCGCTTCGGTTTCACCTGCTGCATCCTTGCCCGCAGTTCACGCAGTTCTTTCTTGCTCATGGTCAGGAAGTCCGGGCACGGTTCCGGCCCTTCTTTACCGGGCAGATCGCCCCCTGTAATGTTTAAATTTTCTACAGGGGGACAGTTATTGCCACGAGTCCAAGGGGCGCAAGCGCCCTGGTCGGCTGAAGCCTCCTGAAGGTCAACGGCTTTACGAACCATTTTCCACTTAACCGCGTGCGTACAAATTTTGCCTTCAATAAGTGGTGACCAGATACCATAAATGCGGATGCCGTGATCGCCGTAGGCGCTCGGCTCCTCGTTACGCTCATAGGCCGTTCGGATAAGGTGATGTTTGCGGGGAACCAGCACGCCGCCCTGTTTCATGATGTAGGTGGCAAAGCAGCCCACATCAGCAGCAGCCAGCACCGCGTCCAGACTGGCGTTTTCAAGTACCGGCGCGCCCGGCTTTTTATCACCGCCCATGCGGCTGTTCTGACTTGCCAGCAGGCGCAGCTCCCGGTAAGCCTGACGTCCCGGAATACCAAAGAAACGGAACTGCTGCACGCGGTGCAGCGATGCCCATGCGTTTACGTTTTCCGCATTGTCACGCAGTGATTTACCGGTTTCCTTGCTGATTTCGCCAGCCAGTCCGCGCCCGTCGATGTTCTTGCTGATGTATTTGGCAATGTAGCTGGTCGGGCTGCCTTTTTTGGGGTTAATCAGTTCAGACTTAAAGCGCGGTCCGGTATTGTTTCCCAGCTCCGCACGATCTTCTCGAATGGCGAACTTACGCAGCAGCGCCGTAATTGAGCGGCGTTCTTTCTTGCGCATAAAGCACAGCAGATGCCAGTGTACGGTGCCGTCATGGTGCGGTTCAGCAACGCGGACGCCATACCAGCGCAGACCGGCCTTATGCATGGCCTTGCGGAACGCGGCAAACGTATCAACCAGATAATCACTGCTCTGGCGGACCGTTTCACTGGTCCACTTCGGATTAGGTCTGCCGTTGCTCAGGGTGGCGTGGAAGCGTGACGGGCAGGTGATGGTATAGAACACGGCGCAGTCGCCGCGCATTTCCGCGATAAGCTCCAGCCCCTTAACGCAGGCCATCATTTCATTACGGCGGTGTGCGGGGTTACTGCTGCTGGCGTTCACCACGTCTTCCATATCCAGCGTGTCGCCGCTTTCATTAACCAGTTCATGCGAGCGGAAGAACTCAAGCGATTTCCGGCGCTGCTCGCGTTTGTGGATCACGGCTTCATAGCTGACATACGGGGAGGCTTTTTTGTTGACCAGGCATACGGCGCGCAGCTGTTCCTCCCGCCACTCGCAGCGCATTTGCCACAGCTTGCGATACCACCAGTCCGCGCACAGCATACGGGCCAGCGACGGCGGAATAAGGTCATAAGGAACGGGCTTACGGCGGCGCTTTTTACGGCGCAGCTGGTCCCAGGCGGGCGGGATGACGTCCAGCCGCATGGCTTCAGCGGCCACCCTTTCCCATGCCTGCCTGATTTGTTCCGGTTTAACCTCATCGGCAACAAACAGATCGCTACTGGCCGCATCCAGACACATGCTCATGTGTGCCGCAACCAGCGTGGACAGGCGCTTGACCTGATGCTGATTCATTTCAGGCAGCACCAGCAGCCCTTCCAGACCGTCATGGCTTGCCATAAACCGGAACGACGCAGACACCTGACTGTCACGCACGCGGGACAGCCTTTCCAGGCATGGCCTGATGGTTTCATTCAGATAACGGGAATAGGCTTTGGGCTTGTCCAGGCGCTGGAAATAGTTAATGCGCTCCATCAGCGGTTTGCTGATGTGGGCAGGTTCGGCGTTTACGTCAGCCAGAATAACCAGATCGGGATTGAAGCGCTGCTGTTCGTGGGCCATTCTGGCGCGGCTGACCAGATTATCCTGTGCCATTTCACGTAAGACGGGATCGCGGGACTCGTTATAAAAAAAGCGATTCCATGCCTCATCACTCTGTGCTTCGCGGCGCAGCTGTTCGTGCTTCCCGTCAGCAGCGTAAAGAGTGATAAGGGTTGAAAGCGCTGATGCCGGCACCGGCTCAGTTGTTTTCAGGCGCGGGTTAACCGCTTCCCGTGGAGCGTTCCACGGGTAAGCGTATTCTTTCTGCATCAGAGGCCGCCCCGGTAGTGGCGATTTTTCAGCTCTGCGATTTCCTGGCAGGTGACACAACACTGCACGCCCTGAATTGCGCGGCGGCGCGCTTCCGGGATCGCGGCATCACATTCTTCGCAAAAAAATTTGCTGACGTGAACGGGGCGACTGGTCGCCTTATAAAGATGGCGCGCCAGTTCTTCCTGCACACGTTCCTGTACGCGGTCCATTGAGTCGCTCATCAGTGCAGCTCCTGTGATTCGCTTTCATAACGTGCAGCTTCCTGGCGGATAAGCTCTGCCGCTTCAATGCCGTTCAGCTCCTTCTGATGAATATGAAGGGCAAGCGCAACAAGACGCTCAGAAACGCGCAGCGCACGCTCTTTGCGTTCCTCGTTGCGTGCCTTATTGAGCAGTGCCACCATTGCGTCTTTATCAGCTTCAAAACTACGGGTTTCAATATTTCGCATATTTCTTTCTCCAGAATTTGGGCAAAAGAATGCCCGGCGGGTTTACGCCATTTAATTTCGTTGGGTTAATTAATTAGGTAACGTCAGTTTTTTGGGAAATAAACTCACGACTGCACGAATATGATTCATTGCACTTATCAGCGCGTATTTTTCATCACTCGTCAGTTCATCAAATTCAACGTCATGACGTTCTGACCGGATATTTGCCAGAAAGAAAATTGCGCCTAATGCCCTTTTGTTCTGCTCGTACTGCGTATCGCGCTTGTCGCGCATATCAGCCATAAAACGCTTCAGCTCATTACCGCAGTTATCACCCCACAATTTCGTGCGGATAGCCGCAATGTGATTCAGGCCGTTAACACGCTGACCGGCGCTTAACTGAACAGCAATGTTTTCACCTTCAATTGCCATTTTTTCTTTCTCCCGTTTCCGGTTAAACCTGCCAGCAGTTCCGCCTGGTTATTTGACGGGTGCCAGCGCCTGCCGTCCTGCCCCATTATCCAGCCATGACCGTAAGAGGGTGACGGGCTTTGCTGCTTCAGCAGAGGGGCCACTGAAAATGCCATGCTTACCTCAGCTGATACCGATCGAGGCGCCAAGACCGCTGATAGCGTCCACGGTGCTGGCAAGCGTCGGGTTTGAATGAATGCGCGTCTGTACGGCCATTGCGGCCAGCGTCAGACAGCGAATACCGCTGTTTACGTTCTGAATTAAGCCACGGCGGCAGGACGTTGTGATTTTGTCCTGAACAACTGCAGCGGCGGCCAGCTGCCCTACTTCTGCAGTGGCTTTGAGGACGTAAGAAGATAATTTTTCCTGCGCCACTTCATTAACCGGTACACATGGCAGGCACTGCAGCTGTGCCAGCATCCCATCAACCAGCGTGGCATCTTCGGTCAGGTCGGTAAGGATCAGCACTTCCCGAACCGTAAGCTGATGCACCTGTTCCGGGTTCAGCTTGTTGCTGATGGTCTGCGGATTCAGACCCGCTTTCTTAGCCAGCTGGATGATATTGTGCTTTGCCGCAAATGCCCGGCAGGCTTCATCAAAATGGCTATGTGTTGAAACGCGAAAATCAAACATGACTTAAATCCCTTTAGGTCTCAACATGAGACGAGTTCATCAACAATGATTTCAAAACGAGAATGACCGAGAGCCTTTGACAGTTGATCTTTTTTGTAACGCAGGTAATAAATCTCCACCCAGCTTTTATTTTTCTCTTTATTTTTTAGGAATTTAGCCAATGCACCGCGATGAATCCGGCTATATACTGCGCTCCTAGAAAGGTTTTCTAGCGCTGCAAATTCACTTGGAGTAACAACCACTTTTGGTATACGAATTGAAATCTTTTCGCTCATAGTGCAGTATCCCGAGTTTGTTTTAGGGTTTCGCTCGGTCTCGCAAGGTCTTTCACGGTTACCAAAACGAGAACTTGATGCGGATAGTAAGATCTCATTATTGGTACGTCAACAGGAAAATCCATGAATAGGATCACAGTGGGTACAGATTCCGGTGGCAGAGAAGCCATTCACCGCATCGTAGAAGCGTATGGCTTCAAATCAAGACAGCAGCTTTGCCTTCATTTGGATGTATCGAAAAGCACTATGGCAAACAGGTACATGCGTGACAGTTTCCCTGCTGAATGGGTAATCCAATGCGCTCTTGAAACTGGGGCTTCTTTGCTATGGTTAAGCACAGGGCAAGGTGAACCGTTCTCAAATAGTGAACGCCCAAGCAGCTTTAAAGCACATTCCCTAGCGCCTGCTCTTGATAAATACCTTTTAGCTGATGGATCATTAGTTAGCGAAGGGAAATTTATTATTGATAGTTCCTTACTGCCGCAAAATACCAACAACTTGATTTATCTTTCCAACAATCATAAAAGTTATATTATTGACAAAGACATCAATGAAATTAAAGATGGCGTATGGTTAGTTAAAATCGAAGGTTTATTTAGCCTTAGAAAAATCAACAGAATCCCTGTAAATAAAATAAGAGTTTCTGACGAAAATATATCTTTCGATTGCTCTTTAGACGAAATCGAACTAATCGGACGAGCAAACATTACTTTAAATAAAAACTAATATGACTGTAAGAAAACTGCCGAATGGTAAATGGATATGTGAGTGTTATCCTGGCGGGCGCGAAGGGAAAAGAATAAGAAAGCAATTCGCTACCAAAGGCGAAGCAATCGCTTTTGAAAGCTTTACGATGGAAGAGACTGACAGCAAGCCGTGGCTAGGCGAAAAAGCTGATAGGCGTAAGCTCTCGGAACTCATTCAACAGTGGTACTCACTATACGGTCAAACACTTGCTGATCCAAAAAGGATGCTGGCAAAACTCCATATCATATGCAGGGGTTTAAGTGATCCCGTAGCAGCCGATCTTACTGCTGGCATGTTTACCTCCTATCGTGAGGCTCGTCTGAAGGGCGAAGTTTTAGACGAGAATGGCTTACCTATGTCTCCAGTAAAGCCACGTACCGTTAACCTTGAGCAACGCAACTTATCTTCTGTTTTCGGCACTTTAAAAAGACTGGGGCACTGGCAAGCACCTAACCCCTTATCTGGGTTACCTACATTTAAAATAGCAGAAGGCGAATTATCTTTTTTAGCCCCTGTAGAAATAAAGCGAGTATTGGATGCTTGCGCCGAGTCTTCTAACAAAGATTTGCTTAGTGTAGCTAAAATTTGCTTAGCTACAGGTGCCCGATGGAGTGAAGCTGAAAATTTGCAGGGGCATCAAATTACCAAATACCGTATTACTTATACAAAAACGAAAGGGAAAAAGAATAGAACTGTTCCCATATCCAATAGTTTGTATGAAGAATTACCAAAAAGCCGAGGAAAACTATTTAAGCCTTGCCGAAAAGCCTTTGAAAGAGCCATTAATCGCGCAGGAATTGAGTTACCAGAAGGACAATGTACCCATGTATTAAGGCATACGTTTGCAAGTCATTTTATGATGAATGGCGGCAACATCTTAGTCTTGAGAGATATTTTAGGACACGCCGATATAAAAATGACAATGGTCTACGCGCATTTTGCACCAGACCATTTAGAAGATGCGGTAACTAAGAACCCCCTGCACAACCTAAACTGGAGCAAAACCTAATGGCGGCAAAGTGGCGGCGCAGTGCGAAACGGTGCGAAACCTTGCAAAACCGTGAAAGACCAAATCACTGTTTTTAAAGGCAAACCATTGTTTAACCAAGCATAGAAATAGTATGTAGGAATTTCGGACGCGGGTTCAACTCCCGCCAGCTCCACCAAATGTTGATCCGGATACGTCTGGTGAAGTACGGAAAGCCCGCATGGCATAAGCCTTCGCGGGCTTTTTTGTATCTGTTGTTGTCCGAGAGCATCCGGCTAAATCCGGTGATTATTGGTATACGTTTAGGTATACGGTAGGATGTATACCTAAAAGCGTATACCAATTCATGAAGGAGCGGCCACAGTGGCACGGACAACACGCCCCCTGACCAACACCGAAGTTCTGCGCGCTAAAGCGTTAGAGAAGGATCTAACGCTGCATGATGGCGATGGGCTTTTCCTGATAGTGAAGACCAGCGGGAAAAAGCTCTGGCGTTTCCGTTATCAACGTCCGGCAACAAAGCAGCGCACCATGATGGGCCTTGGTGCTTTCCCTGCCCTTTCGCTGGCAGATGCCAGACGCTTACGTGCTGATTACCTCTCTTTACTCGTTAATGGAATTGACCCACAGGCGCAGGCCGAACAGGTTACAGAACAACAGCAGATAGCGTTAGACAGCATTTTTTCAACCGTAGCCGCAAACTGGTTTGCTTTGAAGCAAGGCAGCATTACGCCGGATTATGCTAAGGATATTTGGCGCTCTCTTGAGAAAGATGTTTTTCCCGCCATTGGCGAGATACCAGTGCAGGAGATTAAAGCCCGTAAGCTTGTAGAAGCATTAGAGCCGATTAAAGCTCGTGGTGCTTTAGAAACCGTTCGCCGTTTAGTACAACGTATTAACGAAATCATGATTTATGCGGTTAATACCGGGCTGATTGATGCTAACCCTGCCTCCGGTATCGGGATGGCGTTTGAAAAGCCTAAAAAGCAGAATATGCCTACACTGCGACCAGAGGAATTGCCGAAGCTTATGCGCTCTCTGGTTATGTCCAATCTATCTATTCCGACTCGTTGTCTGATTGAATGGCAGCTTCTTACGCTTGTGCGCCCTTCTGAGGCTTCCGGAACACGGTGGGTAGAGATCGATCTTGATGCTAAGCTCTGGACAATCCCGGCCGAACGAATGAAGGCAAAGCGTGAACATATTGTTCCTTTGTCATCTCACGCGTTAGAGATTTTAGAAATGATGAAGCCTATCAGTGCGAATCGCGGGTAATGGTCCCAACTTATTGATAGTGTTTTATGTTCAGATAATGCCCGATGACTTTATCATGCAGCTCCACCGATTTTGAGAACGACAGCGACTTCCGTCCCAGCCGTGCCAGGTGCTGCCTCAGATTCAGGTTATGCCGCTCAATTCGCTGCGTATATCGCTTGCTGATTACGTGCAGCTTTCCCTTCAGGCGGGATTCATACAGCGGCCAGCCATCCGTCATCCATATCACCACGTCAAAGGGTGACAGCAGGCTCATAAGACGACCCAGCGTCGCCATAGTGCGTTCACCGAATACGTGCGCAACAACCGTCTTCCGGAGCCTGTCATACGCGTAAAACAGCCAGCGCTGGCGCGATTTAGCCCCGACATAGCCCCACTGTTCGTCCATTTCCGCGCAGACGATGACGTCACTGCCCGGCTGTATGCGCGAGGTTACCGACTGCGGCCTGAGTTTTTTAAGTGACGTAAAATCGTGTTGAGGCCAACGCCCATAATGCGGGCGGTTGCCCGGCATCCAACGCCATTCATGGCCATATCAATGATTTTCTGGTGCGTACCGGGTTGAGAAGCGGTGTAAGTGAACTGCAGTTGCCATGTTTTACGGCAGTGAGAGCAGAGATAGCGCTGATGTCCGGCAGTACTTTTACCGTTACGCACCACCCCGTCTGTAGCTGAACAGGAGGGACAGCTGATAGAAACAGAAGCCACTGGAGCACCTCAAAAACACCATCATACACTAAATCAGTAAGTTGGCAGCATCACCGCCGTCATCATTGATATAAAACAATTTGCCTGCCGAAGTGCTGAACCTTTCGAGCATTACCACCTGGCCGCCATATACCATGCTTTTCAGTTTTTCCCGCTCGCGTGGCCCGTGTGGCGGCAGCTGATTTGTATAACCGTTAAAAGCGCGGCGCTGCATATTAACCAGCTGAAAACCCGATGACCAGTTGTCATCAAAAACGTACTCACTGTCAATGCGCGACCAGGCATGAGATGGACTCATGATTAACTCAAATTTCTCAGGTTCAAGATTATCGCGCGGCAGGTAGTAAAGATCCGTTCCAGGTAGACCATAGCTCATACATCATTTCCCTATGATGAAAAACCATACAATTACACACCTTTTTTGAAAGGATAATATAGGCCACATTTCTGTGGCCGTTGAGCGTTATCAGATCAAAGATTGACGCACCCTGTGCCACTTTGCCAGAAGTGATTACCCTAAAGCTTGTGATACGAGATGATACTGACAGCGATAGAATACGTGGGAAGCGGATTTACATCTGCTCATGCTATTTACTCCCTGATTTGCTGGTAACAAACCGAGGCAGTATTCAGCACGAGCATTCTATGGCCAAAGCCCCATAAGAAAGATCGCCGCCTCCCAGGAGGTGTTTAAGTTTGACAAAAAAAGCCCGCCAAAGCGGGCTTACTCTGTCTAACTAACCAAACTGTCAATTTTCCATCTTTCTTTTATCATTTTTCCTGGATACCTCCCCGTTTCACCGCCTGAGCGCCCCTCAGCGGGTTTACTCAGTTTCAAGTGGGAAGATTTCGCACAGCCTTTCACTCATCACCACTACAGCATCCACAAATTCGCTGTTCAGCTTAATTTCTGGATGCTGCCGAAGAATCTCAACCAATACCGCGCCCACAAGTAAATCTTGCTCTAATGCCAGACTCATACTCATTCCCCGGTTCGCTGTAGAAGGAGTGTGATCTATAGCACAATATTTTGCTATTTGAGTTATGCATAGCTTTTTTATCAGGTGCGCTCCCTTATCGAGACAGTTTAAAACTACGGGATATTGCTGAAAGCAGTGGTTTTATTGCCTTATGGCGATATCCGAATTTTTGCTTAATGATTAAGGCTCGGCCTGTCAGGACGCGATTACATCAAACCTCAGGAAGCCTGCAGACACCGATGCCCAGCCCACTTATCGCCTTCCCTGCCATGCTGATAACAACGACAGCCGCTTCGGCCTTTCCCGTCACTTTACGGCATATTCCTAAGGCAGATGCCCAACGGCCGTGCCATTCTTAACTACACTGTTGAGGTTGATAACGTTTAAAGAGGGATATATGAAAAAATCAATCATCGCACTGTCTGCACTGCTGCTGGCTTCTCCTGTTTTTGCTGCAACTACACACGCTACCGATGACACTGTCGCCACCGCGCATGAAGGGGCGAACACCGCGAAAGAAAAACTGCATCAAACCCAGAATCAGGGCGAGGAGCTGAAGCTTAAATCTGAGCATGCCGCCGAAGGTAAAAGCCACAACCTGAGCAGCCGCGCCAGCGAAGGCACGCAGAAGGCATGGCACAAAACCAAAGAAGGTACCGAAAAAGGCTGGGACGCCACGAAAGAAGGCACTGAGAAAGGCTGGAATAAGACCAAAGAAGGCGCCAGCGACCTTAAAAACAAAGTCACCGAATAAGGTAACGCTTTACCCGGACAAAGGCCGCTTTAGCGGCCTTTTTTATGGGTGGAATTCAGCGGGTGCCTGGACGGGCCTGCATCCCGAAGCCCGCTGGCCGCCACTGTACAACATTGCTCTTGCTTTAGGTTACGGACAGTTAACAACCTTACCCTTTCAGCCGCTGATATTCATACAGCCTGTCTCTGGCGAGATTTTTCATCTTCACCTCACACATAATATCGAACGCATCGAATGATAACGCCCAGTCATTAAGCGTGTCGTTGAAATAGAAATCGGAGTGCGCCCGTAGCTTTGATTTGGCCAGGCCCAGCGTTTGCTGATCGGGAAAACCCTGTTCGGGAATCAGCCCTTCCTGGGAAATGGAATAGTGCAGAACGGGCCGGACGCCGCGCCAGGATTCTTTAATAAGTTCGATGCG